>NZ_JBLWSJ010000004.1:0-474595 GCF_048452665.1 Pantoea graminicola | reverse complement strand
TTCAGAAGTTTTCTCCGGCGGCGCAGTCTCCTGTGCCTTCAACGCGCTTCCCGTTGCCGGTGTGCCGTGTTGATGGAGGCGCATTATAGGGAACGGTTCAGATAGCGCAAGCGTAAACTACAACTTTTTTACCAACCGTTCACTTTGCACCCAATAAGCGGCAAAAGTAAGCAAAAAGCCCACAAAACGCCAAAAAAAACGGGCCAGCGGCCCGTTTTTTGACGCACCCACTTACTGGTGGGCAGTGATCGTGTTGTTTTCCACATCCATTTCGATGGTTTTGCCGGGAACCAGCGTGCCAGCCAGAATCTGCTGCGCCAGCGGGTTCTCGATCTGCTGCTGTATCGCCCGTTTCAGCGGACGCGCACCATACACCGGATCATAACCGTTTTCGGCCAGCAGTCGCAGCGCCTCATCCGAGATATGCAGCTGATAGCCCCGCTCTTCCAGACGCTTGTACAGCCGCTGCAGCTGGATCTGCGCGATAGACGCAATATGTTTCTCAGCCAGCGGATGGAACACCACCACTTCATCAATACGGTTAATGAACTCAGGACGGAAATGCTGTCCGACCACGCCCATGACGATCTCTTTCATCTCCGGGTAACCGAGGTCGCCAAACCGCTCCTGGATCAGATCTGACCCCAGGTTAGAAGTCATGATCACCACGCTGTTGCGGAAATCGACCGTCCGTCCCTGCCCATCGGTCAGACGTCCGTCATCCAGCACCTGCAGCAGAATGTTAAAGACATCCGGATGCGCCTTCTCGACCTCATCCAGCAGGATCACGGAATAGGGCCGGCGACGCACCGCTTCCGTCAGATAGCCACCCTCTTCATAGCCCACATATCCCGGAGGGGCACCCACCAGCCGTGACACCGAGTGTTTTTCCATAAACTCGGACATGTCGATACGTACCATCGCATCGTCACTGTCGAACAGGAAGTTCGCCAGCGATTTGCACAGCTCGGTTTTACCGACCCCGGTCGGACCCAGGAACAGGAATGAACCGATGGGCCGGTTAGGATCGGACAGACCGGCGCGACTGCGGCGGATGGCATTCGAAACCGCTTCCACCGCCTCATCCTGTCCGATGACCCGGCCATGCAGATCCTGCTCCATGCGCAGCAGCTTATCGCGCTCCCCTTCCATCATTCGTGCCACAGGAATACCGGTCCAGCGCGCCAGCACATCGGCGATTTCCACATCCGTTACGCGGTTGCGCAGTAACTTCATGGTTTTGCCTTCCGCCTGGGTCGCGGCTGCTAACTGTTTTTCCAGTTCCGGGATCCTGCCGTACTGCAGCTCCGACATCTGAGCGAGATCGCCCTGACGACGGGCCTGCTCTAAATTCAGACGCGCCTGCTCCAGTTCAGCCTTGATGTTCTGGGTACCGGAGAGTGAAGCTTTCTCTGTCTTCCACTCATCTTCCAGCTCGGCATATTCACGCTCTTTCTGGCTGAGCTCCGTCTCCAGCATTTCAAGACGTTTAATGCTGGCATCGTCCGCCTCTTTCTTCAGCGCCTGCTGCTCCAGCTTCAGCTGAATGATGCGACGCTCCAGTCGATCCAGAGATTCGGGCTTCGAGTCCATCTGCATACGAATGCTGGAGGCAGCCTCATCGATCAGGTCAATCGCTTTATCGGGCAACTGACGATCGGCGATGTAACGATGAGAAAGCGTGGCCGCCGCGACAATCGCCGGGTCGGTGATCTGCACATGATGATGCAGTTCGTAACGCTCTTTCAGGCCGCGCAAAATGGCGATGGTATCTTCCACGCTCGGCTCGGCCACAAAGACCTTCTGGAAACGGCGCTCCAGCGCGGCATCTTTTTCGATGTACTGGCGGTATTCATCGAGTGTGGTCGCACCGACACAGTGGAGTTCACCCCGGGCCAGCGCAGGCTTAAGCATGTTGCCCGCGTCCATTGCGCCGTCGGCTTTACCGGCACCCACCATAGTATGCAGTTCGTCGATAAACAGAATGACGTTGCCTTCCTGTTTTGACAGGTCGCTCAGCACGCCTTTCAGACGCTCTTCGAATTCGCCGCGATATTTCGCCCCGGCCACCAGCGCCCCCATATCCAGCGCCAGTACCCGACGGCCCTTCAGCCCTTCAGGCACTTCGCCGTTAATGATGCGCTGCGCCAGTCCTTCAACAATCGCGGTTTTACCTACACCCGGTTCACCAATCAGCACCGGGTTATTTTTTGTCCGGCGCTGCAGCACCTGGATGGTGCGGCGAATCTCTTCGTCACGGCCTATCACCGGATCGAGTTTGCCTTTCTCTGCCCGCTCGGTGAGATCGATAGTGTATTTCTTCAAAGCCTGGCGCTGATCTTCAGCCCCCTGATCGTTCACGTTGTCCCCTCCCCGCATCTGCTCAATCGCACTGGTGATTTTTTCGCGCGTGGCACCCGCTGCTTTGAGCAGGTCGGCCAGTGAGCCGCGTGATTCCAGGGCAGCCAGAACAAATAATTCGGATGAAATAAAGTTATCGTTGCGCTTCTGCGCCAGTTTGTCGCACAGGTTCAGTACCCGCACGAGGTCAGATGAGGGCTGCACATCCGCTTCGCTGCCTTCTACCTGTGGCAGACGATCGATAGCCTGCTCGACCTGAGCGCCAAATGGCGCGACGTTAATACCCGCCGAGGTCAGTAAAGGTGAAACGGATCCGCCCTCCTGTCTGAGCAGTGCGCTCATCAGGTGCAGAGGTTCAATGAATTGATTATCGTGTCCCAGAGCCAGGGACTGCGCGTCGGCGAGGGCCAGCTGAAATTTGTTGGTAAGACGATCCAGACGCATAATTCCTCCCATTACAGGTCAAAATGCTACTGGAGATTAGATGAGGTCATCCCTCAAATTTTCAAGGTTAATGACCTGAGATTTGAGTAAAAAATGCGCTAACTGGACCGTCTTATGGCGTAAGGTTATAACAGCCAGATCAAAGTTGCCATACGTCCGGTTATCCCATCGCGACGGAAGGAGAAGAAATCGTCACGCTGCGTATAGGTACAACGGGGGTCGGCACTGATGGAGTGTACACCCGCAGCCTGTAACCGCATCCGGGCCAGCATCCAGATATCGGCATAAAAGCGATCGCCCGCCGGACGAAAAGCCGCGCCGGCGTGTGCGTCCTGCGCAACAAACGCCTGCCGCACCTCGGCACCGACCTCAAACGCATCGGGCCCGATGGCCGGTCCAAGCCAGGCATGAATCTGCCCGGGCGGTGAACGAAACTGTGCCAGTGTATTTTCCAGCACGCCCGCGCAGAGTCCGCGCCAGCCTGCATGTGCCGCCGCCACTTCGTGCCCGTCCTGCGAGCAGAACAGCACCGGCAGGCAGTCAGCGGTCATGATGGCACAGACAGTGCCGGGCTGGTCGGTGATACAGGCATCCGCACGCAGTGGCGCACTTCCCCCTGCCGTCAACCGCACAACATCGGTGCCGTGAACCTGATCCAGCCACTGCGGCATGGCGGGCAACCCCGCGTCTGTCACCAGACGCTGTCGGTTCTGCGCCACCGCCTCGGGATTATCTCCAACGTGCCCGCCGAGATTCAGTGCGTGCCAGGGCGGGACGCTCACCCCTCCCTGGCGCTGTGTTGAGCAGGCCCGGACACGGCGTGGCGCGGGCCATTGCGGCGTGATCAGCTCCATCACCAGTCCATCTGGTCCTTAAACTCTTCGGTATCCGCTTTCAGGGCCGCAATGAGATCGACCATATCCTGCGGAAGCGCGGCGTGAAACTCCATTTCGATCCCGCTGATAGGATGATAGAGACGCAGCATGGTGGCATGCAGCGCCTGGCGATCGAATCCACGCAGCGCGCTGATAAAAGCTTCTGACGCGCCTTTTGGCGGACGCGGACGGCCACCGTACAGCGGATCGCCCACCAGCGGATGGCTGATGTGCGACATGTGCACGCGGATCTGGTGCGTACGGCCGGTCTCCAGACGCAGACGCAGACGGGTATGTGCGCGGAAGTGCTCCATAATGCGGTAGTGCGTCACCGCCGGTTTGCCCATCGGATGGACCGCCATATGGGTGCGTTTGGTGGAGTGACGGCTAATCGGCTGCTCTACCGTACCGCCTGCGGTCATCGTGCCAATCGCGACCGCCTCATATTCACGGGTGATTTCGCGGCGCTGCAGTGAGTCCACCAGATGGGTCTGAGCGGGAACGGTTTTCGCCACCACCATCAGCCCGGTAGTATCTTTATCCAGACGGTGTACGATGCCCGCGCGCGGCACATCCCTGATCGCAGGATAGTGATGCAGTAAGGCGTTCAACACCGTGCCATCCGGATTACCGGCGCCAGGGTGCACCACGAAGTCACGCGGTTTGTTGATGACGATGATATCTTCATCTTCGTAAACGATGTCGAGTGGCAGGTTCTGCGGTTCCCAGCGCTGTTCCTCCTCGATCTCAGCGTCAATCGCGACCAGCTCGCCGCCCAACACTTTTTCTTTCGGTGTCTCTACCATCACACCGTTTACCGTCACGCGACGATCGAGGATCCACTCTTTTATGCGAGAACGTGAATAATCAGGGAACAATTCCGCCAAAGTCTGATCTAAGCGTTGTCCGAGTTGTGATTCGGATACCGTTGCGGTGAGTTGAACTTGTTGTGCCATATACAGCTTCTTCGTTAACGTTGGGTTTTCACGGCGATGCCGTTTAATATAATGTGCTATCGTACCTGGTCATTACCGGGAGCTATACGGACAGCTTCCGCCATAACATTTGAGGATAATCACTTCGTCATGACGCGTATGAAACATCTGGTGGCTGCTGCCACACTGAGCCTGGCACTTGTTGGTTGTTCCGGCTCAAATGACGCGGTACCGGACAGCCCGCCTTCTGAAATCTATGCCACAGCGCAGCAAAAGCTGCAGGACGGTAACTTTAAAGCTGCGATTAAGCAACTGGAAGCGCTGGATAATCGTTATCCGTTCGGTCCTTATGCGCAGCAGGTTCAGCTGGATTTAATCTACGCGTACTATAAAAATGCCGATCTGCCCCTGGCGCAGGCTGCCATTGCCCGCTTTATGCGTCTGAATCCAACGCATCCGAACATTGACTATGTCATCTATATGAAAGGTCTGACGGATATGGCGCTGGATGACTCCGCGCTGCAGGGCTTCTTTGGTATTGACCGTTCTGACCGGGATCCGACGCACGCCCGTGACGCTTTCCGCGACTTCGCCCAGCTGCTGCGGAATTACCCGAACAGCCAGTATGCGGCCGATGCGCAAAAACGTCTGGTCTACCTGAAAGATCGCCTGGCCAAATATGAGCTCTCAGTGGCGCAATTCTATACTAAGCGTGAGGCCTATGTCGCGGTTGTTAACCGTGTTGAAGGGATGATGCGCGATTATCCGGATACGCAGGCCACTCATGACGCCCTGCCGCTGATGGAAAATGCCTACCGCAATCTGCAGCTGAACGCTGAAGCCGACAAAGTGGCGAAAATCATCGCCGCGAATAACAGCTGATAGCCCGACCGGGTTTCAGACACAAAAAAAAAGCAGCCTGCGATGGCTGCTTTTTTTGCTCACAGAACAGTCAGATTTGGATCTGATCGCTGCGTGTCAACTCATCAAGCATGCCCTGTTAATCGTTTCGCTTCAAGCCATTTCAGCCCGTTTCTCTGCCTTTCTCGCAGAATGATTCTGTTGACAAAAAGTGACATTTTTACGTGACCGGAATCTCACATTTACCGTTTTTTCGCGCTATGCTGAAAGGACCAAGACGGAAATGACAGAGAGGTAAGCATAATGATTCTGAACATTACCAGTAAACAAATGGAGATCACCCCGGCAATCCGAAGCCATGTTGAAGACCGTCTCGCCAAGCTGGAAAAATGGCAAACCGACCTGATTAATCCGCATATTGTCCTGTCCAAAGAGCCCAAAGAATTCGTGGCCGACGCCACTATAAACACACCAAACGGGACCCTTGTCGCCAGTGCCAAGCACGATGATATGTATACCGCCATCAACGATTTGATCGCGAAGCTCGAACGTCAGCTGAATAAGGTTCAGCACAAGTCTGAAGCGCGCCGTGCCAGTGCCAGCGTAAAAGACATCATACCCGCTGGCGAAGAGTCCTGATTTTGCTAACGCGCCTCCGGGCGCGTTTTTTATTGACAGCTTTTGAGCAGTACGGTTACTCTCAGTCCACTCTCTCTTCGGACGTTATAATGAAACCTGACCTGTTTTTCTTCGCTTTCTTTTTTACCTTCCCCTGAACGGGAGGCCATTCGTCGTGTGAGAATGAAAGCGAAGACGAACAACGAAGCCTCCCAACCGGGAGGCTTTTTTATTGGATAGCATACAGGTGAGCCCTATGAATCCCGACAATCCATTGCTGGCGCTACGCGATAAAATCAGCGCAGTGGATAAAAAACTTCTGACGCTACTGGCCGAGCGTCGTCTGCTGGCCGTGGAAGTGGCACAAGCGAAGCTGGCGACGCATCGCCCGATTCGGGATGTGGAGCGTGAACGCGCGCTGCTGGAAAATCTGATCGTGCTGGGAAAAGCACACAAGCTGGATGCCCACTATATTACCCGCCTCTTTCAGCTGGTGATTGAAGATTCCGTCCTGACTCAGCAGGCGCTGCTGCAAAAAAACCTCAACCATCCGCATGCGCATGCCGCCCGTATCGCCTTCCTGGGCCCGAAAGGATCCTATTCCCATCTTGCCGCCCGTAACTACGCCTCGCGCCATTTTGACAGCATGGTGGAGTCGGGCTGCCTGAAGTTTCATGACATCATCAAACAGGTCGAAAACGGCGTCGCTGACTACGCGGTGATGCCGATTGAGAACACCAGCTCCGGTTCGATCAACGACGTGTATGATTTGCTGCAACAGACCAGTCTCTCTATCGTGGGCGAGCTGACCCTCCCTATCGATCACTGCGTGCTGGTAAACGGCCCGACCGACTTACAGCAGATCGAGACCGTCTACAGCCACCCTCAGCCTTTCCAGCAGTGCAGCCAGTTTATTAACCGCTTCCCGCACTGGAAAATCGAATACACCGAGAGCACGGCGGCTGCGATGGAGAAGGTGGCGGCGCTTAACTCCCCCACCGTCGCGGCGCTGGGCAGTGAAGCCGGAGGCGAGCTGTATCAGCTGCAGGTGCTGGAGCGCAATCTGGCTAATCAGCAGCAGAACCATACCCGCTTTATCGTGCTGGCGCGTAAAGCGATCGAGGTCTCCGATCAGGTTCCGGCCAAAACCACCCTGATTATGGCAACCGGTCAGCAGGCGGGTGCGCTGGTTGATGCGCTGATGGTGCTGCGCCAGCACAACCTGATTATGAGCAAACTTGAGTCCCGCCCGATCAATGGCAATCCGTGGGAAGAGATGTTTTACATTGATGTGCAGGGTAATCTGCAATCGGAACGGATGCAGCAGGCGCTTCAGGAACTGAAAACCATGACCCGCTCACTGAAGGTGCTGGGCTGCTATCCCAGCGAGAATGTGGTGCCGGTGGAACCGGGCGAATAAAAAAAGAAAAGGCATCCGCAGGGATGCCTTTTTCAGTTCAGTCAGGGACGGCTGTCATTCGCCGAGCGTAGCAGGCTCCGGCTTTCCACCAGGAAGCGTTTTGCGTGATCGCCAAACCACTCTTCTACCCGGTTAAAGCTGGCAATAAAGGCCTGCTTGTCGCCCTGCTCCAGTAAGGCAATCGCTTCACCAAACCGCTGATAGTAACGTTTTATCAGCGCCAGGTTACTCTCTGATGACATGATGATGTCCGCATAGAGCTGCGGGTCCTGAGCGAACAGCCGCCCGACCATCGCCAGCTCCAGCCGGTAGATTGGCGAGGAGAGCGCCAGCAGCTGATCCAGGTTGACGTTCTCTTCCGCCAGATGCAGACCATAAGCGAAAGTAGCAAAGTGACGCAGCGCCTGAATAAACGCCATGTTCTGGTCATGCTCTACCGCGCTGATGCGATGCAGACGTGCGCCCCAGACCTGAATCTGCTCCAGGAACCACTGATACGCTTCCGGCTGGCGGCCATCACACCAGACCACCACCTGTTTAGCCAGGCTGCCGCTGTCCGGACCAAACATCGGATGCAGACCCAGTACCGGGCCGCTATGCGCCGCCAGCATCGCCTGCAGAGGCCGGTTCTTAACCGACGCCAGATCGACCAAAATACAGTCTTCAGGCAGAGGCGGCAGCTGAGCGATAACCTGCTCAGTCAGATGGATCGGTACGCTGATAATCACCATGCCGGTATCACTGAGCAGCGCATCGGCCTGCGCCCAGTCCTCTTTATCCAGCGTTTTGACCGTGTAGCCTGAGAGTCCGAGCATTTTTTCAAACAGTCTGCCCATCTGACCCTTGCCGCCGACGATCACCACCGGACGCAGTTCAGGACACAGGGTTTTGAAGCCTTTGTCATTCTCGCTGGTATAGGATTCGCGCATCACGCGGCGCAGCACATCCTCGATCAGATCCGGTGGCACACCCAGTGCTTCCGCCTCTTTCCGGCGGGAAGCCAGCATGGAGGCTTCGCGCTCCGGCACGTAGATGGGCAGACCGTAGCGGCTTTTGACCTCGCCGACTTCGGCCACCAGCTCCAGTCGTTTTGCCAGCAGTTCCAGCAGCGCTTTATCCACACTGTCAATTTGATCGCGTAACGCGGTCAGTTCAGCCACCATTACTCTTACACCTCTTGTGACAGACGCGCCGACAGCACTCCCTGCAGATCCTGATGCATTCCACGCAGCAGCGTTTCAGTCACTTCCCAGTTGATGCAGGCATCGGTGACGGAAACGCCATATTTCATTTCGCTGCGTGGCTGCTCAGAAGACTGGTTACCTTCATTGATGTGGCTTTCCAGCATCAGACCAATGATTGACCGGTTCCCATCTTTAATCTGCGCAATAGCGGATTCCGCTACGCCAGGCTGACGGCTGTAGTCTTTATTCGAATTACCGTGGCTGCAATCTATCATTAAGGCCGGACGCAGTCCCGCCCTGAGCATCTCTTTTTCACACTGTGCGACATCTTCCGGACCGTAGTTGGGCGCTTTACCACCGCGCAGGATGACGTGACCATCCGGATTGCCCTGGGTCTGCAACAGACAGACCTGACCGGCCTGATTGATGCCGACAAAGCGGTGCGGCATTGCGGCGGCACGCATCGCGTTAATCGCGGTGCCCAGACTGCCATCGGTACCATTCTTAAAGCCTACCGGCATCGACAGGCCCGACGCCATCTCACGGTGTGTCTGTGATTCTGTAGTACGGGCGCCAATCGCAGACCAGCTGAACAGATCACCCAGATATTGCGGGCTGTTGGGATCCAGCGCTTCGGTCGCCAGCGGCAGGCCCATTTCCACTAGGTTGACCAGCAGCTGGCGCGCAATGTGCAGACCCGCTTCCATATCGAACGAGTTATCCATGTAAGGATCGTTGATCAGTCCTTTCCAGCCGACGGTGGTGCGCGGTTTTTCGAAGTAGACGCGCATCACGATATAGAGCTGATCTTTGAGCTGTACGGAGAGACTCTGCAGACGACGCGCATAATCCAGTGCCACTTCCGTGTCGTGAATGGAGCAGGGTCCGCATACCACCAGCAGACGCGGATCACGCCCGGCGATGATGTCAGAGATTGTCTGGCGCGAAGCCGCAATCTGATCCTGCTGTTCAGCGGTCAGTGGAAATTTCGCTTTCAGCTCTTCAGGCGTGATTAAGACCTGTTCACCGGCGATATGCACATTGTTCAGCGCGTCTTTTTGCATGATGGCGATCCTTTGGCTCGTATTGGCAGTCGTGGACTCCTCGTTGAGGAATGCAGACACTGTATCACATTAGATACAGCGTGCAAGATAAGGTGTACATATTTATTACCATTGCTATACTCAAGCCTGATTAAATATTAATTAATCATTATTAAACATGTAATTATAAAAAAATTCATTCACTCCTCTGCCAGTAATATAGTAAACATAAGTTTACACAGCAGGCCATTGGTGTTTCTGTTGGTTGCAGGCAGAATAAAGATATTCATTCCTGAACCGGGTCAATGACATGCTCCCTTCCCCGCTGGATCTTCATCTGCGTCCGTTCCTGTTAGAAGATGTTCCCGCCTTTACGACTGCGGTTAACGCCTCACTCGACAGCCTGATCCCCTGGATGGCCTGGGCGCATCATGACTATCAGCCTCATGAGGCGGAAAGCTGGATACGCTTTACCCACTGGCAACGCCTGCGGGAAGAAGCGGAAGAGTTTGCGATTGTCGACCAGCATGACCAGCTGCTGGGCGGCGCGGGGATACGCTTTGCCCGTCACCCGGGCGACACCAGCGCCATCGGCTACTGGGTGCGCAGTGACGCCCAGCGTCAGGGGATCGCCAGCCGCGCAGTCGCCACATTGCTGCCGCTGGGTTTTTCACGTCCGGAAACGCGGGTGATCGAGATTCTGGCGGCAGAGGAGAATCTGGCCAGCCGGGGTGTGGCGGAGAAGTGTGGAGGCCAGTTTATTGGCTGTCGCTATGGTCTGATCGTGTTAAAAGATGGGCCGGTGAATACCGCGATTTATCATTTTCAGCGTCCGGAGGCCGGATAGCTGCTGCCATCTGGCTGACACCTGCACATAAAAAAGGGGCTGGCATCACGCCAACCCCTTGTTTGCTATTAACTTTTAGATGTCGCGTTAGCGATACCTTAGTTAAGACGCTCTTTAATACGAGCAGACTTACCAGTACGCTCACGCAGGTAGTACAGTTTGGCTTTACGCACAGCGCCACGACGTTTAACAGCGATGCTGTCAATAACCGGCGAGTGAGTCTGGAATACACGCTCAACGCCTTCGCCGTTAGAAATTTTGCGAACAGTGAATGCAGAGTGCAGACCGCGGTTACGAATAGCGATAACCACGCCCTCGAATGCCTGCAGACGTTTTTTAGAACCTTCAACGACCCATACTTTCACTTCCACGGAATCACCCGGGCGGAAGGAAGGTACGTCCTGTTTCATCTGCTCTTGTTCAAGTTGCTTGATAATGTTGCTCATAATTAAATCTCATATCCTGGGTAAACTGATAGTCGGGGAAGATTACTCTTCCGCATCATCGTTTTGTTGCTGCTGATGTTCACGCTTGAACTCATTCAGCAACCTTGCTTGCTCTTCAGTCAGAGCCAGGTTTTCCAGAAGTTCAGGTCTTCTCAGCCAGGTACGGCCTAGCGACTGCTTCAGACGCCAGCGGCGAATATCGGCATGGTTGCCTGACAGTAATACTGCCGGAACCTCCATGCCCTCTAACACTTCAGGTCGGGTATAGTGCGGACAATCCAGCAAACCGTCCGAGAACGAATCCTCATCGGCTGACGCCTGTTTGCCAAGTACGCCGGGAATAAACCGGGCGACTGAGTCAATCATCGCCATTGCCGGCAGTTCCCCGCCGCTGAGAACGTAATCACCGATTGACCACTCTTCGTCAATTTCGGTCTGGATTACGCGCTCATCAATACCTTCATAACGGCCGCAGACAAGAATTAACTTGTTGCATGCCGCCAGTTCGCAAACGCCCTGTTGGTCCAGTTTGCGACCCTGAGGTGAAAGATAAATCACCCTGGCACCTTCACCTGCCGCTGCTTTCGCTGCGGAGATGGCATCCCGTAAGGGTTGTACCATCATCAGCATCCCCGGTCCGCCACCGTAAGGACGGTCGTCCACGGTACGGTGCCGGTCGTGCGTGAAGTCACGCGGACTCCAGCTCTGAATGCTGAGCAGACCGTTTTTTACAGCCCGGCCAGTTACCCCGTAATCGGTAATAGCGCGAAACATTTCTGGAAACAGGCTAATAACACCAATCCACATTGTATTCGCCGTTACGTTACCGTTCGATTCGGAGATCAAAAACCAGGATCCCAATCTACCTCAATGACGCCAGTAGAGAGATCGACTTTCCTGATAACCTGTTCATCAAGAAACGGAATTAACCGCTCCTGAACACCGAATGCATCTTTCAGGTTTGCCTTAACGACGAGAACGTCGTTCGAGCCGGTTTCCATCATATCGATGACTTTACCCATCTCGTAGCCTTCGAGGTTAACCACCTGGCAGCCCATAAGGTCTTTCCAGTAGTAATCGCCCTCTTCCAGCGATGGCAACTGCGTCGAGTCAACCTGAATTTCGCAATTGGTCAACTGAGCCGCCGCATCCCGATCGTCAATGCCTTTGACTTTGATGATCAGGTCCTGATTGTGGTGCTTCCAACTTTCCAGTTCGACCTGCTGCCATTTACCGGCGCGCTGGATGAACCAGGGTTGGTAGTCGAAGATGCTTTCAGCGTCTTCAGTGGAGGAAAACACTTTGAGCCAGCCGCGAATACCGTAGGCGGCTCCCATCTTACCCAATACGATTGGGTTAACAGGAGGCTGTGCGGCAAGTTGTCTGCTCATGCTCACCACCGTGACAGATTAAGCTGCTTTCTTTGCTTCTTTGACCAGCGCGTTAACGCGATCAGAAAGCGTTGCGCCCTGGCCAACCCAGTGCTCGATACGATCCATATCAAGACGCAGTGCTTCAGCCTGACCAGATGCGATCGGGTTGAAGAAACCAACGCGCTCGATGAAACGACCGTTGCGTGCATTGCGGCTGTCAGTGACGACGACCTGATAGAACGGACGCTTTTTAGCGCCGTGACGTGCCAAACGAATTGTTACCATAACATCCTCTTCAGTTAATAAAACACCCGGCCCCCATCGAGGAACGGGGTCCGGGTGCTATATAAAAAGCCCGAAAATTTTACTCATTTTGGCGCAAAAAGCAACCTAAACCGCGTCCTTCCAGGCTTTTTTGTGGAACACTTAGCGACCAGGGAAACCAGGCGGCATCATACCTTTCATGCCGCGCATCATTTTCGCCATGCCGCCCTTCTTCATTTTCTTCATCATGCGCTGCATGTCGTCGAACTGCTTCAATAAGCGGTTAACGTCCTGCACCTGCATGCCCGAGCCGTTCGCGATGCGACGCTTGCGCGAGCCTTTAATGATTTCCGGCTTCTCGCGCTCTTTGCGGGTCATCGAGTTGATGATCGCCTCCATGCGCACCAGCACTTTGTCATCCATCTGCGACTTCACATTGTCAGGCAGCTGTCCCATACCCGGCAGTTTCCCCATCAGGCTGGCCATGCCGCCCATGTTGCGCATCTGCTTCAGCTGCTCAAGGAAGTCATTAAGATCAAAACCGTCACCGGTCTTGAGCTTCTTCGCCAGCTTCTCGGCCTGATCGCGGTCAACCTTGCTTTCGATATCTTCGATCAGAGAGAGAACGTCACCCATGCCGAGGATGCGTGACGCAATGCGGTCCGGATAGAACGGCTCAAGCGCATCGGTCTTTTCACCGACACCCATAAATTTAATCGGCTTGCCGGTGATGTGACGAATCGACAGCGCCGCACCACCGCGGGCATCACCGTCGACTTTGGTCAGGATAACCCCGGTCAGCGGCAGCGCTTCGTTAAAGGCTTTTGCGGTGTTTGCCGCATCCTGACCGGTCATGGCATCGACCACAAACAGGGTTTCTACCGGCTTAACCGCGGCATGCACCTGCTTGATCTCTTCCATCATCGCTTCGTCGACGTGCAGACGACCGGCGGTATCCACCAGCAGAACGTCGTAGAACTTCAGACGCGCTTCGCGCAGCGCATTATTAACGATGTCGACCGGCTTCTGGCTGAGATCGGAGGGGCAGAAATCCACGCCGACCTGCTGAGCCAGGGTTTCCAGCTGTTTGATCGCCGCCGGGCGATAGACGTCGGCAGAGACCACCAGCACTTTCTTTTTATGCTTTTCGCGCAGGAATTTACCCAGCTTACCGACGCTGGTGGTTTTACCGGCACCCTGAAGGCCCGCCATCAGCACGACCGCAGGCGGCTGAGCGGCCAGGTCCAGCGCGTTGTTTTCCGCACCCATCGCCGCAACCAGCTCGTTACGAACGATTTTGATAAACTCCTGACCCGGCGTCAGGCTTTTGTTCACATCATGGCCGACCGCGCTCTCTTTCACACGGTTGATGAAGTCACGCACCACCGGCAGCGCAACGTCGGCTTCAAGCAGCGCCATGCGCACTTCGCGCAGGGTGTCTTTAATGTTTTCTTCAGTCAGCCTTCCGCGGCCACTGATGTTTCGCAGGGTTTGCGACAAACGATCGGTTAAATTATCAAACATGGTCTCTCACTTAAAAAGATCGCGAGGCGCCTGATCGGCAGAATGCGGCGGATTATAACACGAAGCCCCGGCGATCTCTGCAATTGCCCCTCAGATCGTTTGGAGCCTGCTCCGGCTGGCGCTATACTGCCTTTTTCCTTATCTGACTGAACCTGAAAGGATCTATGTTCGTTTTCGCGATAGTGGCGCTGTTCGCCTACTCCTTAAGCCTTGCCCTGATCATTCCCAGCCTGCTGAAGCGTCATGGCGGCTGGCGGCGAATGGCGATGATCTCTGCCTGTGTGGCGCTGATCACCCATGCGGTTGCCCTGCAGCAACGCATCTTCGCCATTGATAGCGGACAGAACTTAAGCCTGCTCAATATTGGCTCGCTGGTCAGCCTGCTGATCTGCGCCATCATGACCATCGTGGCGTCACGCAACCGTGGCTGGCTGCTGCTGCCGATCGTCTACAGCTTCGCGCTGATCAACCTCGCCTTCGCCACCTTTGTTCCCAATGCGTTCATCACGCATCTGGAAACCACGCCGGGCATGATGATCCACATTGGCCTGTCGCTGTTCGCCTATGCGACGCTGATTATCGCCGCGCTCTATGCGCTGCAGCTGGCATGGATCGACTACCAGCTGAAAAACAAGCGCCTGGCTTTTACGCAGGATATGCCGCCGCTGCTGACCATCGAACGTAAGATGTTTCACATCACCCAGGTGGGCGTCGTGCTGCTGACGCTGGTGCTCTGCACCGGGCTGTTCTATATGCAGGATCTCTTCAGCGCTGAAAACGTCGATAAAGCCGTTCTCTCAATCATCGCGTGGTTTGTTTATATCGTTTTGCTCTGGGGGCACTATCATGAAGGGTGGCGTGGTCGCCGCGTCGTCTGGTTTAACTGCAGCGGTGCGGCGCTGTTAACCATGGCCTACTTCGGCAGTCGCATCCTCCAGCATCTGCTTGTCCCTGTCTCTCGTTAAAAAGGAAGTTCTGCGTTGGAACATGTTTCAACCACCACGCTGATTATCATTCTCTGCGTCATGGTACTGGTTTCTGCCTGGTTTGCCGGGTCGGAAACCGGGATGATGACCCTTAATCGCTATAAGCTGCGCCATCAGGTCAAGAACGGCAGCCGTGCCGCACGCCGGGTTGAAAAACTCCTGCGTCGTCCTGATCGTCTGCTAAGCCTGGTGCTGATTGGCAATAACCTCGTTAACATCCTGGCCTCTGCGCTGGCCACCATCGTTGGCATGCGTCTGCACGGCGATGAAGGGGTCGCGATCGCCACCGGTATCCTGACCTTTGTGGTGCTGGTCTTCGCTGAGGTGCTGCCGAAAACCGTGGCCGCCCTCTACCCTGAACGGGTCGCCTTTCCCAGCAGCCTGCTGCTGGTGCCGATGCAATACATTATGCTGCCGCTGGTCTGGCTGCTCAACTCGATTACCCGTCTGCTGATGAGAATGGTGGGTATCCGCACCGAGGGAGCCATCAGCTCGGCGCTGAGCAAGGAGGAGCTGCGCACTATCGTCTATGAGTCGCGGAGTCTGATGTCACGCCGTAACCAGGATATGCTGCTGTCGGTGCTCGACCTGGAGAAGGTCAGCGTGGATGACATCATGGTGCCGCGTAACGAGATTGTGGGCATCAACATTAACGATGACTGGAAATCCGTGGTGCGTCAGCTGAGCCACTCCCCGCATGGCCGCATTGTGCTGTTTCGCGACTCGCTGGATGACTGCGTCGGTATGCTGCGCGTGCGCGAAGCCTGGCGCATGATGACCGAGAAAAAAGAGTTCACCAAAGAGACCCTGCTGCGCGCCGCCGATGAGACCTACTACATCCCGGAAGGCACGCCGCTCAACACCCAGCTGGTGAAGTTTCAGCGCAACAAAAAGAAAGCGGGCCTGGTGGTGGATGAGTATGGCGACATCAAGGGACTGGTGACCATCGAAGACATTCTGGAAGAGATCGTGGGTGACTTCACCACCTCAATGTCACCGTCGCTGGCCGAAGAAGTGATGCCGCAGAATGATGGCTCGGTCCTGATTGAAGGCAGCGCAAACGTGCGCGAAATTAATAAAGCCTTTAACTGGCATCTGCCGGAGCAGGAGGCGCGCACCATCAACGGCATGCTGCTGGAAGCGCTGGAGGAGATCCCGGCTATCGCCACCCGGGTGCAGATCGGCCACTACAACGTCGATATTCTCGACGTGCAGGACAATATGATTAAGCAGGTGCGCATCACGCCGAAGACACCGCTGAAGAAATCGGTCGGTTCCTGAAGCCAAAAAAAACGCCGCAATCGTCATGATGCGGCGTTTTTTATTGCGGAATCGCGAACTAGATCTGCAGAGCTTTCAGCTTTTCGGCTGGCAGTTTCAGATCCTCGTTGCGGTTGACGCCAATCTCATGCGCCAGCACATTGCGGGCGATCTGCTGCGCTTCATCCAGTGAGTGCAGCTTGTAGCTGCCACACTGGTATTCATTCAGTTCCGGGATCTGGTTCTGATCTTTTACTTTCAGAACGTCTTCCATCGCCCCTTTCCACGCTTTTGCGACGCGCTGCTCGTCCGGTGTACCAATCAGGCTCATGTAGAAGCCGGTGCGGCAGCCCATTGGCGAGATATCAACAATCTCCACACCGTCACCGTTCAGGTGATCACGCATGAAGCCGGCAAACAGATGCTCCAGCGTATGGATGCCACGCTCGGTGAGGATATCAATGTTCGGGCGGCAAAAACGCAGGTCAAAAACGGTAATCGTATCGCCATGCGGAGTCTTCATGGTTTTGGCAACGCGAACGGCCGGTGCGCCCATGATAGTGTGATCAACGGTAAAACTGTCCAGTAGTGGCATACGTCACCTCCTGTTCTGAGAATTTTTTTTAAAACGATGAAACTTTTCTGTTCGCCCAACGTCTGAATATATGAAAGACGCGCATTTGTTATCATCATCATCCCTGACAACAGAGATGTTAATTTGGCCACATTGATGTGGCCTTTTTCTTTTCTACCCTTCCCGGCTCGCCAGATACGCTTCAAAATCCAGCTTATCGCTCGCTTCCAGCTGCTGCTGTGCCGCGACTGATTCCTGCGCCTGACGCGTGAAATCGTCTTCCGTCAGGACTTCCAGCGGCTCTTCACAGAGCAGATGCGCATACTGTTCTGCCAGTGCTACGCCGGTGCCGGTAACACCGTTGTCCTTCATCGCCTGAAGGATACGCGCCGAGTAGGTTAGCTCAGGATCGTCAAACGATGCTACCAGTTGATCGCAGACCTGCTGATATTCCGTGCTGTCCTGATTGTGACTGTCTAAGACTTCAGCAACGCGGCGCAGATCGGCAAACAGGGTTTTACCCACTTCGACCAGCGAATGTTCCGCTTCGCCACAGCCCACCGCAATTTTCTGCCCCGGTTTACGCCCTTCCAGCACGACCCGGTTCCAGTTTTTACGGGTACACTGCAGCTCATCCGCGCTCATTTCCGGCGCGTCGGCCAGCGTACACCAGATCAGGAACAGGTCGAGGAAGCGAACCTGATTCTCATCGACTCCAATGGCAGAGAACGGGTTGATATCCAGCGAACGCACTTCGATATACTCAATCCCGCCACGCAGTAGCGCATCAGACGGCGCTTCACCCGAGCGCGTCACGCGCTTCGGCCGGATCGGCGCATAGAGTTCGTTTTCAATCTGCAGCACGTTGGTATTCAGCTGCAGCCAGTTGCCGTCTGCATCTTTTGTTCCCATCGCCGCATACTCTTCGGAGGGCGTCCTGATCGCTTTCTTCAGCGCCGTGACATAGCCTTCCAGTGAGTTAAAGGTGATACCGAGCGCGCTTTGCGACTTATTGGTATAGCCCAGATCGCTCAGACGCAGCGAGGTGGCGTAGGGCAGCCACATCGTGTCTTTGTCATTGGTTTCAAACGGCAGCGCGCTCTCACGGCCCTGCAGGAAGCTGGAGCTGATGGCCGGTGATGCGCCAAACAGATAGGGGATCACCCAGCCGAAGCGATAATAGTTACGGATCAGGCGCAGATAGCCCGCGGAGATCGTCTCTTTTCCGCTTTCCTGATCTTTCACGTCAGCCCACTCCTGCCAGAACGAGAGCGGCAGCGAGAAGTTATAGTGAATGCCGGAGATGGTCTGCATCAGCGCGCCGTAGCGGTTTTTCAGCCCTTCGCGGTAGAGCGTTTTCATCTGCCCGATATTGGAGGTGCCATACTGCGCCAGCTCGATATTATCGGCATCGTCGATCACACAGGGCATACTGAACGGCCACATGCGCTCATCGCCCAGTTCGCGCGCAACGTGACGATGGATATCACGCAGAAATGCCAGCATATGATCAATGCTGTGGTCGACGGGCGTGATAAATTCCAGCAACGTTTCGGCGAAATCGGTGGTGATCCAGTCATGTTTCAGCGCCGACCCCAGAGAGTCCGGGTGGCCGCTTTTTGCCAGTTCGCCATTTGCCTGCACACGCAGCGTTTCACGCTCGATGCCACGGCCAATACCTTTAAGGGCATTGGGATGCGCCTCCAGCCAGGAGAGCGCTTTAGATACGTCCGGGATCACATTACCCCCCCGCTGTGATAATAATTTATTTTTGTTCAGCATAATGTTAACCGTAGCCTCGAATCTGTGCGAATCAATGCCACCATTCCAGCCCCTGTAATGTGGCAGTCGCGATAACGATATAACGCAGTGTCTTGCCGACAGCGAGAAACAGCATCGCGGGCAGCCAGGCGAAACGTAACCAGCCTGCGAGCACGCAGAGCAGATCACCTATCACCGGCAGCCAGCTGAATAACAGTGCTGCGGGTCCCAGTCGGTGCAACCACGTCATTGCTGTGTCATGCCATCGCCCCTGACGTTTTAACGGCAGTAAGCGACCAATAATAATGTTGGTTAAGCCGCCCAGGGTGTTTCCCAGTGATGCGGCCAAAAGCAACCCGTAAACTGATGTCTTTTTTGCTATCAGAAATGCGATCAGTAGTGCTTCTGAACTTCCTGGCAGGAGCGTTGCACTTAAAAAGCTACTGCCGAACATCGAGGCCAGGGTGAAGATGTCACTCACAGTAAACGGACATCCACCACGGCCATGCCTGCTGCTTTTGCTGCCTGGATACCAAAATCGGCATCCTCAAACACCACACAGCGTGCCGGTGCCACGCCCAGTAATTCGGCGCAGCGTAAAAAGGTTTCCGGCTCGGGTTTGTGATGTTTTACGTCGTCAGCACCGACCACGGCCGAAAACAGCGCACGCACACCCAGCTGCGTCAGTAACGCCTCTGCCATGCTATGTTCGCTTCCGGTCCCTACCGCCATCGGACGACGCCCGTGATACGCTTTTGCCACCTCCAGCAGAGGCAGCGGTGTCACGTTGTCCAGCAGCATCGCTTTCACTGCCGCTGTTTTTTCTGCGGCGAGAAGACGGGGGTCGAGTGACGACTGATTGGACTCAATGATGAACTGCGCAAGCCGCCAGGCGGGCGCGCCATTGAATTCGATGATACGGGCTTCATCCAGCGTCAATCCATAACGCGCCAGTACCTGACGCCACGCTTTTCGATGGGTTGGCTCGGTATCCAGAATGGTGCCGTCCATATCGAAAATCAGGGCGTCATATTGATCGTACATTGTCACTCCGGACGTTCACCAAACGAGACATTACTTTAGCCTAATGTGGACAGGTTGTCGCCAGGGTGGATGAACAGCAAATGCTTTGAAAGCATTAACAATTTTTCTTTTCAGATAAAGGTGATCGTCTGCGCCCAGCCATAACAGTACGAATTTGCAGCGATTTTTTGACAATCTTTTCAGCGCCGCACGCCATAAGACGGGCAGGAAGAGCAAAACCAGATAGGTTATCGCAGCAGGCAGGCGTCATTATCCGCTTAAGTCCGGGTGATGGATCAATGGCAGCCATCGGGGAGAAAAGCCCTGCCGGCAAAGCCAGTGGGAAGCTGAGTGAGAGAGATTTCAGGTTATCTCTGCGACGCTGGCTGCGCATGATATTGCGGCTGGAAAGCCGGTCTGTAGCTCAGGCGCTGAGACGGCATGGTGCACCGGGTATGACTGAAAGCAGAATGACTTAGCCTGCGCTTCGCCCTGCGGGCCGTTGCTGACGCAACGTTATCCTTCTGAGTGCGATCTGAACGCGGATTGCGTTATGACACACTGAGGGGCTGATCATAAGGGAGAATATGGTGCATCCAGGAGGATGACTCCGCTTACGCTTCGCCCTGCGGGCCGTTGCTGACGCAACGTTATCCTCCTTAGCGCGATCTGAACGCGGATTGCGTTATGACACACTGAGGGGCTGATCATAAGGGAGAATATGGTGCATCCAGGAGGATTCGAACCTCCGACCGCTCGGTTCGTAGCCGAGTACTCTATCCAGCTGAGCTATGGATGCATTGAGGGGTGTAGCTTTTTATGGACTGACAGAAAGTAATCTGAGGATGATACGAAGAATGGTGCATCCAGGAGGATTCGAACCTCCGACCGCTCGGTTCGTAGCCGAGTACTCTATCCAGCTGAGCTATGGATGCATTGAGGGTGTAACTTTTTATGGACTGACAGAAACCAACCTGAGGATGATACGAAGAATGGTGCATCCAGGAGGATTCGAACCTCCGACCGCTCGGTTCGTAGCCGAGTACTCTATCCAGCTGAGCTATGGATGCATAAATCAAATTCTTGTACAACGCAGGGTGCTGACTACTCACCATGAAGGAATTGCTAGTTCGCTTTGTTTCTTTCTTTTCGATGGTGCATCCAGGAGGATGACTCAGCTTACGCTTCGCCCTGTGGCGCCGTTGCTGATGCAACATTATCCTCCTTAGTGCGGTCTTAACGCGAATGCGTTATGTCACACTGAGGCACTTCGCCATACCCGAAAATATGGTGCATCCAGGAGGATTCGAACCTCCGACCGCTCGGTTCGTAGCCGAGTACTCTATCCAGCTGAGCTATGGATGCATCGAAAATGGCGGTGAGGGAGGGATTCGAACCCTCGATACAGCTTTTGACCGTATACTCCCTTAGCAGGGGAGCGCCTTCAGCCTCTCGGCCACCTCACCTTACGCTTTCTTTCGAACCGTGCTTCTGAACTTGTTTCTGCTCATCGGCACTGCGTGGCGCACATATTACTTTCCCGGACTTTTAAGTCAAACAATTTTTCCAAAACTTTTTTCGATTGCACAAATCACACACAATCGGGACAAAATGACGGCAAAAAGAGTGAATTATCAACACTGAAAGCAGGTCGTGTTGGCAAAAATGCGACGTGAAGAGGAGAAGGAAAGGCAGGAATTTTGCAGAAAGCGGTAGCGCCTCGCACATGTGCGAGGCGCTGAATCCGTTAAACGCTGGTTTGTTGCGTTTTTTCAGCCTGGATGCGCTGATAGATCTCTTCGCGATGCACAGAAACCTCTTTCGGCGCGTTAACCCCTATACGAACCTGGTTACCCTTCACACCCAGTACCGTTACAGTTACCTCATCACCGATCATGAGGGTTTCACCAACTCGACGAGTTAGAATAAGCATTCTTTGCTCCTTGAAAGATTAAAAGAGTCGGGCTTGTACAGGCACCCGGCATTATCCATCATTTAACGCTGCACATTGGCTGTGAGAATGACACCTATGCGCATCGATGCGCCAATACATTCTGCTGATAGTTAGTTTAGCCGAAATACACTACATCAACCTGACTTTGTCATTTGCTGCTCTGGCACTGTATTAAAAAGCGCCGGAACCGGGGTTCTGACGCTTCATACAATGCTTTATTCTATTTCATTACAGGCGGCTGTTGACCCAGCTCTCTACCCCTGCCAGAGCGCCTTTAAGCGCCTCAGCATCATTACCACCCGCTTGCGCCATGTCAGGACGACCACCGCCCTTCCCGCCCACCTGCTGGGCCAGACCGGCAATCAGTTCGCCCGCTTTAACGCGGTCAGTCAGATCTTTGGTCACGCCCGCAATCAGCGACACTTTGCCGTCTGCCACGGTTGCCAGCACGATAATCGCAGACCCCAGTTGATTCTTGAGATCGTCCACCATGGTACGCAACATTTTAGGTTCGACATTGCTGAGCTCACTGACCAGCAGTTTCGCGCCCTTCACATCAACAGCCTGGCTGCTCAGTGAAGCACTCTCCTGCGCGGCCTGTTGATCGCGCAGTTGCTGCAACTCTTTCTCCAGCGCACGGACATGATCGACCAGACCACGCACCTTCTCGTTCAGATTGCTGCTGTTCGCTTTGACCAGCTGCGCCAGATCGTGCAGCTGGCTGCTCTGCGCATTGACCTGGGCCAGCGCAGCTTCACCGGTAATCGCTTCAATACGACGAATACCGGCCGCTGTGCCTGATTCAGCCTGAATGCGGAACAGACCAATATCACCGGTCCGTGCAGCATGGGTTCCCCCGCACAGCTCAACAGAGAAATCACCCATAGTCAGAACACGTACGCGCTGGTCATATTTCTCGCCAAATAAAGCCATCGCACCTTTAGACTTCGCCGCGTCGAGATCCATCACTTCCGTTTCTACCGGCAGGTTGCGGCGGATCTGTGCATTGACAATATCTTCGACCTGGCGAATCTCCTGAGGTTTCATCGCTTCGAAGTGCGAGAAGTCAAAACGCAGATATTTGTCGTTAACCAGTGAGCCTTTCTGAGCCACATGTTCGCCCAGAACCTGACGCAATGCGGCGTGTAATAAGTGGGTCGCAGAGTGGTTCAGGCGGATACGCGCACGACGTGCCGCATCGACCTGCGCCTCAAGGCGATCACCGATACGCAACTGCCCTGCGGCCAGCTTACCGACATGACCGATGGCCTGACCATATTTTTGTGTGTCCTGAACGCTAAATTCAGCATTCTTCCCTTTCAGCAACCCGGTATCGCCAACCTGACCACCCGACTCACCATAGAAGGGGGTTTCATCCAGCACAACGACGGCATCCTGACCGGCGGTCACTTCATCCACCGCCTCGCCAGCAACATAGAGCGCTTTCACCGTGGCCGCTAAATCAAGCTGCTCGTAACCTTCAAAGGAAGAGGCCGCGTCAATGCGGATTACATTGCTGTAGTCTGCGCCGAAGCCACTCGCTTCACGCGCGCGCTGGCGCTGCTGCTCCATCGCCTGCTCAAAGCCCGCTTCGTCGATTTTCAGGTTACGTTCGCGGCAGACATCCGCCGTCAAATCAGCCGGGAAGCCAAAGGTGTCGTAGAGACGGAAGACGATTTCGCCATCCAGCGTGTCGCCCTGCAGTTTTTCCAGCTCGTCATCCAGCAGCGCCAGTCCGCGTTCCAGCGTACGGGCAAACTGATCCTCTTCGCTTTTCAGCACCTGCTCAACCTGAGCCTGCTGACGCTGCAGCTCTTCACCCGCGGCCCCCATAACCTCGATCAGCGGCGCAACCAGCTTGTAGAAGAATGCCTCTTTGGCGCCCAGCATGTTGCCATGACGCACCGCACGACGAATGATACGACGCAGCACGTAGCCACGGTTCTCGTTCGACGGGATTACGCCATCCGCAATCAGGAATGCGCAGGAGCGGATATGGTCAGCAATCACGCGCAGTGATTTATTGCTGAGATCGGTCGCGCCGGTCACCTTCGCGACAGCCTGAATCAGTTTCTGGAACAGGTCGATTTCATAGTTTGAGTTGACGTGTTGCAGAACGGCGGAGATACGCTCAAGGCCCATTCCGGTATCAACCGACGGTTTTGGCAGCGGCAGCATGGTGCCATCCGCCTGACGGTTGAACTGCATAAAGACGATGTTCCAGATTTCGATGTAGCGATCGCCATCCTCTTCCGGGCTGCCTGGCGGGCCACCCCAGATGTGATCGCCATGATCGTAGAAAATCTCGCTGCACGGGCCACAAGGGCCGGTGTCGCCCATCTGCCAGAAGTTATCTGACGCGTAGGCGCTGCCTTTGTTGTCGCCAATGCGAATGATGCGCTCACGCGGCACACCAATTTCGTTCGCCCAGATATCAAAGGCTTCATCATCGGTTTCATAAACCGTCACCCACAGGCGCTCTTTTGGCAGGCTGAACCACTGTTCGCTCGTCAGCAGTTCCCAGGCAAAACCAATCGCCTCTCTCTTGAAGTAATCACCAAAGCTGAAGTTACCCAGCATTTCGAAGAAGGTGTGGTGGCGGGCGGTGTAACCGACGTTTTCAAGATCGTTGTGTTTACCCCCTGCGCGAACGCAGCGTTGCGACGTGGTCGCACGGGTATAGTCACGTTTGTCCTGACCGAGGAACACATCTTTAAACTGGTTCATCCCGGCGTTAGTAAACAACAACGTTGGATCGTTATTCGGTACGAGGGAGCTGCTGGTTACAACCTCATGTCCCTTGCTATGAAAAAAGTCGAGAAACGCCTGACGGATCTCAGCAGTGCTCTTGCTCATATATGTCCTGGAATCACGCTAACGAACGTTCCCTCCGATCGGCGCAGCCACTTTTCGTGGTGCCTGACCAGAGGAACAAAAAGTGGGAATAAGATAAAATTTCTTCAGTGGGAAGTAAAATTACATCGGCTTTTAGTCATCAAAATTTCTGAAAACAGACTGGATATCCTCGCTCTTAAAGCCCTTCGATTGCAGATAGCGCAGCACTTTCGCTTTCTCTTTCCACTCAGTGGGTAGCGGATGGCCAAATTTTCTCTCCGCCATCTGTGCCGCTCTCGCCGCCCAGTCAACCTCTGTCTCCTCCATCGCGAGGTCAATCGCCTCGCGATCAATACCTTTCTGGGCCAGCTCAAGGCGCACGCGCTGTGATCCCAGACCTTTGCGGCTTCGGCTCTGAATAAAACGTTCGGTAAAACGTTCGTCGTTCAGCCAGCCACTCTCCTGACACCAGTCCAGCACCTGCTCCAGCAGATCGTCGGGGATAATTTCGGGCTCTTTCTTTTGTGCCCATGCGGCACGCTGAGCAGACTGTTGCAGCTTACGCGCCAGTTCGGCACGGCTGTGATCGCGCTGACCCAGAATGCGCATCGCGCGGTCAAGCAGGCGGGAGTAAGAGACGACGTCAGGTTGAGCCTGAGGCTGTGAAGATTCAGTCATACTGCGCTCCTTGTACAAACAGAGAGGAGATTATGGCGACAGAACAGGACAGAGGAAAGGCGGAAAAGGACACTGAGGAGGCAAAAACAGCGGGAGAGGCTTTCGCCTCTCCCGCTGTTGTGATTAGAAGTCTTCGTTCGCTTCGCTTTCGGCGTTTTCGATGTCAGCAGATTTATCCGCTGCCACTTTTTCATCCGCGCCGTTGAGCAGCATCTCACGCAGCTTCATATCAATCTCGTTTGCCACAGCAGCATTCTCTTTCAGGAAGTTGCTCGCATTCGATTTACCCTGACCAATCTTGTCGCCGTTGTAGCTGTACCACGCACCCGCTTTTTCGATCAGCTTGTGCTTGACGCCCAGGTCAACCAGCTCGCCATAGGTGTTGATCCCTTCGCCATACATGATCTGGAACTCAGCCTGTTTAAATGGCGCAGCGATTTTGTTTTTCACCACTTTCACGCGGGTTTCACTGCCGACCACGTTATCGCCCTCTTTAATCGCACCGATACGGCGGATATCGAGACGGACAGAGGCGTAAAATTTCAGTGCGTTACCACCGGTAGTAGTTTCCGGGTTACCGAACATCACACCAATTTTCATTCGGATCTGGTTGATGAAGATCAGCAGGGTGTTTGACTGCTTCAGGTTACCCGCCAGTTTACGCATCGCCTGGCTCATCATACGTGCCGCGAGGCCCATGTGTGAGTCACCGATTTCACCTTCGATTTCCGCTTTCGGCGTCAGCGCAGCAACGGAGTCGACGATGATGACGTCAACGGCACCGGAACGCGCCAGAGCATCACAGATTTCCAGCGCCTGTTCACCGGTATCGGGCTGTGAGCAGAGCAGGTTTTCGATATCCACGCCCAGCTTCTTGGCGTAGACCGGATCCAGCGCATGTTCCGCATCGATAAAGGCGCAGGTTTTACCCTTACGCTGTGCCGCCGCAATGACCTGCAGGGTCAGCGTGGTTTTACCGGAAGACTCCGGTCCGTAGATCTCAACGATACGGCCCATTGGCAGACCGCCAGCCCCTAACGCGATATCCAGCGACAGCGAACCGGTCGAGATGGTTTCCACATCCATTGAGCGGTCTTCACCCAAGCGCATGATGGAACCTTTACCAAATTGTTTCTCAATCTGGCCCAGCGCGGCAGCTAAAGCCTTCTGTTTGTTTTCATCAATCGCCATTTCAACTCCTAATCAAGCCGGGTAAACACGCACTCAGTTGGTGCCTGCACTCTTTCTGTTGCCGACAATTATACTGTATAGTCATACAGTATCAAGTTTAATTTGTCAGAAATTCGCCATACAGTGTCTGCAGGGCCCACGCCACCGACTGGCGGCGGACGGCATCACGATCGCCGCTGAAATGCTGCAGAAAAGTCAACACGTTATCCTGCGGCCCGGCAAAGCCAAACCACACCGTACCTACCGGTTTTTCTGCACTGCCGCCATCCGGGCCGGCAATGCCGCTGACCGAAATTGCGTAGTCGGCACGGGCAGCCTCGCGGGCCCCCAGCGCCATCTCGCGCACCACCACTTCACTGACTGCGCCAGCCTGTTCCAGCGACGCCGCCTGAACGTTTACCAGCTGCTGTTTCGCCTCATTACTGTAGGTCACAAACCCGCGTTCGAACCAGGCGGAACTGCCGCTGATATCGGTAAACACCTTGGCAATCCATCCGCCTGTACAGGATTCCGCACAGGTGACAGTGGCATTGCGCTGCTTCAGTTGCTCCCCTATCCGGGCGCTGAGCGCCTGCAATTGCTGATCGTCCATTGCATCTCTCCGTTTAGCTGTGGGTTGAAGGTGGTGCAGAAAGCGCACTTTTTCAAGGTCATCCGCCACGATTGCGCTATTTTTGCGGCAGACTTTCCACCGCGCTTACCGTTTTTTCACCGCAATCATAAAAAGACGCGGAAAGGCGAGCAGAACCTGGCCATCCGCCTGAGCAGGATAGGCGGTGACAAGACGCTGATGATAATCGGCCAGAAAGGCGCGCTGTCCGGCCTCATCCAGGCTCGCCAGAAATGGTCTGAGGCCGGTGGCCCGCAGCCAGCTGATAATCGCCTGCGCATCGGCCATGACGTGATAATAGGTGGTGCGCCAGATATCGACCTCACAACCCGCCTGCGTCAGCAGATCGTAATAGTCACCCGCGGAGAGCAGCTGCGTGCGCTCAGCAGCCTCTGCGTTGATCAGTGGCCGCCAGCGCGCTGATGCCGCCACCTCGCGCATCAGCCGATGCGAAGGCTCCTGCAGATTATCCGGCATCTGCACGGCCAGCACACCGCCGGGCGCCAGCTGAGCAACCAGATGAGGGAATAGCGTGGAGTGATTATCCAGCCATTGCAGTGAAGCGTTGGCATAAACCACCTGCTGCGGGGCATCCGCCTGCCAGCTACGGATATCGGCCTGAACAAAGCGACACTGCGGCAGGCGCTCTCTGGCCTGCGTCAGCATCGTCGCTGAACTGTCGAGCCCGGTGATCTGTGCCAGCGGCCAGGCGTCAGTAAGCAGTTCAGTGCTGTTACCCGGCCCGCATCCCAGATCGGTAACCCGCTCGACCTGCTCCATCGTGATGCGCGCCAGCAGCTCCCGGGCCGGACGGGTTCGTTCCGCTTCAAATTTACGATACAGCACGGGATCCCACTCTTTCATCATGACCTCTCACCAGGTTATCAGAGACATCTGCTTAGTCAGACGGATGAAAAGCGAAAAAGTGCAGACCTTTACCGATTATCGTGGCGTTACGGCGCGGGAAAGAGAGAGGGGCTGCACGGCAGGCGGGATGACTGGAACTAAAACCGTACTGAACACAGCGGGCGCGTCCCTGCCCCCCCGATCTCAGTTCTTTTTCACAAACTCAGACTTCAGTTTCATCGGGCCAAAACCGTCGATTTTACAATCGATGTTGTGATCGCCTTCGACCAGACGAATACTTTTCACTTTGGTGCCAATCTTCAGCGATGAGGAGCTGCCCTTCACCTTGAGATCTTTAATCACCGTTACGCTGTCGCCATCTGCCAGCAGATTGCCGTTGGCATCACGCACTTCCGGTGTGGCGTTGCTGTTATCGCCTTCTCCCTCGGTCCAGATATGACCGCAGGAGGGGCAGTTAAGGTTATCGCCATCTTGCCAGGTGTAATCGGCGTGACAGGCTGGGCAGGCAGGTAAAGACATAACGACTCCGGAAGTATCAGCGGCGCGGTGGCCTGAAAAAGGGCGTCATCATATAACCTTACAGTTAATAAGGACAGCCTTTATAACAGACCGCCCTGCCGTGCCTTGCTCACCGCCTCGCCCAGCTGCCACACCGCCATCGCATAATGGGTGCTGTGGTTGTAGCGGGTGATCACGTAGAAATTGGGTAAGCCGTACCAGTACTGATAGCTGGTGCCCAGATCGAGGCGCAGCAGGCTGACCTGATCGTTTCCATCCAGCGAACCCTGCGGTGACAGGCCGGAAGCCGCCAGCATGCTCACGCTGTAGCGGGTTTTAAAGCCATCTTCCAGCATCGGCGCCTGGCCGCTGGCCGGAACCGCCACATTTTCGCCGCTGCGCCAGCCATGCTTCTGGAAGTAGTGCGCCACACTGCCAATGGCGTCCACCGGATCCCACAGGTTGGCATGACCGTCGCCGTTGAAATCAACCGCATAGTCATTGTAGGAAGAGGGCATAAACTGACCGTAGCCCATTGCCCCGGCAAACGAGCCTTTCAGCGCCAGCGGATCATCCTGCTCTTTACGCGACATCAGCAGAAAGGTCTCCAGCTCGCTGCTGAAGTAGGCG
Source organism: Pantoea graminicola (assembly GCF_048452665.1). NCBI lineage: Bacteria > Pseudomonadati > Pseudomonadota > Gammaproteobacteria > Enterobacterales > Erwiniaceae > Pantoea > Pantoea graminicola. Next base: position 445,533 of record NZ_JBLWSJ010000004.1, on the reverse strand, counting down.
GCGCGGCGCGGATAGTTAAACGATAAGGTCGCCAGCGCATCCAGAATGCGGGTTTTGCCCATCACACGACCCCAGCGGGTTTCCACGCCGATGATGCCGACAATAATTTCCGGCGGTACCCCATAGACCTGCTGCGCGCGTTGCAGCGCATCCTGATACTGATTCCAGAATGCCACGCCGTTCTGCACGTTGTCCGGGGTGATGAACTTGTTGCGATAGCGGATCCAGGCGCCGTTAGGACCCGGCGCAGGCGTGTAGCTCGGCGCCTGACGATCCATCAGCCGCAGCACGTAATCCAGTCGTTTTGCCTGCCCGATGATGTTGTGCAGCTGCTGACGATCAAAGTCATGCTTCTCCACCATCTTATCGATGAACTGTTCGGCTGCCGGATTACCGGCGAAGTCACCAGACATCGCCTGTCCGCTGTGCGCCGGCTGCAGTAAAAAACCGCCCTGCGGTGCAGGCAGCATCTTCTGCTGTGAAGGAACTTCAGGTTTGCTGCTGCAGGAAGCCAGAAGCGGAATAAACGCAAGAAGGGCTAACTTGAAACGCATCGGTTATCCATAAACGAGGGGTGAATTCAGATGCGCTAATAGTAGACGTTCAGGACCATGACATACAGGTCAAAATCTTAAAAAAACGTCAATGAGGGGAGCGGTCACGATGGCCGCGGGGGAGGGTTTTTCCCGCGGCCAGGCTGCGTTTAGCGGCGGTTTCGCACCAGCTGATAGCGGCGGGTCAGATACTCAACCGGCGCGCTCCAGATGTGCACCAGGCGGCAGAACGGAAAGAGCAGGAACAGCGTCATTCCCAGCACCATGTGGATGCGATAGATCAGCGCCACCCCGTCCAGATGCTGAGACGCACCCGCGTGGAACGTCACCACCGCCTGCGCCCAGCCCACCAGCTTCATCATTTCACTGCCGTCCGGATGCTGAGCGGAAAAAGGGATGGTCAGCAGGCCCAGCGTGGCCTGCGCCACCAGCAGTGTGATGATCAGAATGTCACCGACGCTGCTGGTGGCGCGCACCCGGGGATTGGTCAGCCGGCGCTTCAGCAGCAGCGCCCCACCCGCCAGGGTCATTGCACCGAACAGGCCACCGGCGATCATCGCCAGCTTCTGCTTCACATCGATCGGCAGAAAGGATTCATACATCCAGTGCGGCGTCAGCATCCCGACGGCATGACCAAAGAAGATACCGATGATGCCGATGTGGAAGAGGTTGGAGGCGAGGCGCATCCCCTTCTTGTCCAGCATCTGGCTGGAACCGGCGCGCCAGCTGTACTGCCCGTAGTCATAGCGCAGCCAGCTTCCCACCAGGAAGACCGTCCCGGCGAGATAGGGGTAAATATCGAAGAAGAAGGTGTTGATAAAATTCATGCTGATTCTCCAGTGGTACGCGCCGTGGCCGCGGCGATATCCAGATACTGCGGCGTGACCGCAGCGGCGAAGCGACGCTGATGCATCGCCTGCTGCGCCGGGACACAGCCCTGTTCGCCGAGAAATTTAATCTGCTCCTCTTCCCAGACGGCATCGAGCGCCGCCGGGGTGTCGTCGCGTGCCTCCTGCGCTACCTGCGGTTTCAGCGCCGCAGCATCCACTGCGCTGCCGGAGAGCGCCAGCAATGCCGCGAAAAGGTCGGCGTAAGGACTCTGTCGCGCCTCAAGGCGGGCGGTCAGCAGTGCCAGAATCGGTACGATGTCATCCAGCCCCTGACGGGCGTCCTCATCGCTTTTGCAGGCGAGATACTCAAGGTAAAGCGGCAGATAGTCGGGCAGCTCTTTGCTGTCCAGCTCCAGACCGTCGGCGCGATACTGTTCCAGCAGATCGACCATCGCCTGACCGCGGTCGCGTGACTCCCCGTGCACATGTTCAAACAGCAGCAGCGAGGTGGCGCGGCCGCGATCGAACAGTTCGCAGTAGTCAGCCTGCACGTCGAGCAGAGGCCGGGCGCAGAGCTGCTGAATAAAGTCTGCCAGCCGTGCGCGCTGCGGCTCGCTGAGTTCGCAGGCGCTATCCAGCGCCTCCGTCAGGTCGCGGGCGTGGGTAAAGAGCGCCTCGTCCGGGTAGTCGAGCAGGCGCGACACAATACGCAGCGTGATCATGAGGCATCCTCCGGGCGCGTCGTCTTCTTACCGATGTCGATAGCATCAATACGGCGGCTGTTGAACAGGTTAAATTTGCTGTCGCTGCCGCGGCAGCCATCGCCAAAGCTGAAGCCGCAGCCCTTGCTTTCCGGGAAGGCTTCGCCTGCCAGTTCGCGATGGCTGGAGGGCACCACAAAGCGATCCTCATAGTTTGCGATCGCCAGATAGCGGTACATCTCCTGCGCCTGTGCTTCGGTCAGGCCGACCTGCTCCAGCGCCCGGATATCCCGCTCTCCCTCCACGCTTTCCGCGCGCTTGTAGTGACGCATCGCCAGCATCCGCTTCAGCGCCATCAGCACCGGCGCGGTGTCACCGGCGGTCAGCAGATTCGCCAGATACTCAACCGGAATCCGCAGGCTTTCTACATCCGGCAGCACGCCGGTGTGCGCCAGCGCGCCGCCATCTGCCGCCGACTGAATCGGTGACAACGGGGGCACATACCAGACCATCGGCAGCGTACGGTATTCAGGATGCAGCGGCAGCGCCAGCTTCCACTCCATCGCCATTTTGTAGACCGGCGAGCGTTGCGCCGCATCGATCACGCTCTGCGCGACGCCATCTTTCAGCGCCTGGGCGATCACCACCGGATCGTTGGGATCAAGGAAGATATCCAGCTGGCTCTGATAGAGATCCTTCTCGTTTTTCGCAGCGGCCGCCTGTTCGATCCGGTCGGCGTCATAAAGCAGCACACCGAGATAACGGATCCGGCCGACACAGGTTTCCGAGCAGACGGTGGGCTGACCCGCCTCGATACGCGGATAACAGAAAATACATTTTTCTGATTTGCCGCTTTTCCAGTTGAAGTAGATTTTCTTGTAGGGACAGCCGGTCAGGCACATCCGCCAGCCGCGACATTTATCCTGATCGATCAGTACGATGCCATCTTCGCCGCGCTTGTAGATTGCGCCGCTCGGACAGGTCGCCACGCACGCCGGGTTAAGACAGTGCTCACACAGGCGCGGCAGATACATCATGAAGGTGTGCTCGAACTGGCCGTAGATCTCCTTCTGGATGTTGTCGAAATTCCTGTCCTGCGAGCGCTTGGCAAACTCGCCGCCGAGGATCTCTTCCCAGTTCGGGCCGTTTTCGATTTTTTTCATCCGCTGACCGGTGATCAGCGAGCGCGGGCGGGCGATCGGCTGATGTTTACCGGCGGGCGCTGTGTGCAGATGCTGGTAGTCAAAATCAAAGGGTTCGTAGTAGTCATCCAGCGCAGGCACGTCAGGGTTGGCGAAGATCTTCGACAGCAGGCCGACGCGGCTGCCCATGCGCGGCTCCAGCCTGCCGTTGATCTTACGGATCCAGCCGCCCTTCCACTTCTGCTGATCTTCCCAGGCGTGCGGATAGCCGACGCCCGGCTTGCTTTCCACATTGTTAAACCAGGCATATTCCATGCCTTCACGACTGGTCCAGACATTTTTACAGGTCACCGAGCAGGTGTGGCAGCCGATACATTTGTCGAGGTTCAGCACCATGCCGACCTGTGAACGAATTTTCATGGTTTTACCTCCTGCTGGCTGCCCTGGCAGGCATCGTTGCCCTCGCCATCTAACCAGTTAACGTTGTTCATTTTTCTTACCACCACAAACTCATCGCGGTTAGAGCCGACGGTGCCGTAGTAGTTAAAGCCCCAGGAGAGCTGCGCGTAGCCGCCGATCATATGCGTCGGTTTCGGGCAGGTACGCGTCACCGAGTTATGGATCCCGCCGCGCTGACTGGTGATCTCCGAACCGGGAATATTCACGATGCGCTCCTGCGCGTGATACATCATGGTCATCCCGGCCGGAATACGCTGGCTCACCACCGCGCGGGCGGTCAGCGCCCCGTTGGCGTTGAACGCCTCGATCCAGTCGTTGTCCGCAATGCCCAGTTCGCGGGCGTCATCTTCACTCATCCAGACGATCGGTCCGCCGCGCGACAGCGTCAGCATCAGCAGGTTGTCGCTGTAGGTTGAGTGAATGCCCCACTTCTGGTGTGGCGTCAGGAAGTTCAGCGCTTTCTCCGGGTTACCGTTGGGTTTGCTGTTCAGTAACGGTTTCGCCGCGCGGGTATCGACAGGCGGACGATAGACCATCAGGCTCTCGCCAAAGGCGCGCATCCACTCATGATCCTGATAGAGCTGCTGACGGCCGCTCAGCGTACGCCACGGGATCAGCTCATGGACGTTGGTGTAGCAGGCGTTATAGGAGACATGCTCATCTTCCAGACCAGACCAGGTCGGGCTGGAGATAATTTTGCGCGGCTGCGCCTGGATGTCGCGGAAGCGGATCTTCTCATCTTCCTTGTTCAGCGCCAGATGGGTGTGATCGCGGCCGGTGATCTCGCCCAGCGCCTGCCAGGCTTTTACCGCCACCTGCCCATTGGTTTCCGGGGCCAGCGCCAGAATCACCTCTGCCGCATCAATTGCCGTGTCGATATTGGGCTGACCCGCTGCCGGGCCTGCCGCTTTGACATAATTGAGCTGCTTGAGGAAATCGACCTCTTTGCAGGTGTTCCAGCTGATACCTTTGCCGCCGTTACCCTGGGTTTCCAGCAGGGGTCCCAGGGAGGTGAAGCGTTCCCAGGTCGCCGGATAGTCGCGCTCCACCACCATGATGTGTGGTGCGGTTTTGCCGGGGATCAGGTCACACTCGCCCTTTTTCCACTCTTTTGCGTCAAACGGCTGCGCCAGCTCCGCAGGCGAGTCATGCAATACCGGCAGCGTGACGACATCGGTTTCCACCCCCAGATGGCCCGGGCAGAGATCGGAGAACGCTCTGGCGATGCCTTTATAGATCTCCCAGTCACTTTTCGACTCCCACGCCGGATCAACAGCGGCTGACAGCGGATGAATAAACGGATGCATGTCCGAAGTATTCATGTCGTCCTTTTCATACCAGGTCGCAGTGGGCAGCACGACATCGGAGTAGAGGCAGGTACTCGACATACGGAAGTCGAGGGTGACCACCAGATCGAGTTTGCCTTCGGCCCCCTGCTCCTGCCACTCCACCTCTTCCGGCTTCTCGCGGCCCTGCTGGCCTAAGTCTTTACCCTGAATGCCATTTTCAGTGCCCAGCAGATACTTCAGCATGTACTCATGGCCTTTACCTGACGAGCCAAGCAGGTTGGAGCGCCAGACAAACAGGTTACGCGGGAAGTTCTGTGGATCGTCCGGCTGCTCGGCCGCAAAACGTACGGTGCCCTGCTTCAGGCTCTCTACGGTGTACGCCAGCGGCGACTGTCCGGCCGCTTTCGCCCGTGCCGCGATGTGCAGCGGGTTGACGTTAAGCTGTGGCGCGGAGGGCAGCCAGCCCATGCGTTCGGAACGAACGTTGAAGTCGATCAGGCTGCCGGTGTAGCGGCGCTTATCCGCCAGCGGTGACAGCAGCTCCTCTGTCGCCAGGGTTTCATAGCGCCACTGGCTGGAGTGGTTATAGAAGAAGGAGGTGCTGTTCATCTGGCGCGGCGGACGCTGCCAGTCGAGGCCAAAGGCCAGCGGCGTCCAGCCGGTCTGCGGACGCAGTTTCTCCTGGCCGACATAGTGCGCCCAGCCACCGCCGCTCTGACCGACACAGCCGCAGAAGATCAGCATGTTCATCAGGCCACGGTAGTTCATGTCCATGTGATACCAGTGGTTCATACCGGCACCGACAATGATCATCGAACGACCGCGGGTCTTTTCGGCGTTTTCGGCGAATTCGCGGGCAATGCGGATAATGTTCTGACGGGAGACGCCGGTGATCTGCTCGGCCCAGGCCGGGGTATAGGCCTTGATCTCATCGTAGCTCTGCGCGCAGCTGGCATCCTCCAGGCCGCGATCCAGGCCGTAGTTCGCCAGCGTCAGGTCGTAGACGCTGGTGACCAGCGCCTCACTGCCATCCGCCAGCTGCAGCCGTTTCACCGGCAGCTTATGCCGCAGAATCTCATCCAGGGCAACGCTGTTGAAATGCTCGCGGGTGATGCCGCCAAAGTAGGGGAAACCGACCTCAACCACCTCGTCGTGGCTGCCGAGCAGGCTGAGCTGCAGCTCCACTTCCTGCTGTGTCAGGCCATCGCGCTGCTCCAGATTCCATTTGCCCTTCTCGCCCCAGCGGAAGCCGATAGAGCCCTGCGGCGCAACCAGTTCACCGGTCGCCTGGTTCAGCGCCACGGTTTTCCATTCCGGGTTATTTTCCTGACCGAGTCCATCCACCAGATCGCTGGCGCGCAGCTGACGGCCTGCGGCATAGTAGCCTCCCTCACGCGGCTCCAGCAGCACCAGCATCGGCATGTCGGTATAGCGGCGCACGTAGTCGCGGAAATAGGTGACTTCACGGTCAAGATGAAACTCTTTCAGCATGACGTGGCCCATTGCCAGCGCCATCGCGCTGTCGGTGCCCTGCTTCGGATTCAGCCACTGGTCACACAGCTTGGCGACTTCGGCATAGTCCGGCGTGACCGCCACAGTTTTGGTGCCTTTGTAGCGCACCTCCGTAAAGAAGTGCGCATCCGGGGTACGGGTCTGCGGCACGTTTGAACCCCAGGCCATGATATAGGAGGAGTTATACCAGTCGGCCGACTCCGGCACGTCGGTCTGCTCACCCCAGGTCATGGGTGACGCAGGTGGCAGATCGCAATACCAGTCGTAGAAGCTCAGGCAGGTGCCGCCAATCAGAGAGAGATAGCGCGCGCCCGCGGCGTAAGAGACCATCGACATCGCCGGGATGGGCGAAAAGCCCATGATGCGGTCCGGGCCAAAGGTCTTCGCGGTGCAGATGTTGGCGGCGGCGATCATCTCGTTGACCTCCTGCCAGCTGGAGCGGACAAAGCCTCCGCGTCCCCGCGCCTGTTTGTAGCTGCGGGCTTTCTCCGGGTTGCTGATGATGGACGCCCAGGCGTCAACCGGATCGTGGTGCTGCGCTTTTGCTTCCCGCCATAGCTGGATTAGCTTCTTACGCATCAGCGGATATTTCAGGCGGTTCGCGCTGTAGAGATACCAGGAGTAGCTGGCTCCGCGTGGACAGCCACGGGGTTCATGATTGGGCAGATCGGGCCGGGTGCGCGGATAGTCGGTCTGCTGGGTCTCCCAGGTGACCAGTCCGTTTTTCACATAGATTTTCCAGCTGCATGAGCCGGTGCAGTTCACGCCGTGGGTTGAGCGCACGATTTTATCGTGCTGCCAGCGGCTGCGGTAACCCTCTTCCCAGTCGCGGTTACTGTTGAGCGTCTGGCCGTGCTGGCCGGAAAAGGGCTCGGCCAGCTGTTTGAAATAACGAAATCGATCAAGAAACTTGCTCATCCGGAATACTCCTGAAGGCCTGGTATGACATTGCTGACTCTGTATCTGTCGCGACACAGAAAGGAAAATGGTGCCGGTGCGCCACACCGGCCTTGTTGTTATCAGGCGCGCGCTTTTCGCCCGTAAACCAGCCAGGTCACCGCGATGCAGCAGAGATAGAAGACCAGGAAGATTTTCATTGCGCCGGCAGGTGAGCCGGTCATAGCGAGCGACAGGCCAAAGGTCTGCGGGATAAAGAAGCCGCCCAGCGCACCGATCGCAGAGATAAAGCCCAGCGCCGCCGAGGTCTCGGTTGCCGCTTCACGCTGAGCCAGCGCATCGTCACCGCCTTCGGCTTTGATGCGTTCCAGCGTCAGTTTGCGGAAGATGACCGCAATCATCTGATAGGTAGAGCCGCTGCCCAGACCGGAGGTCAGGAACAGGCCCATAAAAATGGCGAAAAAGGCGATGAACGAGCCTTCGTGTCCGTCACCCGGCAGCGTCAGGAACAGCAGCGCGGCAAACAGCGCCATCAGCACGTAGTTGATCAGGGTGACGCGCGTACCACCAAAACGGTCAGAAATGATGCCGCCTGCGGAACGCGCCAGCGCGCCGATAAACGGCCCGAAAAAGGCGTAATGCATGATCACCACGCCAGGGAACTGGGTTTTGGTCAGCATGGCAAAACCGGCAGAAAAGCCGATAAAGGATCCGAACGTCGCCAGATAGAGCAGCGCCATCACCCACAGGTGCGGCCGTTTCAGCACTGGCAGCTGTTCACGCAGCGAAGATTTCGCCGCCGCCAGATCGTTCATGCCAAACCAGGCCGCGAGTGTGCCGACCGCCAGGAACGGCACCCAGATCCAGGCGGCGTTTTCCAGCCAGATACTCTCACCGGCGACGGTAACGTGGCCTTTATCCGCAAACGCAAAAATCGCGCAGGAGATCGCCAGCGGTGCGACGAACTGCATCACGCTGACGCCGAGGTTGCCCAGCCCGCCGTTGATGCCCAGCGCGCCGCCCTGATGGGCTTTGGGGAAGAAGAAACTGATGTTACCCATGCTGGAGGCGAAGTTTGCGCCGCCGAAGCCGCACAGCAGGGCAATTACCATAAACGTTGCGAAGGAGGTCTGACTGTCCTGCACGGCGAAGCCGAGCCACAGGCAGGGGATGATCAGGATACCGGTACTGAAAGCGGTCCAGCGGCGTCCGCCGAAGATGGGAATGACGAAAGAGTAAGGCACCCGCAGCAGCGCCCCGGAGACAGAAGGCAGCGCGGTCAGCAAAAAGAGCTGTTCTGTGCTGAAGTTAAAGCCAACTTTATTCAGGTTAACCGCAACGGTGCTGAACAGCATCCAGACGCAGAAGCCCAGCAGCAGGCAGAACACAGAAATCCACAGATTACGGCTGGCGATACGTTTACCACGCGCCTGCCAGAACGCTTCATTTTCCGGCTGCCAGTCCTGAATTAAGGCGCCGCGCGTCGGGGTTTGCAAAGGGGCAGATTGGGTCATAGATCTCTCATCAGCAGAATAATAATTGTGCATATCCTGCGTATCCGTCCTGCCCGCTTGCTTGACACAAATCAACGGCAAGGCAGGTTGCCCGCGCACGGCCGCTCCGGCTCATCCCGGTTAAGTAGCGGACCGGAAAACGATAATCCTTATAAATCATAAGGTTTAAACGCACCTCTCCACCGCCCCCGCCGGGGGAGGGTCAGATGGAAATAAAGGAGTAGTCCTTTGGGGGTATGTGGCCTCCCTGCTTCCCCGTTAAAATAGGCCTCGTCGTCTGCGCGACGCTGGCGGTCTGACAGAAACAGGAGAGATTGTGACGGCTGAGAAATACACGCTCTTATTGATTGACGATCATCCCATGCTGCGTAGCGGGCTGAAGCAGCTGACGGAACTGGATCCGCGACTGCAGGTGGTGGCCGAAGCCGGTAACGGCACCGAGGGGCTGGCGCTGGCTCAGCAGCACGATCCTGACCTGATCCTGCTCGATCTCAACATGCCCGGTCTGAACGGTCTGGATGTCCTGACGCAGTTACGCGAAATGGCCCTGTCCGGTCGGGTGGTGGTGTTCAGCGTCTCAGATAACGAGGAGGATGTCGTCAGCGCACTGAAGCGCGGCGCTGACGGATATCTGCTGAAAGATATGGAGCCGGAAGCCCTGCTGAAAGCCCTGTATCAGGCGGCGGCCGGTCAGATTGTCCTGAGTGAGGCGCTGACGCCGATTCTGGTTGCCCGACTGCGTGAAGCGCAGCCTGCGCGGCCGCGCGACATCAGTCAGCTGACCCGGCGTGAACGGGACATTCTGCAACTGATCAGTGACGGGATGACGAACAAAGCCATTGCCCGCAAACTGGCGATCAGCGAAAGCACCGTCAAGGTTCACGTCAAATACCTGCTGAAGAAGATGAACCTCAAATCCCGGCTCGAAGCCGCTGTCTGGGCGTTGCAGAACGGGCTGCACTGACCAGGACCACGCCCTGAAGCAATCCTGTGGCGGTCTGGCCCGCTGAATGGCGGCATAAACCGCGAGCCGTCTCGCAGCAATCGCGCAGGGAGGTGAAAACCGCGACTTTTCTGTCGCCAGCCGCCGCCACATTTGCCAGGATGCCTGTCAGGTTTCACCCGGTCAGGATCGCAGCACCGCGTCAGGCTGGCATATGCCCTGCCCTATTCGTTATCATCGGGTCATCCTGCGCGCCGACGCTAATCCCTTTCGGTTTCATGGGCGTTGACCGCCAGAACTTTACCGCAGCAAAGATGAGTTAAAACCTTATGCAAGAGCCAACCGAAAAGGACTTTCCTTCTCATACGCCAATGATGCAGCAGTACCTGCGCCTCAAGGCAGAGCATCCTGACATTCTGCTGTTTTACCGGATGGGTGACTTCTACGAGCTGTTTTATGACGACGCTAAGCGCGCCTCACAACTGCTGGAGATCTCACTCACCAAACGCGGTGCATCCGCAGGTGAACCGATTCCGATGGCTGGTGTGCCCCATCATGCGGTTGAAGGCTATCTGGCTAAGCTGGTGCAGCTGGGTGAATCGGTTGCCATCTGCGAACAGATCGGCGATCCGGCGCTGAGCAAAGGGCCGGTTGAGCGCAAGGTGGTGCGCATCGTGACCCCCGGCACTATCAGTGATGAGGCGCTGTTGCAGGAGCGGCATGACAATCTGCTGGCGGCGATTGTGCAGAGCCCGCGCGGTTTTGGCTACGCCACTCTGGACATCAGTTCAGGCCGCTTTCGCCTGAGCGAACCCGCCGATGCCGAAACCATGGCGGCCGAGTTGCAGCGCACCAATCCCGCGGAGCTGCTCTACCCCGAAGATTTTCAGGCGATGTCACTGATCGACCAGCGACGCGGCCTGCGCCGCCGTCCGCTGTGGGAGTTTGAGATCGATACCGCGCGTCAGCAGCTTAATCTGCAGTTCGGCACCCGCGATCTTAACGGCTTCGGCGTGGAGAGTGCGCACCTGGGACTGAGCGCGGCGGGCTGCCTGTTGCAGTATGCCAAAGATACGCAGCGCACCACGCTGCCCCATATCCGCTCACTCAGCATGGAGCGGCAGCAGGACAGCATTATCATGGATGCCGCCACCCGCCGTAATCTGGAGATCACTCAGAACATGGCAGGCGGCACCGACAATACCCTGGCGGCCGTGCTGGATAAAACGGTCACGCCAATGGGAAGCCGGATGCTGAAGCGCTGGCTGCATATGCCGCTGCGTGATGTGGAGACGATAACCCAGCGCCAGGCGTCGATTGCCGAGCTGCAGAACCTCAGCGAAGCACTGCAACCGGTGCTGCGTCAGGTTGGCGACCTGGAGCGTATTCTGGCTCGTCTGGCTCTGCGCACCGCCCGCCCGCGCGATCTGGCCCGCATGCGTCACGCTTTCCAGCAATTGCCGGAACTTAACCGGCTGCTGGCCGATGTGCAGGCTCCTCTGCTGCAGAAGCTGCGTACCCGCATGGGCGAGTTTGCCGCACTGCGCGAGCTGCTGGAGCAGGCGGTTATCGAGTCACCGCCGGTGCTGATCCGCGACGGCGGCGTAATTGCCCCCGGCTACAACGCGGAGCTGGATGAGTGGCGCGCGCTGGCCGATGGTGCCACCGACTACCTCGACAGGCTGGAGGTCCGTGAGCGCGAGAAGCTGGGGCTGGATACCCTGAAGGTCGGATTTAACGGCGTACACGGCTATTACATCCAGGTCAGCCGCGGGCAGAGCCATCAGGTTCCGATGCACTATGTACGCCGTCAGACGCTGAAAAATGCCGAGCGCTACATCATTCCGGAACTCAAGGAGTATGAAGACAAAGTCCTCACCTCCAAAGGCAAAGCCCTGTCGCTGGAAAAAAGTCTCTATGAGGCGCTGTTCGACCAGCTGCTGCCCCATCTTGAAGATCTGCAGCTGAGTGCAGCGGCGCTGGCTGAGCTGGATGTGCTAAGCAACCTGGCGGAACGCGCCTGGACGCTTAACTATTGCCGTCCGGTATTACAGGATAAAGCCGGGATTAAAATCAGCGGCGGTCGCCATCCTGTGGTTGAACAGGTGCTGAAAGAGCCGTTTATTGCCAACCCGCTGTCGCTGGCGCCTCAGCGCAGGATGCTGATTATTACCGGGCCCAATATGGGCGGTAAAAGTACCTATATGCGGCAGGCGGCGCTGATTGCGCTGATGGCCTGGACGGGAAGTTTTGTGCCCGCCGATGAGGCGCTGATTGGCCCGCTGGACCGCATCTTTACCCGCGTCGGGGCGGCTGATGACCTGGCCTCCGGCCGTTCGACCTTTATGGTAGAGATGACGGAAACCGCCAACATCCTGCACAACGCCACCGAAAACAGTTTGGTGCTGATGGATGAGATTGGCCGTGGCACCTCAACCTATGACGGTCTGTCGCTGGCCTGGGCCTGCGCCGAGAACCTGGCCAACCGCATCAAGGCCATGACGCTGTTTGCTACGCACTACTTTGAGCTGACCACCCTGCCGGAAAAAATGGAGGGCGTCGTCAACGTCCATCTGGATGCCGTCGAGCATGGAGAGACGATCGCCTTTATGCACAGCGTACAGGATGGCGCGGCGAGTAAGAGCTATGGTCTGGCCGTGGCCGCGCTGGCTGGCGTGCCCAAAGAGGTGATTAAGCGGGCGCGGAACAAGCTGAAGGAGCTGGAAACGGTGTCCGGCCACGCCGCGTCCTCGACCGTGGATGGGTCTCAGCTGCCGCTGCTGGTTGAGGAGACATCGCCTGCCGTAGAGGCGCTGGAAGCACTGGACCCGGATACGCTGACACCGCGTCAGGCTCTCGACTGGATTTACCGTCTTAAGTCGCTGGTCTGACACTCTGCCGCGCCGCCATGCGGTGCGGTTCTTCCCTGCTTTCCGCCTTCCGATCACGTCTCACTTTTCCGCAGGCATAAAAAAAGCGGTGGTTTTCACCACCGCTTTTCGCGTCAGTCAGCCGAATGGCTTAGTGACGATTATTCACGAAAGAGTGCTTCAATGTTGAGGCCCTGCGCCTGCAGGATTTCGCGCAGACGGCGCAAACCTTCAACCTGAATCTGACGTACACGCTCGCGGGTTAAGCCGATTTCACGACCCACATCCTCCAGCGTTGCAGCTTCATAGCCTAACAGACCGAAGCGACGTGCCAGCACTTCACGCTGCTTGGCGTTCAGTTCGAACAGCCATTTGACGATGCTTTGTTTCATATCATCGTCCTGCGTGGTGTCTTCCGGGCCGTTGTCTTTTTCATCGGCCAGAATATCCAGCAGCGCTTTCTCAGAATCTCCGCCTAACGGCGTATCGACTGAGGTGATGCGTTCGTTGAGACGCAACATGCGGCTTACATCATCAACCGGTTTATCCAGCTGCTCAGCGATCTCTTCCGCACTCGGCTCATGGTCAAGCTTGTGGGAAAGTTCACGCGCAGTACGCAGATAAACATTCAGTTCTTTCACGATGTGAATCGGCAGACGAATGGTACGGGTTTGATTCATGATCGCCCGTTCAATAGTCTGACGAATCCACCAGGTGGCATACGTTGAAAAACGGAACCCGCGCTCCGGGTCAAATTTCTCAACGGCGCGAATCAGACCGAGGTTACCTTCTTCAATCAGGTCCAGCAGGGCTAAACCACGATTGCTGTAACGACGGGCGATTTTTACCACCAGGCGTAAGTTACTTTCAATCATACGGCGACGGGAAGGGATATCACCCCGCAATGCACGGCGAGCGAAGAACACTTCTTCCTCTGCCGTTAACAACGGAGAATAGCCAATCTCCCCAAGATAGAGCTGCGTCGCATCTAAGACACGCTGCGTCGCACCCTGTGATAGCAACTCTTCTTCCGCTACGTCGCTATCACTGGCTTCGTTTTCAACGAGAGCCTTCTCGTCAAAAATTTCAGCTCCGTTCTCATCGAATTCCGCGTTCTCATGTAACTCGTTTACTTTCAGCGTATTCTGGCTCATAAGCGGCTCCTACCCGTGATTCCAGGGCAGAACATAAAGCTGTTGTGTTCTGCCGGATTATCGCTGCGGTAAATAACGCAACGGGTTTACGGATTTCCCCTTGTAACGAATTTCAAAATGTAATCTGACTGAACTGGTTCCGGTGCTACCCATGGTAGCGATCTTTTGCCCCGCCTTAACTTCCTGTTGTTCCCGGACCAGCATTGTATCGTTGTGGGCGTAGGCGCTCAGGTAATCATCATTGTGTTTAATGATGATTAAATTACCGTAACCCCGGAGTGCGTTACCTGCGTACACCACGCGTCCTGAAGCCGTGGCAACCACAGATTGTCCGCGTGTCCCGGCGATATCGATGCCTTTATTGCCACCTTCGGCGGCAGAGAAGTTATCGATAATCTTCCCATCAGTCGGCCAGCGCCAGCTTCCGACCGGCGTTGAACTGTTGGTTGTGCTGCTAACCGTAGGGGGTGCGGTAATCACTGGAGCTGTTGTCGTTGCAACATTTGCTCCTTTCGAAGGCAACAGTTTGCTGCCACCCGAAGTTCCCGAATCATCAGAATACGTAATAACAGGTTGCTGTGCAACAGCAGGAGATTTAATTTGTGGTGCCGCCGGAACCCCGCCCTGCGTTGCATCAGCAGCGGTAATGGAATTTCCACCGGTAATCGGCTGGCCCGACCCATTTCCAATCTGTAAAGTCTGTCCGACATTCAGGCTGTATGGCGCAGGAACGTTGTTGCGCTGGGCTAAATCGCGGAAATCGTTGCCGGTAATCCAGGCAATGTAAAACAATGTGTCTCCGCGCTTAACGGTATAAGTTTCACCGGAGTAGCTACCCTTGGGAATATTCTGGTAACTGCGGTTGTACACTATACGGCCATTCTGCGTCTCAACATTATTGCTGGTACTAATCATTCCACCGCTGGCTGGGGCAGATGCTGAATTTCTGCTTAACATTTGTCCCTGAGTGGGTGCGGCAGGAATACCACCCGAAACCTGGCCTCCGCCCGACTGGCTATTCAGCATGCCGCCATCATCGCCGACGCGACTGATGGGCGCCTGAGAATTGTCGCCAGAGCTGCATCCTGCCAGCCAGAAACCTACCAGTGAAAGAGCCGCCAGACGGCGTAACTGAAAAAGTGTGCTTCCCGTGCTCATTAATCCCCCGTGATGGCAGCGCTGTTCTGTGTGTTTCACTGTACCTGCCAGCAGAATGCTCTGCATGGCGCGGTAAAATCTGCGTTTTTATTCAATAAACCGGATAGTAACAACATCAGCTACGTGGTGCCATGAAACAGTTGTGAAGAAATACGTAGAAGGTCAGGCCAGATCGCCCTGTACCAGAGGCACAAAACGCACCGGCTCGATGATCTCCTCCACGACATCTTCACCCTGACGACGCAGGCGCTTCAGTACCTGCTGATCCTCGCCAACCGGCAGCACCATAATGCCGCCTTCTGCCAGTTGTGCTATCAGCGCAATCGGAATTTCCGGCGGTGCCGCCGTGACGATAATGGCATCGAACGGGCCACGCGACGGCCAGCCCTGCCAGCCATCGCCGTGGCGGGTGGAGACATTATGCAGATCCAGCTGCTTGAGACGGCGTTTAGCCTGCCACTGCAGCCCTTTAATGCGCTCCACGGAATAGACGTGATCGACCAGATGGGCCAGAATCGCCGTCTGATAGCCGG
The DNA here is from genome assembly GCF_048452665.1 of Pantoea graminicola. Lineage (NCBI taxonomy): Bacteria > Pseudomonadati > Pseudomonadota > Gammaproteobacteria > Enterobacterales > Erwiniaceae > Pantoea > Pantoea graminicola. The sequence goes on along the minus strand of NZ_JBLWSJ010000004.1, from coordinate 429,977 downwards.
AGCCGGTGCCAATCTCCAGCACCCGCGAATGCGGATTTAGCGCCAGCAGTGCGGTCATTCGCGCCACCATATAGGGCTGAGAAATCGTCTGTCCGGAGCCGATAGGCAGAGCAACATTGTCCCAGGCTTTGTGCTCAAACGCCTCGTCGATAAAACGCTCACGCGGCACGTCACTCATGGCCTTCAGCAGATTTTCATCGTCGATGCCCTGCTGACGCAGTTGTGACAGCAATGTCTCGATACGCCGGTTCACCATGCCAGGTTTACCTCAGCTTTGGTCAGCCAGTCGCTGAGCACATCCTGCGCGCTGTGCGCCGTTAAGTCGACGTGCAGCGCGGTGACAGACACGTAGCCCTGATCCACGGCGGCGAAATCCGTATCCGGCCCCGCATCCAGCTGTTCGCCGGGCGGGCCAATCCAGTAGAGGGTATTGCCGCGCGGATCCTGCTGGGCAATCACCTGATCGGCAGGATGACGGCTGCCGCAGCGCGTAACGCGGATGCCTTTAAGCTCTGCCAGTGGCAAATCGGGAACGTTGATATTGAGAATACGGCCCGTGCGCAGCGGTTCATGGGTCAGCGCCCTGAGGATGGCGCAGACCACCGCCGCCGCCGTCGCGTAGTGCTCGTGGCCGTTCAGCGACACCGCAATGGCCGGTAAGCCAAGATGCCGCCCCTCCATCGCGGCCGCCACCGTGCCGGAGTAGATCACATCATCACCCAGATTGGGACCGGCGTTAATGCCTGACACCACAATATCGGGACGCGGCTGCATCAGTGCATTCACCCCCAGATAGACACAATCGGTCGGCGTGCCCATCTGAACCGCGATATCGCCGTTTTCATGGGTAAAGGTGCGCAGAGGCGTTTCCAGGGTTAATGAGTTCGAGGCACCGCTTCGGTTACGATCGGGGGCAACCACCTGCACGTCAGCAATCTGCCGCAGGGCTTTCGCCAGAGTCTGAATCCCTGGCGCATGAATGCCGTCATCGTTGCTGAGCAATATCCGCATTTCGTTCTGACCTTTTTTTATTCGACTGGTCGCTGTAACTGAACCTGTCTGAACGGCATGGCGACAGGTGGGACATGGACAGCGATTTTTGCATTCTAGCGAGGCACGCGAGGAAGTGGTAGGCGTAAATCACAGGACGACGGGGGTTTGCCGCAACATTACCCACACAGCGGGTCAGGTTGCGGCAATGCTTATTCATCAGGCTGGTCGGGCGAGTCCGCGTAAGTCAGCAGTTCCCGGACAACGCTGGTGGCAAAGCTGCCGGCGGGCAGCCAGAACGCCAGCGCCAGTGTCGCCGCATCCTGCCAGTGCCACTGCATATCGCGCGGCACCACCAGCATCGCGCGGCGTGCGGCGTCCACTTTCTCGCGTTCGAGCAGTCCGGTCAGCAGCGTGGCATCCGCCAGTGCCTGCTGTTCAAAGGCCAGCGCCTCCGCCTGCGGGCCTGGCTCGCCCCGCCCCGGCAGCGGCGCGGTAATGCGCAGCTCATGCTGGTTGACCCGGCGCTGCGACTCAGCCAGCTCATCGGGCTGGGCGACAAACCAGCTGCCGCGCCCGGTCAGCTGCAGTGCATCGCCGTTGAGCACCTGAGTCAGTCCACCCTGCTGCTGCAGACGTGCGCTGGTCACCTGATTAAACAGCGCACTGCGCGCGACAGAGAGCATCAGGCTGCGTTTGTTGCGGTCGCGCAGGGTGATCTCATTGCGCGCCCACTTCTGCGCCATCGCGAGATTGTTACCACCGCGACCAAAACGCTGCTCACCGAAATAGTTCGGCACGCCCGCCGCGCAGATCTGCGCCAGCCGGGTTTCAACGGCATCACGGTCGCTGATTTCACGAATGACCAGCCGGAAGGCGTTGCCTGCCAGCGCACCGATGCGCAGCTTACGCTTGTGACGTACCGCCTGCAGAATCTCTACGCCTTCCAGCGCGAAACCGCGCAGATCGGGCATGGTATTGCCTGGCAGACGAAAACAGAGTGTCTGCTCTGTTACCGCGTGGCGGTCTTTCATTCCGGCATAGCTGAGATCGCGCGCAGGTACGCCAAGATATTTTGCCAGCGCTTCCGCCACGAAGCGGGTGTTAGCCCCCACTTTCCGGATGCGCACCAGCAGATGCTCACCTTCCCCATCCGGGCCATAACCCAGATCTTCCACCACCACAAAGTCTTCCGGCTTCGCCTTGATGACGCCAGAGGCGGCGGGCGCACCGTGCAGGTAAGTCAGATTCATTGGCTGTCTGCTTTCAACAGTAAGGCCACCGCCTCGCAGGCGATCCCTTCACCGCGCCCGGTAAAGCCCAGCTTTTCGGTGGTGGTGGCTTTCACGTTGACCGCATCCATATGGCAGCCCAGATCTTCTGCAATATTGATTCGCATCTGCGGCACATGCGGCAGCATTTTAGGTGCCTGCGCGATAATCGTGACGTCCACATTGCCGATGCGATAGCCTTTGGCTTCGATACGACGCCAGGCCTCGCGCAGCAGGCCCCGGCTGTCCGCGCCTTTAAAGGCGGGATCGGTGTCGGGAAACAGTTTGCCGATATCGCCCATCGCGACGGCCCCCAGCAGAGCGTCAGTGAGCGCATGCAGCGCCACATCACCATCCGAATGGGCGATAAAACCGTGCTCAAATGGGATCCGCACACCGCCAATCACTAACGGACCTTCTCCGCCAAAGGCGTGAACGTCAAAACCGTGACCGATACGCATCATGCGCTCTCCTTTAATTGAATCTGACTGAGATAAAATGCCGCCAGCGCCAGATCTTCTGGCCGGGTGACTTTGATGTTATCGCTGCGTCCGCTGACCAGCAGCGGATGGTAGCCACAGTACTCCAGCGCCGAGGCTTCATCGGTGATGGTGGCACCTTCGGCCAGCGCCCGCGTCAGGCAGGCGGTAAGCAGCGCATGCGGGAAGAACTGCGGCGTTAAGGCGTGCCAGAGGTCATCGCGTTCCACCGTGTGGGCGACCGCCGCTTTGCCCGGCTCGCCCCGTTTCATGGTGTCGCGCACCGGCGCGGCCAGAATGCCGCCGACGTGACTCTGCTGACGCACATTCAGCAGTTGCTGAAGATCGTCGGGATGCAGGCAGGGACGCGCGGCGTCATGGACCAGCACCCACGCGGAACCCTGAGCGGCCTGTAAGCCAGCCAGCACCGATTCAGCACGCGTCTCACCGCCCGTCACCCGGAGCACACGCGGATCCTGGGCCAGCGGCAGTGAACTGAAGTACTGATCGTCGGGGCTGAGGGCGACAATAACCTGTCGGATAGCAGGATGGGAAAACAGACGGGCAATGCTGTGTTCCAGAAGGGTGTGCTGACCAATCGTCAGATACTGCTTCGGACAGGTTGCCTGCATGCGGCTGCCGATCCCGGCAGCGGGCACCACGGCAATCACATCCGCAAGGGAGGCCAGAGTGTTCATGTTTTATCGTTGTTGGTTTTGCGCAGAGAGTTGCGCGTTGCGTTTGTTCTGGTCAGGCACCAGACGATAGAAAGTCTCACCGGGCTTAATCATGCCCAGTTCATTGCGTGCACGCTCCTCGATCGCTTCCGAGCCGCCATTGAGATCGTCAATTTCGGCAAACAGCTGATCGTTGCGCGATTTCAGTTTGGCATTGTTTGCCTGTTGCACCGCGACATCATCATTGACGCGCGTATAGTCATGGATGCCATTTTTCCCCAGCCACAACGAATATTGCAGCCAGCCCAGCAGCACCAGTAACAGTAACGTCAGTTTTCCCATCCCGCCCCCTAAAAACGGCCCAATCATCCCATAACTTTGCACAGGACTCCACACCAGCGGCGAAAATGGCGCGCTTTGCGCTGTGTCTGCGCAAAATATGAATCAGTGCCGATTCTTAGGGAAAAGATTTGTAACCTGCCGATGCGTTTGCACATCAGTGCAGGCGGAGAGAGGGCTTACCAGCCGGAGAGAAAAGAGAACATCAGCCAGAAGAGCGTCACCACGATAATCACCGTGGCGAGCGCAGCCCAGAGCCACTGACCGCTGAGCAGCGTGCTCAGTGCGATGCCCGTGACCACGGCGACCGGCAGCAGCGCCAGAAAGAATGGCCAGGTATAAAGAAAGAAAAACAGCGTGTTAGAGCCGAACAGCAGGAAAGGGATCGCCAGCGCGCACCAGTAAGCGAGAAAGCCGATCACGCCGCCCGGCAGCAATGAGCGCGGCTCATCACGGGAAGCATCATCTTTACGGGCGAGCATTGGGGTAATGTTCTGCATAGGCATCCTGTTGGAGCGAGGGCGGCAAATCAGAAGCGATCTGCCGCTGTCTCTTCAGGATCTGATGATATCGCGGTCGCGCAGCAGGTCTAACAATTGGGCCGCCAGTTTTGTAACCAATTGTTCGCCATCCAGCTGGATTTCCGGGCTGTCCGGTGCCTCGTAAACGCTGTCAATGCCGGTAAAATTACGCAGTTCACCGGCGCGCGCTTTTCGATAGAGCCCTTTGGGATCGCGCGCTTCACACACCGCCAGCGGCGTATCAACAAACACCTCGATAAACTGCCCCGGTTCCAGCAGATCGCGCACCATCTGCCGCTCGGCGCGATGCGGCGAGATAAAGGCCGTCAGCACTACCAGCCCGGCATCCACCATCAGTTTCGCCACTTCGCCGACCCGCCGGATATTCTCTTTGCGGTCATCATCGCTGAAACCGAGGTCACGGCAGAGGCCGTGACGCACGTTATCACCGTCCAGCAGATAGGTGCTGACGCCGATGCGATGCAGCGCCTGCTCCAGCGCGCCCGCAACGGTCGATTTACCCGAGCCAGACAGCCCGGTAAACCACAGCACCACCCCCTGATGGCCATGCTGCTGCTCGCGTGAGGCGCGGGTCACCGGATGATCATGCCACACCACGTTCTCATCATGCACGGCCATTACTGACCGCCCAGCAGATCACGCGCATTCCAGTGCGGGAAGTGGCGGCGCACCAGCGCATTCAGTTCCAGTTCAAAGGCGCTGAACTCACCGCTGTTAACCGGCGCATCCAGGTGCGGCTGATGGATCATGCCAGCCCCGACGGTGACGTTGCTCAGGCGATCGACAAAGATCATGCCGCCGGTTACCGGGTTCTGCTGATAGCTGTCGAGCACCATCGGCTCATCAAAGGTGATCTCAACGCGACCGATGCCGTTCAGCGGCAGCGCATCGACCTGATGCGTCTCCAGCGAGTTGATCTCAACCTGATACAGCACCTTTTCCACCCGGCCACGGCTCTTCTTACCGGCGATTTTCAGGTCGTAGCTCTGACCGGCCTGCAGCGGCTGCTCTGCCATCCAGACCACGTCAACGCTGGCCGACTGAACCGCCGTCAGCGTTTCACCAGCGTCAACCAGCAGATCGCCGCGGCTGATATCAATCTCATCCTGCAGCACCAGCGTGATCGCCTCGCCAGCGCCCGCTTCCTGCAGATCGCCATCAAAGGTGACGATGCGCGCAACGGTGGACTCGACGCCGGAAGGCAGCACTTTCACACGCTGTCCCACCTGCACGCTGCCCGACGCCAGCGTACCGGCATAGCCACGGAAATCCAGGTTCGGACGGTTGACGTACTGCACCGGGAAACGCATTGGCTGATGATCGACGACGCGCTTCAGCTCCACGGTTTCCAGCACATCCAGCAGCGTCGGGCCGCTGTACCACGGCATGGTCTGGCTGGCAGAGGCGACGTTGTCCCCTTCCAGCGCCGACATCGGCACAAAGCGGATGTCGAGATCCTCCGGCAACTGGGCCGCAAAATCGAGGTAATCCTGTTTGATCTGTTCGAAGCGTTCCTGGCTGTACTCCACCAGATCCATCTTGTTGATCGCCACGACCAGATGTTTGATCCCCAGCAGCGTCGAGATAAAGCTGTGACGGCGGGTCTGATCCAGCACGCCTTTGCGCGCGTCGATCAGCAGGATCGCCAGGTCACAGGTTGAAGCGCCGGTCGCCATGTTACGGGTGTACTGCTCGTGGCCCGGCGTGTCGGCGATGATAAATTTACGCTTTTCGGTTGAGAAGTAGCGGTAGGCCACATCGATGGTAATGCCCTGCTCACGCTCCGCCTGCAGGCCATCCACCAGCAGTGCCAGATCCAGCTTCTCACCCTGGGTGCCGTGACGCTTGCTGTCGTTGTGCAGCGAGGAGAGCTGATCTTCATAGATCTGACGGGTGTCATGCAGCAGACGACCGATCAGGGTACTTTTTCCATCGTCCACGCTGCCGCAGGTCAGAAAACGCAGCAGGCTTTTGTGTTGCTGCGCGGTCAGCCAGGCTTCAACGCCGCCCTGGTCGGCAATCTGTTGTGCAATTACGGTATTCATCTGGCGTCTCCTTAGAAATAACCCTGACGTTTTTTCAGTTCCATCGAACCGGACTGATCGCGATCGATCACGCGGCCCTGACGCTCGCTGGTGGTGGAAACCAGCATCTCTTCGATGATCTCCGGCAGCGTCTGCGCCTCCGACTCTACGGCGCCGGTCAGCGGCCAGCAGCCCAGCGTACGGAAACGCACCATCCGTTCGGTGATCTCCTCGCCCGGCTGCAGGTTGATGCGATCGTCATCGATCATCATCAGCATGCCATCACGCTCCAGCACCGGACGCGGTGCGGCGAGATAGAGCGGCACGATCTCGATGTTTTCCAGGAAGATGTACTGCCAGATATCCAGTTCGGTCCAGTTCGACAGCGGGAAGACGCGAATGCTTTCGCCTTTGTTGATCTGACCGTTGTAGTTGTGCCACAGCTCAGGACGCTGGTTTTTCGGGTCCCAGCGGTGGAAACGGTCGCGGAAGGAGTAGATACGCTCTTTCGCGCGAGACTTCTCTTCGTCACGACGTGCGCCGCCAAAGGCCGCATCAAAACCATATTTGTTCAGCGCCTGCTTCAGCCCTTCGGTCTTCATGATGTCCGTGTGTTTGGCACTGCCGTGGACAAAGGGGTTGATCCCCATCGCCACGCCTTCCGGGTTGCGGTGAACCAGCAGCTCTGCGCCCATCGCCTTCACGGTGCGGTCACGGAATTCGTACATTTCACGGAATTTCCAGCCGGTATCCACATGCAGCAGCGGGAATGGCAGCGTGCCGGGGTAGAAGGCTTTGCGCGCCAGATGCAGCATGACGGACGAATCTTTACCGATGGAATACATCATCACCGGATTGCTGAACTCCGCCGCCACTTCGCGAATGATATGGATACTCTCCGCCTCCAGCTGACGCAGATGAGTGAGTCGTTTTTGGTCCATGATTTTCCCTCAAGCCAGATTGACAACGGCGGACTCGCGAGTCCCCTGCTGTGCCGAATGTTTAAACCAGGCGAGTTGCCCGTGCAGATTGACCACCTCTCCAATCACCAGCAGCGCCGGAGTGGGTGCTGAGGCGGCCAGCGCCTCAAGTTGTTCTAAGGTGCCGGTCAGCACCTGCTGATCCTGGCGGGTACCGCGGCTGATGACCGCTACCGGCGTGGATGGCGCACGACCGTGCGTGATTAACGCTTCGCTGATCGCGGCCGCCTTCACGGTACCCATATAGATCGCCAGCGTCTGACGCGCACGCGCCAGCGATGGCCAGTCGATGTCATGCCCGTCCGGGCGGCAGTGACCGGTGATAAACATTACGCTCTGCGCGTAGTCGCGATGCGTCAGCGGAATACCGGCATAGGCCGTTGCGCCTGCGGCGGCCGTAACGCCCGGCACCACCTGGAAGGGAACACCCGCCTGCTGTGCCGCCTGCAGCTCTTCGCCACCGCGGCCAAAGATAAAGGGATCTCCCCCCTTGAGCCGCACGACCCGCTTACCCTTAAGCGCCAGGGAAACCAGCAGCTGGTTGATCTCGTCCTGCGGCAGCGTATGGGCGCTGGCGCGTTTGCCGACGCAGATGCGGTCGGCATCGCGGCGCACCAGATCCAGCACCTCTTCACTGACCAGATGGTCATACAGCACCACGTCGGCCAGCTGCATCACCTGCAGCCCGCGCAGCGTCAGCAGGCCGCTGTCGCCCGGGCCCGCGCCCACCAGGAAGATCTCGCCCTGACGGGTGGGTTCGGCCTGAAGTTCACGATCCAGCGTCTGTTTCGCCTCTTCCACATTGCCGGCGGACATCTGGCTGGCAAACTGCCCCTCAAAGGCGCGTTCCCAGAAGCGGCGACGGTCAGACATGCGGCTGAAGCGCTGTTTGACCTTATCGCGCCAGAGTCCGGCCACCTCCGCCATCTGTCCCAGACTGGCGGGCAGCAGCGTTTCGATTTTTTCGCGCAGCATACGGGCCAGCACCGGTGCGGTGCCGCTGGAGGAGATCGCCACCACCAGTGGTGAGCGGTCAACAATCGAAGGGAAGATAAAGGTGCATTTCGGCTGGTCATCGACCACGTTGACCAGCTTATGCCGCGCATTAGCGGCTTCGAAAACCCGGGTATTGAGTGCGTTATCGTCGGTGGCGGCAATCACCAGAAAGACGTTATCCAGCTGGGCCGGATCAAATTCTGTCGCCACCCACTCCAGCGCCTGCTCATCCAGCAGTGCCTGCAGTTCAGGGCAGAGCTCACGGGACGCGATCTGAATATGCGCGCGCGCGCGGCGCAGCAGTTCAATTTTACGCGCCGCAATATCTCCACCGCCGACAACCAGAACCGGGCGGCCAGAGAGATCGGCAAAAAGAGGCAGATAGTTCACGTTAACCCTGATGTTTTAACTTTGTATTAACGGGACTATACGTCGCGGGGTTCAGGCAGATGAAATTACGAATTGGAATGAGTAGTTACCGAATGGAATAAAGCCCCCGCAAAGCACAGAACAAATTGATCTTAAGAGATGAAATTTAATGGCTTTTTCGTGAAACGGTTCACAGATTCAGGCGCCCCGGCGCCTGGCCAAAAGCAGATAAGTGCCAGCAGTAATAGCACGCCGTGCTGAGCGGCGGCCTCAGCGCCCGAATCCACTCACCAGATAGCGGAACAAAAGGAGTATAATGCGTCCGGCGTGACGGGCCGTGACCCGCACACAGCACGGCTCCCGGATAACGAAAAAAAAGGATGCACTATGTTTTGTTCCCTCCGCTTGAGGGTAGCGACAGTTTTGTTTGGCGCACTCATTTCTCCGCTGGCGCTGGCGCTGCCAGCCGGTCAGTTTGCCGAGCAGCAGGTCCGGCACATCGCCACCCTCTTCCCCGGCCGGATGAGCGGCAGCCCGGCGGAGCTGATGGCAGCGGACTATCTGCAGCAGCAATTCTCCGCACTGGGTTATCAGACTAATACCCGGCAGTTCAACACCGGCTACAGGTGGCAGGAGGATGACGGCACGCAGCGCTGGCATAAGCTCACGGCCACCTCGGTCATTGCCGCACGCGCAGGCAGCGTGCCGCAGGAAATCCTGATCGTGGCGCATCTCGATACCTGGACGCCGCAAAACAGCAGTCAGGCCCGCCGCAACCTGGGCGGCTTACGCCTGCAGGGTGTCGATGATAACGCCTCGGGCCTGGGGGTGATGCTGGAGCTGGCCCAGCAGCTGAGCCATAAACCGCTGCACTACGGCATACGCTTTGTGGCGCTGAGCGCCGGGGAGTCGGACCTGCACGGTATGGACGATTATGTTGCGCGGATGAGCGCGCGTGAAAAGAAAAACACGCTGCTGGTGATCGATCTGAACAGCCTGATCACCGGCGATCATCTCTATTTCAACAGCGGCATGAACACGCCACGCGTCGTGCGCAAGCAGACCAGCGAACGCGCGCTGGTGCTGGCGCGTCAGCAGGGTATCCCGGCGGCCAGCTATCAGATCAGCCACAACGATTTTAAAGGCCCGAATGCCTTTGACCGGGCGGGCTTCCCGCTGCTGGATGTGACCGCCAGCAACCGGGCGCTGGGTAACAAAGATGGCGGTATCCAGCGTCATCGCAGCCGTCACTTTCCGGATGGCGTCACCCGTCATCAGACCGATCTGGATAACCTGAGCTATCTTGACCGCTGGCTGCCGGGCCAGATAGCGTTGCGAACCCGCGACAGCGTGCGCGTGCTGCTGCCGCTGATCAGCGAACTGGCCAACCCCAAAGTGTAAGGATCTGACATGTACGTGGTCTTTCTGAACTATGTTCGTCCGGTTGAGGAGGTGGAAGCCCTGCTGGCCCCCCATATTGACTGGCTTGACCGCTATTTTGCGACAGAGGTGTTTATCGCGGCAGGCCGCAAAGATCCGCGCACCGGCGGTATGCTGCTGGTCAGGGATATCGAACGGGAGCGGCTGGATGCGATTCTGGCGGAAGATCCGTTTGTCGCCGTGGCGCAGTATGAGGTGACGAAGGTTAATGTGACCCGGTCAGCGGACGCCTTTGCCGCACTAAGCGGGATTTAGCGGCGAACGGCCATGCGTCGGGCGCAGGGCCGTTCAGGGCTTCTCTCCCGTAGCGGGAGAGAAGCGCAGCATCACCCTTCGTGCAGGCCGCACTCGCGTTTCAGCCCGAAGAAGCGCGTCTCCTCCTCTGCCATACCCGGTTCCCACTTGCGGGTGGTATGGGTATCGCCCACGGAGAGATAGCCCTCATCCCACAGCGGATGGTACTTCAGCTTGTGCTGCTCCAGATACTGATGAATCTGACGGTTGTCCCAGTCGATGATCGGCAGCAGCTTAAAGACGCCACGCTGCACGCCCAGCACCGGCAGATTGGCCCGGCTGCCGGACTGATCGCGGCGTAAGCCGGCAAACCAGGTCTGCGCACCCAGCGTCTCCAGCGCGCGGTTCATCGGCTCAACCTTGTTGATCTCGTTATATTTCTCAATCCCCTCTACGCCCTGCTCCCACAGTTTGCCGTAGCGCGCTTCCTGCCAGGCCGGTGAGGTGTCGGCGCGGAAAACTTTGAGGTTGAGATTGAGCTGGTCGGCCAGCTCATCAATAAAACGATAGGTCTCCGGGAAGAGATAGCCAGTGTCCGTCAGGATCACCGGGATATCGGGCTGCTGACGCGTCACCAGATGCAGCGACACCGCGGCCTGAATCCCGAAGCTGGACGAGAGCACATAGGCACCCGGCAGATTCTCCAGCGCCCAGCTGACCCGCTCTTCCGCTGAGGCTTTCTCCAGCTGCGCATTGGTCGCGGCCAGCGCCATTGCGCGCTGGACCTTAGACATCGCATTCAGTGCGGCGAGGTCGGGCTGACTCATTTTGCTTCCTCCCAGAAATCGCGTGCCGGGTCCAGCACCGGCGCAACAATGCCTGCGCGGATGGTGAAGTCACCAAAGCCTTCCGCGGCCTGGCGTTCGGTGGCCCAGCGTCCCACCAGCTCATCAATGGTGGCGAGAATTTCGCTTTCGTTAATGTTTTCCCGATACATACGGGGGATGCGCGTCCCGATGCGGTTACCGCCCAGGTGCAGGTTGTAACGCCCCGGCGCTTTACCCACCAGGCCCAGCTCTGCCAGCATGGCACGGCCACAGCCGTTAGGACAACCGGTGACGCGTAACACAATGTGCTCATCACCCACACCATGCGCATGCATAATCTCTTCGACTTTGGTCACGAACGCAGGCAGGAAGCGCTCAGCTTCCGCCATCGCCAGCGGACAGGTCGGGAAGGCCACACAGGCCATGGAGTTTTCACGCTGCGGCGTCACCTGCTCCATCAGACCATGTTCACGGGCAATCGCTTCAATCGTCGCTTTTTCACTTTCCGGCACGCCTGCCACAATCAGGTTCTGGTTGGCGGTCAGGCGGAAATCGCCCTGATGGATTTTCGCAATTTCCGCAATCCCGCTTTTCAGCGGACGGCCCGGATAGTCGAGCAGGCGGCCGTTTTCGATAAACAGCGTCAGGTGCCATTTATTGTCGATGCCTTTAATCCAGCCAATGCGATCGCCACGGGTGGTGAACTCATAGGGGCGGATCGGTTCAAAGGTCACGCCTGCGCGCTTCTCGACTTCCGCTTTAAAGGTTTCGACGCCAACGCGCTCCAGAGTGTATTTGGTCTTAGCGTTTTTACGATCGGTACGGTTACCCCAGTCGCGCTGCGTCGTGACGACCGCGGCGGCCACATCCAGGATCTTCTCTGCCGGGAAGTAGCCAAACTCACTGGCGGTGCGGGCATACGTAGCTTTGTTGCCGTGCTCAATTGACAGCCCGCCACCGACCAGCAGGTTAAAGCCTGTCAGCCTGCCCTGCTCGGCAACGGCGACAAAGTTCAGATCGTTGGCGTGCAGATCCACATCGTTATGCGGCGGGATCACGACGGTCGTTTTGAATTTACGCGGCAGATAAGTTTCGCCGAGGATCGGCTCCTCATCGGTGGTCGCGACTTTTTCCTGATCCCACCAGATCTCCGCATAGGCGCGGGTGCGCGGCAGCAGATGCTCAGAGAGCTTCTTCGCCCACTCATACGCTTCCTGATGCAGCTCTGACTCCACCGGGTTTGAGGTACAGAGCACGTTACGGTTCACGTCGTTGGCGGTCGCCAGCGCATCCAGCCCCACTTCGTGCAGCATCTGGTGCGTCGGCTTCACGTTCTTCTTCAGAATACCGTGGAACTGAAAGGTCTGACGGTTCGTCAGACGGATGCTGCCATAAATCGTTTTATCGGTGGCGAATTTGTCGATAGCCAGCCACTGCGTTGGCGTAATGATGCCGCCCGGCAGACGGCAGCGCAGCATCATGGCGTGACGCGGCTCCAGCTTCTGCTCAGCGCGCTCGGCACGGATATCGCGGTCATCCTGCTGGTACATGCCGTGAAAACGGATTAGCAGGAAGTTATCACCGGTAAAGCCGCCGGTCAGGCCCTCTTCCAGATCTTCTTTAATAGTGCCACGCAGATAGTTGCTCTGCTTCTTCAGACGCTCGGCATCTGACAGTTTGCCTTCTACAACCAGCGGTCCAGGGTGTTTATCGCTCATTAGTAAACGTCTCGCTGATAACGGCGCTCAATGCGCAGCTCACTTAAAAATTCGTCGGCCGCTTCACGATCCATTCCGCCGTGTTCGACCACCACATCCAGCAGTGCCTGCTCGACGTCTTTTGCCATACGATTTGCGTCACCGCATACGTAAAGGTGTGCGCCCTCTTCAATCCAGCGCCACACTTCCGCCCCTTTCGCGCGGATCTTATCCTGAACGTAAATCTTTTCGGCCTGATCGCGTGACCAGGCGAGGTCGATGTGGGTCAGCAGACCATCCTTCACATATTTCTGCCACTCCACCTGATAGAGGAAGTCCTCCGTGAAGTGCGGATTACCAAAGAATAGCCAGTTTTTACCGCTGGCACCGTCGTTGTCGCGCTGCTGCATAAAGGCGCGGAACGGGGCGATGCCGGTGCCCGGGCCGATCATGATCACGGGTGCATCCGGATTGGCTGGCAGGCGGAAATTGTCGTTGTGTTCGATAAAGACGCGGACCTCGCCCTCTTCTTCGATGCGATCGGCCAGCCAGGTGGAGGCCCCGCCGCCGCGCTGACGACCTTCGATATCGAAGCGAACGGCACTGACGGTGATGTGCACTTCGCTGTCGGTTTCCGCCTGGGATGAGGCGATAGAGTAGAGTCGCGGCGTCAGCGGACGCAGCAGCGTGGTCAGCTGTTCAGCGGTAAGTTCAGCCGGGGCCAGACGCACCATATCCACGATCGGATAGCGCTGCGCATACTGCTGCAGGCGCGCTTTATCATCCACCAGCGACAGCAGCTCCGCATCTTTCGACAGCTGAGCATACTGCGCTACGATCTGTGCGGTGTTCACCGTCAGTTCAAAATGTTTCTGCAGCGCCTCTGCCAGCGGCAGCGTGACACCATTCACCGCGACCGGCTCATCGCCTTTCAGCCAGACCAGTTCCAGCAGTTCGCTGACCAGCGCCGCATCGTTTTCATACCAGACGCCCAGCGCATCGCCAGGCTGGTAGCGCAGACCCGAGTCGCCCAGATCGATTTCGATATGGCGCACATCTTTGTCGGAATCACGGCCGGTGATCTTCTGGTTCACCGCCAGGCTTGCGCTGAGCGGTGACTCTTTGCTGTAAGGGCTGGTGGTGACTTCGTTGACGCTGCCTGCGGCGGTCGCCGTCGCCTGGGCGGGCGATTCGGCGGGCACCCGCTGTTTCAGGATCGCCGTCAGCGCGCTGCGCCAGGCGATGGCCTGATCCGCATACTCGACATCGGCATCGACCCGATCCAGCAGACGCTCGGCGCCCAGCTCGGCCAGGCGGCTGTCGAAATCCTTGCCTGCCTGACTGAAGAATTCGTAGGAGGTATCGCCCAGGCCAAAGACGGCAAAGGCCGCACCCTCCATTTTTGGTGCCTTCTTCGACATCAGGAATTTATGCAGCGCCACCGCCTCTTCCGGCGGCTCGCCTTCACCCTGGGTGGAGGTCACGACGACCAGCAGCTTCTCCTGGCCAATCTGTTTGAACTTGTAATCCCCGGCATTCACCAGGCTGACGTTCAGCTTCGCGGCCAGCAGGTCATCGCGCAGCTGCTCAGCCAGTCGGCGGGCATTGCCCGTCTGCGAGGCGGAGAGCAGCGTAATGGCTGGCGCTTCGACCGCGGCGGGTGGAGGGCTGGCGACGGCGCTGCCCGGGGTCTGTTCCACCCGGCCCCAGAAATAGCCTGACAGCCACGCCAGTTGAGTCGGGGAATAATCTGTCGTCGCCGCCTGTAAGCGGGCGAGTTGTTCCGGGGAGAGCGGAAGCATTGAACCAGGTGCCTGAGTCGTCATCGCGTAAAAAATTCCAGTATCAGAAGTCCGGACCGTAAATGGCGGAAGAGTACGTAGGTTACCGGGCTGTATATTAACGATTAAATACACCTTCGACATATCAAATAACCAAAATGACTAAGTGGTTTTCCAGATAGGCCTAATCGCTAAAAGTGGTAATTAAAGCGGTGATATATCAGTTAATTAGCTGGGCACCCGCAGGCGGTGCGGCGGGAATAGAGACGCTTTGTGCTATGCGGGTGCGAAAAAAGCGCTAATCAGGTAGAATCCAGCGGTTTTTAAATGTCTGAGAACCACTATGTCTACCACCCTGTTTAAAGAGTTCCAGTTCGAAGCCGCGCACCATTTACCGAATGTGCCGGCCGGACACAAATGTGGCCGTCTGCACGGTCACTCGTTCCTGGTTCGTCTGGAGATCACCGGCGAAGTGGATGCGCATACCGGCTGGGTAATGGATTTTGCTGAATTAAAAGCGGCGTTTAAGCCGGTCTATGATCGGCTGGATCACTACTACCTGAATGAGATTCCCGGCCTGGAAAATCCCACCAGCGAAGTGCTGGCCAGATGGATCTGGGATCAGATGAAGCCGCAGCTGCCGCTGTTAACCGCGGTTATGATCAAAGAAACCTGCACTGCAGGCTGCGTTTACCGCGGCTAACCCTGTCGGATCGAAGTTTTCGATCCGACACGTCCCCTCTCCGCTTCCGCTCACCTTAGGTTTAGCTCCCCGGCGCGCTGCCGCAGGGTCAGGCAATATTGAGATATTTGTGGGTCTGCATCGACAGACGCCAGTTGCGGGCAATGCAGGTTTCAATGCAGAGCCGGGTGGCATCCTCTTTGCGGCTGATCGGCTGTAACGCGATGATGCGCGCTTTGGCATCCTTGACGCCTGCCAGCAGCTGATCCAGCGCTTCCACATCCCGCTCGCGGGCGACCGGATGTTTGATCTCATCGGCCCGGCTCAGCGCCTGATCCAGCACGTCGTAGCCACCGCGCATGTTGACCTTTGGCGAGACGGTAACCCAGGTCTGTTCGGAACAGTGGATCGCATGCGTGCCGCTGGTTTCGATCTGACACTGAAAACCCTGCTCTTCCAGGGCTGTGGTCAACGGACGCAGGTCGTAGATCGCCGGTTCACCGCCGGTGATGACTACATGCCGGGCCGTCCAGCCCTGCTCTGCGATGGCGCGCAGCAGCGTCGTCGCGTCGGCGTCGCCCCAGGCGTCGCTTTCCACCGTTTTAATCAGAATATCGCCCAGCGACGTTTCCCGATCTGCCCGCTTTTCCCAGGTATGTTTGGTATCGCACCAGCTGCAGCCTACCGGGCATCCCTGCAGGCGAATGAAGATAGCAGGCACGCCGGTGTAATAGCCTTCGCCCTGCAGCGTCTGGAACATTTCGTTAATCGGGTAGAACATTTTTTACTCACCTGGAGAAATCGGGGCGCTGATTATGGCAGATTTGCCGCGCAGCTCAACCACGCGTCGTGCTTTTTCTCTGCGCCGGGCAGAACAGAGAAAGGCGCGTTAAGACGACTGACAGGCGCAAAACGCAGCGGAGGGAGAGGCGTTCTGCGCAGGGAACTGGGCGGGCGGGCAGAGAGGCCGGGTCTGGCCGTTTGCTGCCGGGCCGACGCCTTCGCATCGGTAAGCCGCCGCCAACAAAAAGCCCCGCACGGGGCGGGGCTTTCAGCATCTGTGATGCCGCGTGAAGCGACATCAGCAGGGGTCATTACTGACCTTTAACTTCTTTCAGACCGTTGAATGGCGCTTTAGAACCCAGCGCTTCTTCGATACGGATCAGCTGGTTGTACTTAGCAACACGGTCAGAACGGCTCATTGAACCGGTTTTGATCTGGCCTGCAGCCGTACCGACCGCCAGGTCAGCGATGGTCGCATCTTCGGTTTCGCCTGAACGGTGAGAGATCACAGCGGTGTAGCCTGCATCTTTCGCCATTTTGATCGCAGCCAGGGTTTCGGTCAGAGAACCGATCTGGTTGAACTTGATCAGGATGGAGTTAGCGATACCTTTTTCGATACCTTCTTTCAGGATTTTGGTGTTGGTGACGAACAGGTCGTCACCCACCAGCTGGATTTTGTCGCCCAGAACTTTGGTCTGGTAGGCGAAGCCATCCCAGTCAGATTCGTCCAGGCCATCTTCGATAGAGACGATCGGATACTGTTTAGTCAGATCTTCCAGGAAGTGGGTGAACTCTTCTGAAGTGAAAGCTTTACCGCCTTCACCGGCCAGAACGTATTTGCCATCTTTGTAGAACTCAGATGCCGCACAGTCCATCGCCAGGGTGATATCTTTGCCCAGCTCGTAGCCTGCAGCTTTTACCGCTTCTGCGATAACGGCCAGCGCTTCGGCGTTGGAACCCAGGTTTGGCGCGTAGCCACCTTCGTCACCAACAGCGGTGCTCATGCCTTTGCTTTTCAGCACTTTTGCCAGGTTGTGGAACACTTCAGAACCCATGCGGATGGCTTCTTTCACGTTTGCCGCGCCAACCGGCTGGATCATGAACTCCTGGATGTCGACGTTGTTGTCGGCATGTTCGCCGCCGTTGATGATGTTCATCATTGGCAGTGGCATAGAGTATTTGCCTGGGGTGCCGTTCAGTTCAGCGATGTGCTCATACAGCGCCTGGCCTTTAGAGGCTGCAGCGGCTTTCGCGGCGGCCAGTGAAACGGCCAGAATGGCGTTAGCACCGAAGTTAGATTTGTTCTCAGTACCGTCCAGGTCGATCATGATCTTATCGATGTTCGCCTGATCTTTCGCGTCTTTGCCTTTTACCGCTTCAGCAATCGGACCGTTTACTGCAGCAACGGCTTTAGTTACGCCTTTGCCCAGGAAACGTGATTTGTCACCGTCACGCAGTTCCAGCGCTTCGCGTGAACCGGTAGAGGCACCTGATGGCGCAGCGGCCAGGCCAACAAAACCGCCTTCCAGATGCACTTCAGCTTCAACAGTCGGGTTACCACGTGAGTCGATAATTTCGCGACCGATGACTTTTACGATTTTGGACATTACGATTTTCCTCAGTACAAGTTAGTCAATCCTAAGACAAGCA
Organism: Pantoea graminicola; assembly: GCF_048452665.1. NCBI lineage: Bacteria > Pseudomonadati > Pseudomonadota > Gammaproteobacteria > Enterobacterales > Erwiniaceae > Pantoea > Pantoea graminicola. The sequence continues at coordinate 412,216 of NZ_JBLWSJ010000004.1, read as the reverse complement.
ACGCGCGAAAAGTTCGCGCGCTGCCTGTGAAACTTACTTCGCTAAACGCTTCTGATGCTCATGCGCGGCTTTCACAAAGCCGGCAAACAACGGATGGCCATCGCGTGGGGTCGAGGTAAACTCCGGGTGGAACTGGCAGGCTACAAACCAGGGGTGGTTCGGGATCTCAATGATCTCGACCAGCTGATCGTCGCCAGAACGACCCGCCACACGCAGACCGGCTGCTTCAATCTGCTTTAACAGCATATTGTTGACTTCATAGCGGTGACGATGGCGCTCAACGATGGTATCAGAGCCGTAGAGCTGGCGAACCTGGCTGCCCGGCGTTAACTGACACTGCTGGCTGCCCAGACGCATGGTGCCGCCCAGATCGCTCTGCTCGCTGCGGACTTCGACGTTGCCATCTTCGTCACGCCATTCGGTGATTAACGCCACCACCGGGTATTTACAGTCTGGCACAAATTCCGTGGAGTTGGCGCCCGGCATCCCGGCGACGTTGCGGGCGAACTCCATCAGCGCGACCTGCATGCCCAGGCAGATGCCGAGGTAAGGCACGTTGTTTTCACGGGCGTACTGCGCGGTCATCAGCTTGCCTTCCACCCCACGGTAACCGAAGCCACCCGGGATCAGAATCGCATCCAGATCTTTCAGTAATTCGACACCGCGTGATTCAACATCCTGCGAATCGATCAGCTTGATGTTGACGGTCACCCGGTTTTTCAGGCCGCCATGCTTCAGCGCTTCAATCACAGATTTGTAGGCGTCAGGCAGCTCAACATATTTGCCCACCATACCGATGGTGACTTCACCGCCCGGATTGGCTTCTTCGTAAATCACCTGCTCCCACTCGGCCAGGTTGGCTTCCGGTGCGTTCAGATTGAAACGCTTGCAGATGTAGTCATCCAGGCCCTGTGATTTCAGCATGCCTGGGATCTTGTAGATGGAATCCACGTCTTTCAGCGAGATTACCGCTTTTTCAGGGACGTTACAGAACAGGGCGATTTTGGCGCGTTCGTTGGCCGGAACGGCACGATCGGAACGGCAAATCAGCACGTCAGGCTGGATACCAATCGACAGCAGCTCTTTTACCGAGTGCTGGGTCGGTTTGGTTTTCACTTCACCCGCCGCCGCCATGTAAGGCACCAGTGTCAGGTGCATATACATTGTGTGTTCGCGACCCACATCAACGGCCATCTGGCGAATCGCTTCCAGGAACGGCAGCGATTCGATATCCCCTACCGTGCCGCCGATTTCGACCAGCACCACATCATGACCTTCGCCGCCTTCAATGATGCGCTCTTTAATGGCGTTGGTGATGTGCGGGATAACCTGAATGGTGGCGCCCAGATAGTCGCCACGACGCTCTTTGCGCAGGACTTCGGAGTAGATGCGGCCAGTGGTGAAGTTGTTACGGCGCGACATTTTGGTACGGATGAAGCGCTCATAGTGACCCAAATCCAGATCGGTTTCGGCGCCGTCGTCGGTGACGAACACTTCACCGTGCTGTGTCGGGCTCATGGTGCCTGGATCCACGTTGATATACGGGTCCAGCTTCATGATGGTCACGTTCAGACCACGGGCTTCGAGAATGGCTGCGAGGGAGGCTGCGGCAATGCCTTTACCCAGAGAGGAAACGACCCCGCCGGTCACAAAAATATAATTCGTTGTCATGCTGAACCTGAGAGTTTAGGTTTAAAGACGGTGGAATAACCAGGACGGGAAAACAGTATACTGGAAACCGCTATCAGCCACAATTGATGAATCACAGCCATCCTCCAACGCATTGCTACGGCTAACATAGCGGATAGCCGTTGCCTAAATGTTGACGTGCGTCACAAAGTTGCCTCCGCGCTGAATCGAGTAAGCTCGAACGGCGACTTTATGCACAGCGCTGGAATAATCAGCGCTTCTCGTCTGATTTCACCTGCTGCCAGGCGGCTTCCATCTGCTCCAGCGTGGCGCCCGGCATCGCCAGCCCCTGGGCTACGATGATCGCCTCGACCTGGCGGAAGCGGCGCTCAAATTTGTCGTTGGCTTTCTGCAGCGCGGTTTCCGCTTTACTGCCCAGATGCCGCGACAGGTTCACGGTCGCGAACAGCAGGTCGCCGATCTCCTCCTCCAGCTTCTCACTGTCCACCACGCTCTGCTGCGCCTCGTGCATCACCTCATCGATCTCTTCATGCACCTTCGCCACCACCGGCCCCAGCGTGCTCCAGTCGAAGCCGACGTTGTGGCAGCGTTTCTGAATCTTGTGGGCGCGCATCAGCGCGGGCAACGCTTTCGGGATATCGTCCAGCGCCGAGTGCTGGGCTTTGTCCGCCCGTTCAGCGGTTTTAATCGCTTCCCAGTTTTTCAGCACCTCATCGCTGGTTTCAGCCATGGCATCGCCGAAGATGTGCGGATGACGGCGCTCCAGCTTGTCGCTGATGGCGTGACAGATATCTTCAAAGTTGAAGCGATCCTGTTCGTTCGCCATCTGCGCATAGAACACCACCTGAAACAGCAGATCGCCCAGCTCACCGCGCAGATCGTCAAAATCTTCGCGCTGAATGGCATCCAGCACTTCATAGGTCTCTTCCAGCGTGTAGGGGGCGATGGAGGCGAAGGTCTGTTCGCGATCCCACGGACAGCCCTGCTGCGGGTCGCGCAGGGTTTTCATGATGCCAAGCAGGCGATCAATAGCGTTCATTTCAGGCGGGTCCTTAACGTGTCAGATCGGGGGCGAAGCGCGAGGCGGCGAGAGCCGGACGCTGAATCGCGTCCGGCTCTCAGGCAGAGCAGATAACACCCGCGCAACCTCGTCCAGCCGGTTGCTCCGCTGGCTGCCACTCAGTGCAGGCGACGGGCGTCAATGATATCAGAGACCTGATTCAGGCGCGCAAGCACCCGCCCCAGGACCTGATGGTTGTAGATCTCGATATCCATGTCGATGGTCGCCAGCTGCTTGCGGGTATCGCTGCGGCTTGAGACGCCCAGAACATTGACTTTCTCGTTGGCGAGAATCGTCGTGATATCGCGCAGCAGACCGCTGCGATCGTTGGCGGTGACGCGCACCACCAGCGAGTAGCCGCTGGAGTAGCTTTCGCCCCACACCGCATCGACAATACGCTCCGGTGCATGGGAGATAAGCTCCGCCAGCTGGTCACAGTCGGCGCGGTGAATTGAGATCCCGCGCCCCTGGGTGATAAAACCGACGATGTCATCACCGGGGATCGGCTGGCAGCAGCGGGCGATGTGGTGCATCAGATTGCCCACGCCCTCTACCACGACACGCCCGCTCTCTTTGCGGGCCGAAGGGGTATGCGCTTTCTGGGTCAGCTGACGCAACGCTTCGCGATCTTCCTCTTCGGCGCTTGGCTTGTTCAGCTTCGCCTGCAGGAAGTTGACCATCTGGTTCAGGCGGATATCGCCGCCGCCGATCGCCGCCAGCAGCTCCTCCAGCGAGGTCACGTTGTAGCGCGGCAGCAGCAGTTTTTCCGCTTCGCGCAGGCTGATATCCAGCTGATTCAGTTCGTTGTCCAGAATCTGACGGCCGGCGACAATGTTTTTGTCGCGATCCTGCTTGCGGAACCAGTTATGGATCTTCGACCGCCCACGGCTGGTGGTGATATAGCCCAGATTCGGATTGAGCCAGTCGCGGCTTGGATTCGGCTGCTTTTGCGTGATGACTTCGACCTGGTCGCCCATCTGCAACTGATAGGTGAACGGTACGATGCGGCCACCGATTTTTGCACCGATGCAGCGGTGCCCGATGTCGCTGTGAATGTGGTAGGCAAAGTCGAGCGGGGTCGATCCCGCCGGCAGATCCACCACGTCGCCTTTCGGGGTAAAGACGTAGACCCGGTCATCAAACACCTGACTGCGGACCTCTTCCAGCAGCTCGCCGGAGTCGGCCATCTCCTCCTGCCAGCTGATAAGCTTACGCAGCCAGGCGATCCGCTCTTCGTGACCGGCGGCGCCGCGCGCGCTGCTGGAGGTCGGCCCCTCTTTATATTTCCAGTGCGCCGCCACGCCCAGTTCGGCATCTTCATGCATCTGGCGGGTACGGATCTGGATCTCCACCGTTTTGCCCTGCGGTCCTAACACCACGGTGTGGATCGACTGATAGCCATTGGGCTTCGGGTTGGCGACGTAGTCGTCGAACTCGCTCGGCAGATGGCGATAGAGCGTATGCACCGTACCCAGCGCGCCGTAGCAATCCTGCAGGCGGTCAGCCACGATGCGCACCGCCCGCACGTCAAACAGCTCGTCGAAGGCCAGCGACTTCTTCTGCATCTTGCGCCAGATGCTGTAGATATGTTTCGGACGGCCATAGACTTCGGCGCGGACGCCCTCTTTGGCCATCTCTTTACGCAGGTTATTGACGAAGTTTTCGATGTACTGCTCACGGTCGATCCGCCGCTCATGCAGGAGCTTCGCGATGCGCTTATATTCGTCGGGATGGAGGTAACGGAAGCAGTAATCTTCCAGCTCCCATTTGAGCTGGCCGATCCCCAGCCGGTTAGCCAGGGGCGCATAGATATTGGTGCTCTCTTTGGCGGCCAGCACCCGCTCATCTTCCGGCGCATCTTTCATTTCGCGCAGGTTCATGATGCGTTCGGCCAGCTTCAGCACCACGCAGCGGAAATCTTCCACCATCGCCAGCAGCATACGGCGGACATTATCCACCTGTTCAGACGCCATGGAGTCGTTATGGATGGCTTTCAGCTGACGGATAGCGTCCATGTCGCGCACGCCATGGACCAGCGAGACGATGCCTTTGCCGACGGCAGTTTCCAGCTCCTCTTCACTGACCACTTCATCGTTAGCCAGCGGGAAGATCAGCGCCGCACAGAGGCTTTCGATATCCATGCTGAGCATCGAGAGGATTTCTACCATCTCAATACCGCGCCACAGCAGCAGCGACTGATCGGGATGGTCCTGCGTCTGCGCTTCGCAGTAGCGCCATGTCTCAGCAAGGCGTTGACATGATTGCGGGTTGGCAATACCGAGACTGGCGATCCACTGGTCGAGGGCGAAATCCCCCTCAGTATTTAAATGCGCACTTCTGACCGCAACCATAACCTCTCCTGCACAACGACATACATCGCTTATGTTTTTCTGAACAGCACCATGGATTCGAGATGGCGGGTATGTGGGAACATATCCAGCATCGCGACCCTTTCCAATTGGTAGCCCGCCGACAGCAATGTCTGGCTGTCACGGGCGAGCGTTGTCGGATTACACGAAACATAGACCACGCGTTCTGGTGCAAGTTTAACCACATGCGCCATTACGCCCGCAGCCCCGGCGCGTGCCGGATCGAGTAATACCTTGTTAAATCCCTGTGCCGCCCACGGCTGGCGCGACACTTCTTCTTCCAGGTTATGCTGAAAGAAACTGACATTTTTAAGATTATTCAAATCAGCATTATACGCTGCCTGCCGCACTAATGCTGCAATCCCCTCCACACCTACGACATTTTGTACGAAGATTCCTATAGGAAGTGTGAAGTTTCCCATACCGCAAAAGAGATCCAGCACCCGGTCTTGCGGCTGCAGATCGAGCCAGCTTATGGCCGTCGCCACCATCTGCTGATTCACGCCATCGTTAACCTGAATAAAATCCTGTGGACTAAAGGTTAGCTTAAGCTGATGCGCATGATAAAACGGCGTGGTCGCCTGTAACGCGGTCAGCGTTTCATCGCCCGCGTCCAGGAACAGCATCAGCTGGTGCTCATGCGAAAAGCGTTCCAGTTTTTCACGATCGTCCGCATGGAGCGCATCAAGATGGCGCAGGATCATCAGCGGGCCATTGTCCGCCAGCACCAGCTCCACATGACCGAGCCGCCGCACCGCCCGCAGCCCGCTAAGGCAGTGGTGCAGCGGAACCAGTAATACCTCAAGTTCGGGCACCAGAACGGGGCAATGCTGCACATCGACCAGATCGTTGCTGGACGCCTGACGGAATCCCATCTGCAACCGCTGCGCCTTGTTGTGCCACTGCAGGCCCAGCCGGGCGCGGCGGCGATAGCCCCAGGGCGCCCCGGCGATCACCTCATCGACCGGTACTTCCCGGGCGGCGGCCTGGCTCAGCATCCGGCTCAGCGCCTGAACCTTGCTCTGATGCTGGAGCGCCACCTCCGCATGTTGCTGCTGGCAGCCGCCGCAGCGTTCATAGTGCGGACAGGGCGGCGTCACACGCGCCGGGCTGCGGCTGAGCAGTTGTGTCACTTTCGCCCGGGCAAATTGACGTTTATCCTCTGTCAGCGTGACCTCCGCCTGTTCACCCGGCAGAGCGCCCGTGACAAACAGGGCTTTGCCCTTGTGGCGCGCCACGCCCTGCCCGAACGGGTCGAGCTCATCGATGGTGACGGTGATGCGCTGTTGCGTCGTCGCGCGCTGTTTTGCAACGTAAAATTGCGCCATAGTGTTCTTCTTTCTCTTTATCGATACGGCCTGCAGAGTGTCACCGACAGCCTGCACAGGGACGTTAATGCCGGAGTAGCCAGGCGACTATTATGACCAAATACAGCCTGCGGGCGCGAATGATGATTTTAATTCTGGCACCTGTGCTGATGGTTGGCCTGCTGCTCAGCTCATTTTTTGTGGTGCACCGCTACAATGAGCTACAGCGTCAGGTTATTGATGCCGGAGCCAACATCATCGAACCGCTGGCAATCTCCAGCGAATACAGCATGACCTGGCACAACCGGGATGCCATGCGTGAACTGGTCAGCCTGCTGCACCGCCGCCATTCGGGGATCGTCCGGGCGATCTCGGTGTTTGATAACCATAATCAGCTCTACGCCACCTCCAATCACAAGCAGAACCTCAGCCTGCAGCAGCAGTCTGATATCCGCACGCTGACCGATGATGTCTCGATGGAGCGTCACGGCACTCTGCTGATTCTGCGCACCCCGATTACCAGCGAGCGCTACGACGCGGATGAGTTACCCGATGAAGATGCCAAACCCTCAGGCAATCCGCTGGGCTATGTGGCGATAGAGCTGGACCTGCAGTCTGTGCGCCTCCAGCAGTATAAAGAGGTGTTTGTCGCCACGCTGATGCTGCTCTTCTGTCTCTGTCTCGCAATGCTGTTTGCCTATCGCCTGATGCGCGACGTCACGGGGCCGATCCGCAATATGGTCACCACCGTTGACCGCATCCGGCGCGGCCAGCTTGACAGCCGCGTAGAGGGCTACATGCTGGGTGAACTCAGTATTCTGAAGAACGGCATTAATGCGATGGCGATGTCGCTGACCGCCTATCACGAGGAGATGCAGCACAATATCGACCAGGCGACTTACGATCTGCGGGAAACGCTGGAGCAGCTGGAGATTCAGAACGTGGAGCTGGATCTGGCGAAGAAGCGCGCTCAGGAAGCGGCGCGCATCAAGTCGGAGTTTCTGGCCAATATGTCGCATGAGCTGCGAACGCCGCTGAACGGGGTACTGGGCTTTACCCGGCAGATGCTGAAAACCCAGCTGCGCGCGACCCAGCGCGACTACATGCAGACCATAGAACGCTCGGCCAATAATCTGCTCAGTATTATTAACGACGTGCTCGACTTTTCGAAACTGGAGGCGGGCAAGCTGATGCTGGAGGCGATCCCCTTCCCGCTGCGCGCCACGCTGGATGAAACCCTGGTGCTGCTCGCACCTTCGGCGCATGAAAAGGGGCTGGAGCTGACGGTAGTCTGCGACAGCAGCGTGCCGGATAACGTGATTGGTGATGCGCTGCGCCTGCAGCAGATCCTGATTAACCTGATCGGCAACGCGATTAAATTTACCGAACAGGGGTATGTGGGCCTGCGCGTCGGGCAGCGTGTGATCACCCAGTCGCGGGTCGAGCTGGAGATCCAGGTGGAGGACAGCGGCATCGGCATCTCTGAGCAGCAGCAGACGCAGCTGTTCCAGGCGTTCCGTCAGGCGGATGCCAGCATTTCACGCCGCCACGGCGGAACCGGGCTGGGGCTGGTCATCACGCAGAAACTGGTGCGGGAGATGGGCGGCGATATCACCTTCAGCAGCCAGCCGGATCAGGGATCGACCTTTGTAATTCGTGTGCAGCTCGATCTCAACCCGAATGCGCCGGGTATGCCTCGCGTGCTGGACGCGCTGTCGCATGCGCGCATCGCCTATGTAGAGGCGGACGCTATCGTAGCCAGTGCGGCGCTGGAGATGCTGAGCGCCACACCGCTGCAGATCGACTACAGCGAAACGCTGGAGGGATTAAAAGAGGCGCACTATCCGCTGCTGCTGATGGCGATGCCGGTCGATGTCAGCCAGCCTGAACTGCTCAGTGAGAGAAGGATCAATGCGCTGCTGGAGCGGGCAGATAACGTACTGATGGCGCTGCCGAGTCCGATGATGCTGCTGGCCGATGAGCTGAAAGTGCGCGGCATTGATGGCTGCATCGCGAAGCCGATCTCCCTGACGCGCCTGCTGCCCATGTTGCTGGATCTGCACACCCGTCAGATGAGCGAACTGCCGCTCTCTCCCCGTCTGCCGCTGACGGTGATGGCGGTGGATGATAACCCCGCCAACCTCAAGCTGATTGGCGCGCTGCTGGAGGAGCAGGTGCAGAATATCCTGCTGTGCAGCAACGCCGAACACGCCATCCGGGAAGCCCGTCAGCATGCGCTGGATGTCATCCTGATGGATATTCAGATGCCTGACATCGATGGCATCCGCGCCAGCGAAATCATCCGCACCCTGCCGCATCATGCCAGTACGCCGATCGTGGCGGTCACTGCGCACGCCATCGATGGTGAACGTGAGCAGTTGATCAAGGCCGGCATGAACGACTATCTCGCCAAGCCCATCGATGAGAGCAAGTTAAGACAGCTGCTGGCGCGCTATACGCCGCCGCCGGTCGTACCTGTGCCGGAACTGCCGGCCATATTACCGACGCTGGACTGGCAACTGGCGCTGCGACAGGCGGCCAATAAGCCTGATCTGGCGCGCGATCTGCTGCGTATGCTGCTGGAGTTTTTACCGGAAGTGCATGCGAAGATCGCGCAGTTTATGGCGGACAATGACGTCAGCGCCCTGCGCGAGATCATTCACAAACTGCATGGCAGTGCCAGCTACAGCGGCGTGCCGCGCATGAAGCAGCTTTGTCACCAGCTGGAGAGAGAGCTGCCTGAGGTCAGCGATATCGTGGCGCTGGAACCGGAACTGCTGGAGTTGCAGGATGAGATGGAGAACGTCGCCAGAGAAGCCCGGCAGCTGCTGGGAATAGCGTAAGGCCGGGTACGTTCGGGGCCGCAGACGCGGCCCCGTTCCCCTGCGGAAGAGAACTCAGGCTCTGTCGAGCTGCACGCTGAGACCCGCAGCTGCAGAGAGGCCGGACGGCGCAGAGAGGGCATGAAAGCCGGCCAGCTTCAGCGTAGCCGCCACATTACGCGACGTCATCTCGACGTTCTTTCCGGCGCTGGCGAGCGCCTCATCCAGCGTACAGATGCTGTAGAGCACGCTGAAGACCGCATCAATGCCGTGCTGATGCACCACTCCCACATCCGCCGTCAGACTTCCCGCGATGCCAATGACCGGTTTATCAAACCGCTTTGCAACCCTGGCGACCCCGATCGGCACCTTGCCATTGATACTCTGGCTGTCGATACGCCCCTCTCCGGTAATCACCAGGTCGGCATCTTTCACCTGCTCCGCCAGCCCCAGCGCCTCCGTGACAATCTCAATGCCACGCCGCAACTCCGCGTGACAGAAGGCGTGCAGCGCGGCCCCCATTCCGCCCGCTGCGCCGCCGCCCGGAATCGTTAGTACATCGATATCGAGGTCGCGCTGGATGATCGCGGCGTAGTGGCCCAGCGCCTGATCGAGCTGCTGCACCAGCGCCGGTGTCGCCCCCTTCTGCGGACCGAATATCGCCGAGGCGCCCTCTTTGCCGGTCAGCGGATTGGTCACGTCGCAGGCCACCTCAATGCGGCAGCGCTGAAGGCGGGCGTCGAGCGCATCGATATCGATACTGGCAAGCCGGGCTAGCGCCCCGCCACCGTAGCCGATTTGCTGACCACTGGCATCCAGCAGCCGCGCGCCCAGCGCCTGCATCATTCCGGCACCACCATCATTGGTGGCGCTGCCGCCGATCCCGATAATGATGTGATCGACCCCTTTATCCAGCGCATGTCTGATCAGCTCACCGGTTCCGAAGGAGGTGGTGATCAGCGGATCGCGCTGGCAGGCAGGCACCCGTTCCAGCCCGCTGGCGGCGGCCATTTCGATATAGGCCGTTGACTCATCGCCGGAGAGCCCATAAAAGGCATCAACCTGGGTGCCCAGCGGCCCGGTCACCTTCAGCCTGACGATCTTTCCCTTCGTCGCCGCCACCATCGCTTCTACCGTGCCTTCGCCACCGTCGGCGAGCGGTATTTTCACGTAATGCGCATCGGGGAAGATGTCACGGAAACCCGCTTCAATCGCCGATGCCACATCCAGGGCGGATAAACTCTCTTTATATGAATCCGGTGCGATTACGATTTTCATAGGCAATCCGAGCACTGTTGAGTAATTGAAACGGCTCTGAACCAGTCCGGTTCCGGGAAACCGGCACCAGGTTTTAGCGGGCGATTTCAACCTTCGCTAACTTCTCATAATAGCAGGCCAGCGCACTGTGGTCGGCGTTACCCTGACCGTCGTTACGCAGCGCCTGCATCATCTCCATCACTGCCGCCGTCAGCGGCAGATGCGCGCCGATGCCGTGCGAGGTATCAAGGGCGTTCGCCAGATCCTTGATATGCAGATCGATGCGGAAGCCGGGTTTGAAGTTGCGATCCATCACCATCGGCGCTTTGGCATCCAGCACCGTGCTGCCCGCCAGCCCGCCACGGATCGCCTGATAGACCAGATCCGGATTAACCCCGGCTTTGGTCGCCAGCGACAGGGCTTCGGACATCGCCGCAATATTCAGCGCCACGATCACCTGATTAGCCAGTTTCGTGACGTTGCCTGCGCCGATATCACCGGTGTGGACAACCGAGCCCGCCATCGCTTTCATGATGTCGTAGCACTGATCAAACACCGCTTTATCGCCGCCGACCATGACCGAGAGCGTGCCCTCAATCGCTTTGGGTTCACCACCACTGACCGGCGCATCCAGCATTTTGATCTGCTTTTCTGCCAGCGCATCGTGCACTTCCCGGCTCGCCAGCGGCGCAATGGAACTCATGTCGATCACCACCAGGCCCGGCTTCGCGCCCTCAATAATGCCCTCTTTTCCCAGACAGACCTCTTTAACCTGCGGCGAGTTGGGCACCATGGTAATCACCACGTCGCACTGTTCTGCCACCTCTCTGGGCGATTTCGCGACGGTCGCACCCAGCGCCGTCAGCTCCGCTTCGTTGCTGGCATTGTGGTCCCGTACCACCAGCGCATATCCGGCTTTCAGCAGGTTTTTACTCATGGGTTTGCCCATAATGCCCAGGCCGATAAATCCAATCTTCATTGCGTTTCCCCTTAATGAATTAGCGCTTAAATTTGTCGCACAGCGCCTGCGAGGCGTTGCGGAACATTCCGACGTCGCTGCCGACCGCCACAAAGGTGGCACCCCACTCCAGATAGCGACGCGCGTCCGCCTCCACCGGTGCCAGAATGCCGCTCGGCTTACCGGCCGCGCTGGCGCGCTCAAAAATGTGTTTAATGACTTTCAGCACCTCAGGATGCGCGGGCTGGCCGAGGTAGCCCAGCGCGGCCGAGAGATCGCCCGGCCCGACAAAAATCCCGTCGACGCCCTCTACCGCCGCGATGGCATCTATGTTGTCCACCGCCTGCTGGGTTTCGATCTGCACCAGCACCGTGATGTTGTCATTGATCTGCTGGTTATAGTCGGGCAGCGTGCCGTACATGTTGCTGCGGTGGGAGACCGAGACACCGCGGATACCGGCGGGCGGATAGCGGGTTGACGCAACGGCTCGCTGCGCCTCCTCCTGGGTTTCGACAAAGGGCACCAGAAGGTTGCTAAAGCCGATATCCAGCAGACGCTTGATGATCACCGGCTCATTGCAGGGCGGACGCACTACGGCGGCGCTCTGGCTGCCTTTCAGCGCCATCAGCTGCGGCACAAAGGTCGTAATATCGTTGGGCGCATGTTCGCCATCGAGTACCAGCCAGTCAAAACCGGCCAGCCCCAGAATTTCCGTCGAAATCGGACTGGCCAGCGCGCACCAGCTGCCGATCAGGGTGTCGCCCGCTAACAGGCGGCGGCGAAATCCATTGGCCCAGGCTGCATTACTCATGTTTCAACTCCTGTGACAGGGCTTCGCAGCGGAAGCCCGGAAGATTAACGAACCAGGCACGGGCGCTTGTTATCGAAAGTCCATCCCGGTACCAGAAACTGCATCGCTTCGGCATCATTGCGCGCGCCTAATCCCTGCTTCTGATAGAGCGCGTTGGCCTGCATGACCTGATCCATATCCAGCTCGACGCCAAGACCCGGCTTCTGCGGCACCTGCACCATGCCGCCTTTAATCTGGAACGGCTCTCTGGTGAGGCGCTGGTTGCCCTCCTGCCAGATCCAGTGCGTATCAATGGCGGTAATCGCACCCGGCGCGGCCGCGGCCACATGGGTAAACATCGCCAGCGAAATGTCGAAGTGGTTATTCGAGTGGGAGCCCCAGGTCAGACCGAAGTCGTGGCACATCTGCGCCACCCTCACCGAGCCCTGCATGGTCCAGAAGTGCGGATCGGCCAGCGGAATGTCTACCGACTGCAGCGACAGGGTGTGGCCCATCTGTCGCCAGTCGGTGGCGATCATATTGGTCGCGGTCGGCAGGCCGGTGGCGCGGCGAAACTCCGCCATCACTTCTCGCCCTGAGTAGCCCTGCTCGGCACCACAGGGATCTTCCGCGTAGGCCAGCACATCTTTGAGCTGTTTGCCGAGGATGATCGCCTCGTTGAGTGACCAGGCGCCGTTGGGGTCGAGCGTAATCCGTGCTTCAGGGAAACGCTTCGCCAGCGCCGTCACCGCTTCCGCCTCTTCGCCGCCGCGCAATACGCCGCCTTTCAGCTTGAAGTCGTTAAAGCCATATTTCTCATAAGCCGCTTCCGCCAGGCGCACCACCGCATCCGGCGTAAGCGCCTCTTCGTGGCGCAGCCGGTACCAGTCGCACGGATCGTCTGGCTGGCTCTGATAAGAGAGCGACGTCTTCGTGCGGTCGCCGATATAGAACAGATAGCCGAGCATCTCAACGCGGTCGCGCTGCTGCCCGTCGCCGAGCAGTGAAGCGACGTTGACGCCCAGGTGCTGGCCCAGCAGGTCAAGCAGCGCCGCTTCAATGCCGGTCACTACGTGGATCGTGGTGCGTAAATCGAAGGTCTGGTTGCCGCGCCCGCCGGCATCGCGGTCAGCAAAGGTGGTGCGCACCAGACTGAGGGTATTTTTGTACTCGCCCAGCGTCTTGCCGATCACCAGCGCCGCGGCATCCTCCAGCGTCTGACGAATTTTTTCACCGCCCGGGATTTCACCGACGCCGGTGTGTCCGGCGTTATCCTTAATGATCACGATGTTGCGGGTAAAGAATGGCGAGTGCGCACCGCTGAGGTTAAGCAGCATGCTGTCGTAGCCTGCCACCGGGATTACCTGCATGGCGGTCACTTTCGGTGTTGAACTCATCTCCTGCTCCTTATGCTGTTTTGCGGCCAAATGCCGGGCGCTTGCAATCAAACGTCCAGCCCGGGACCAGATACTGCATTGCCGTTGCATCGTTACGCGCCCCGGCGGGCAGAGCGTGATAAAGCTGGCTGGCTTTCTTCACCTGATCCCAGTCAAGTTCGACACCCAGACCCGGTGCCTCCGGCACGGCAATCTTGCCGTTGCGAATCTGCAGCGGATTTTTCGTCAGGCGCTGGTCGCCCTCCTGCCAGATCCAGTGTGTATCAATCGCCGTGGGGTTGCCCGGCGCGGCGGCGCCGACATGGGTAAACATCGCCAGCGAAATATCGAAATGATTGTTGGAGTGGCAGCCCCAGGTCAGCCCCCACTCATCGCACAGCTGAGCCACACGGACCGCCCCACTGAGCGTCCAGAAGTGGGGATCGGCCAGCGGAATATCGACCGCATTCAGCATCACCGCGTGGTTCATCTCACGCCAGTTGGTGGCGATCATGTTGGTGGCGACCGGCAGACCGGTGGCGCGCCGGAACTCCGCCATTACTTCACGTCCCGAATAGCCCGCTTCCGCGCCGCAGGGATCTTCGGCGTAGCTCAGCACATCCTGCATCCCCTTGCAGAGTGCTATCGCCTCATCCAGCCGCCAGGCGCCGTTGGGATCGACCGTGATGCGGGCGTCGGGGAAGCGCTGTTTCAGCGCCGCCGCCGTCGCGATCTCCTGCTCACCCGGCAGCACGCCGCCCTTGAGCTTGAAGTCTCTGAAGCCATACTTATCCTGTGCCGCCTCGGCCAGCCTGACGACGGCCTCGCTGGTCAGCGCCTCCTGATGACGCAGGTGATACCAGTCGTGCGTAGCCTGCTCTCCTGACTGATAGGGCAGATCGGTTTTGCGGCGGTCGCCGAGATAGAACAGATAGCCCAGCACCCTGACCTCATCCCGCTGTTTGCCCGGCCCCAGCAGCTCGGCCACCGGCACGCCCAGGCACTGTCCCAGCAGGTCGAGCAGCGCCGCTTCCAGCGCAGCGACCGCATTGACCCGCAGCTCAAAAGTCCAGGCGCCGTTGCCAAAGGTAGTGAAATCAGCCGACTGATTGCCCTGATGGACCTGCTGCACCAGACGATTCATCCGGGCGATCTGCTGACCTTTTACCTGCGGAATGGCCGCCACCAGCGTCTGATAGATGGTGTCGCCGCCGGGCGCTTCACCGACGCCGGTGTGCCCGGCACTGTCGGTGAGCACCACCAGATTGCGGGTGAAGCAGGCGTTGTGCGCGCCACCAATGTTGAGCAGCATGCTGTCATAACCCGCGACCGGAATAACCTGCATCTCCGTGATTACCGGTGAGCTTTGTGTGTTCATGAGGCGTCCTTACCGGTCCAGGGTTTCAGTTCGACACGTCTGATATCACCGGCGATCACCAGGAAGCTGAATGCGGCGACAAAGGCATGAATACCGACGTAGAGCAGCGCCCCTTCAAAGGATCCGCTGGTGGCGATGATGTAGCCGATGGCGATAGGCGTCACGATGCCGGAGAAGTTACCGAACATATTGAACAGACCGCCGCTCAGGCCGCTGATCTCTTTCGGTGCCGTATCCGCCATCACCGCCCAGCCCAGCGCGCCAATGCCTTTGCCAAAGAACGCCAGTGCCATAAAGAACACCACCATCCATTCAGTGTCGGTGTAGTTACACATCACCATCGAAATAGAGAGCAGCATACCCAGCACGATGGGGGTTTTACGCGCAATATTCAGCGAGCCGGTTTTACGCATCAGCCAGTCGGAGATCACCCCGCCCAGCACGCCGCCGAGGAAGCCGCACACCGCCGGCACGGAGGCCACGAAGCCCGCTTTGAGGATCGACATGCCGCGCGCCTGCACCAGATAGACCGGGAACCAGGTGATAAAGAAGTAAGTTAAGGCGTTAACACAGTACTGACCGAGGTAGATCCCAAGCATCATGCGCGAAGTGAGCAGCTGCTTGATCTGGAACCACTTTTCACCCCAGCTGACTTTGCGGGTCTCTTTTCTGGCGTCCATATTGATCAGAGCCCCGCCCTGCTCCATGTACTCCAGTTCCGCTTTATTGACGCCAGGGTGATCGTTGGGATCGTGGATCACTTTCAGCCAGATAAAACTGAGGATGATGCCCAGACCACCCATAAACCAGAACACATGCGCCCAGCCCACTTCGGAAACCAGCCAGCCCATGATGGGTGCGAAGATTACGGTGGCGAAGTATTGAGCCGAGTTGAAGATCGCCACCGCCGTGCCGCGCTCCTGCGCCGGAAACCAGGCTGCCACGATGCGACTGTTGCCGGGGAAGGAGGGCGCTTCGGCCAGACCGACCAGGAAACGCAGGATAAACAGCGACATAATGATGCCAAAGCCGCTGAAGATATCGACGAAGCCCTGCAGCAGGGTGAACAGCGACCAGGTGAAGATGCTCCAGAAATAGACCCGTTTTGAGCCGAAGCGGTCGAGCAGCCAGCCGCCCGGGATCTGACCGATCACATAGGCCCATGAGAAGGCAGAGAAGATGTAGCCGAGTCCGACTGAATCCAGGCCGATATCTTTCGACATCGCCGAACCGGCAATGGAAATGGTGGCGCGGTCACCGTAGTTGAATGAGGTGACGATAAACAACATCACCACAATCCAGTAGCGGGCATTGGTGCGTTTCTGCACCGTTTCCGCGGTCTGGCTGAAACTATTCATGATGCACTCCTGAAATATAGCGTGAGCTACATTCGCTCTGACTGCATACACATCGCGTTGGGTATCAGAGAGAAGTTGGGTTAAACACGGCGATCTTTTTGTTCTGGCAAACCTTTATTTATCCATCCGGCGTCTGGCGGGTGCGGCGAGATAAACGCTCTGCCGCCTTTTCCGGGTGGGTAATACGTCGTGACAGATAACCTGACTTTGGCTAACGGGACTCAGTATAAGAACAGCCTGCGGCCAGCACATTGGCGCATTGCCCTGGAATGGCGAAGGTGTTGAAGGGATTATCTTGCGAATGCACAAAAGCCTGCGGGATGGCTCACGAAAGCGCGTTTTTCCGGGTCGATCGGTGCCTCCGGCGACGCTTTCCCCTGCTGTTTGTGAGGGTCTTCACTTGCTTTTGGATAAGCGACCCAAAACGGCGGAAGGATTCGCCTTAATGGTGGACATTTGCACAATGCGCGCCCCGGCCCTGCTCCTTATACTGAAGCTGGCAAACCCCCGTGTGACAGGTCAAATCATTACAGCGTGCCGCATCACGCCGGCGCGACAGAGGCAAGGTAAGCGATGAATCTCAAAACAGATGAACGACCGCTCTATATCAAAGTCCATGAGCACGACAATGTGGCCATTGTGGTGAACAGTCTGGGTCTGCCCGCCGGAACCCGGTTTGCTGACGGGCTGACGCTGACGGAACATGTGCCCCAGGGCCACAAAGTGGCGCTGAGTGCGATTCGTCAGGGCGAGGCGATCCTGCGTTATGGCGAAGTGATTGGCTATGCCCTGCGGGATATCGCTCAGGGGAGCTGGATTGATGAGTCGCTGGTCGCACTGCCGGACGCCCCGCCGCTGGCCAGCCTGCCATTAGCCACGCAGGTACCGCCCGAGCTGCCGCCGCTGGAGGGCTATACCTTCGAGGGCTACCGCAATGCGGATGGCAGCGTCGGCACACGCAATCTGCTCGGCATCACAACCAGCGTTCACTGCGTGGCGGGCGTGGTCGATCATGTTGTACAGATTATCGAGCGGGAGCTGCTGCCGCGTTATCCCAATGTAGATGGCGTGGTTGCCCTGAATCATCTCTATGGTTGCGGCGTCGCGATCAACGCGCCTGCGGCGGTAGTGCCGATTCGCACCATTCACAACCTGGCGCTGAATGCGAATTTTGGCGGCGAAGTGATGGTCGTCGGCCTGGGCTGTGAGAAGTTACAGCCGGAGCGTCTGCTGACCGGCACCGCTGACGTGCAGGCGATCTCACTGGACGACAGGGACATCGTGCGTTTGCAGGATGAAAAGCTGGTGGGGTTCGGTGCGATGGTGCAGGAGATCCTGCAGGTCGCGGAGCTGCATCTCCAGCGGCTGAATCAGCGCAAGCGCGAAACCTGCCCTGCGGCTGATCTGATTGTCGGCATGCAGTGTGGCGGCAGCGATGCGTTCTCTGGCGTGACGGCCAACCCGGCGGTGGGCTTCGCCTCCGATCTGCTGGTGCGCTGTGGCGCGACGGTGATGTTCTCGGAAGTCACCGAAGTTCGCGATGCGATTCATCTGCTGACGCCGCGCGTCATTAATCAGGAGGTCGGTAAGCGCTTACTGGAAGAGATGGCCTGGTATGATGACTATCTCGACCAGGGGCAGACCGATCGCAGTGCTAACCCGTCGCCGGGCAATAAAAAGGGCGGGCTGGCCAACGTGGTGGAAAAGGCGCTTGGCTCAATCGCCAAGTCAGGCCGCAGCGCCATTGTCGAAGTGCTCTCCCCCGGTCAGCGACCTACGCGACGTGGATTAATCTATGCAGCGACCCCCGCCAGCGATTTTGTCTGCGGCACGCAGCAGCTGGCCTCCGGCATCACCCTGCAGGTCTTTACCACGGGCCGCGGAACGCCTTATGGTCTGGCAGCGATCCCGGTGATCAAGATGGCAACGCGAAATGCTCTGGCCGAACGCTGGCACGATCTGATGGATATCAATGCCGGGACGATTGCTACCGGTGAAGAGAGTATTGAACAGGTGGGCTGGCGACTGTTTGAACTGATCCTGGATATCGCCAGCGGCCGGAAGCAGACCTGGTCCGATCGCTGGGGGATCCGCAATCAGCTGGCGGTATTTAATCCGGCCCCGGTCACCTGATCCTATAGCGTCCGGGCCAGGCTTATCTGCGGGCCTTTCAGCCGCGATAAGCCTGGCGGCGGCGTCAGAGCTGTGCGCCCCAGGCCTCAACCCAGGGCGAGGTGACGGTTTCCGGCTCCGGATTTTCCGTGGCGTCCACCAGCAGTGTCTCACCGACCCGCTGTGCGCCCTGCTCCTGCAGCAGCGCATCGAAGGCTTTGCCCGCGCCACAAAAATGGTCATAGCTGCTGTCACCCAGCGCAATCACGCCATAGCGCAGCGCAGGCTGATGCCCCAGCTTATCTTTTATCGCGTGGAACAGCCCTGAAAGGGTGTCGGGGAAATCGCCCTGACCGGTGGTTGAGGTGATGATCAACGCTACATCGCTGGTATACGCCTGCCAGTCAGCCAGCGTCGGATCGTCAAACAGCGTCACGCTGTGACCCTGCTGCTGCAGAATCGGCTCCGCCTCTTCGGCCGCCAGCAGCGCATTGCCATATACCGTGCCTACAAAAATGCCAATCTTTGCCATCTGCTTTCTCCCTTATTCTGAAACCTTATCCTCGCCTGGCGCGGCGGCAAACTCAACCCGCGGCACCTCCGGCAGCGTATCCTGCCAGCCAAACTGGCTCATCAGATTCTGCCAGACGCTATCCAGCCCGGCGCGTATCAGCAAAGGTTCACCGGTTACCGGATGGGTCAGCGCCAGGCTGCTGGCGTGCAGCATCAGCCGGTTCGCGCCAAAGTGCTGCGCGGCGCCCCGGTTCTGCCGCAGATCGCCGTGCGCCGAATCGCCAATAATCGGATGGCGCAGGTGTGACATGTGGCGACGCAGCTGATGCTTGCGGCCGGTGCGGGGTGAGAGTTCGACCAGGCTATAACGCGAAGTGGGATAACGGCCAATGCCGACCGGCATCTCGGCGGTTGCCAGGGCCTGATAATCGGTGATCGCCGACTGGGCGGCAAGCGGTTCGCTGGCGTGCCTGTCCGCAATCCTGTCACGCTCTTCCACCAGCGGATAGTCGAGCGTCCCGCTGCTCTCCAGCCAGCCGCGCAGAACGGCGTGGTAAGTTTTCTGCATCTGATGCTGTTCAAACTGCTGGGACAGCAGCCGACCCACTTCGCTGGAGAGCCCCATCAGCAGCACGCCTGACGTCGGTTTATCCAGCCGATGCGCGGTAAAGACATGCTGGCCGATTTGATCGCGCACGGTCTGCATCACAAACACCGTTTCATGCCGATCCAGCCAGCTGCGATGAACCAGCCAGCCGCTGGGTTTGTTGACCGCCACCAGCCACTCATCCTGATAGACTATTTCCAGCATCAGTGAGCCGCATCCTGGAGTAGTAGATCGAGCTGACGCAGGGTCAGCAGCAGCGGCGCAATACCCGGCTGGTCAGGCATCAGCACCACTTCATAATAGGGGGCAACGGCAAAGTTCTGCGGTAACGGATGCCGCGCCGCAATCAGGGCATGCATCCGTGGGACCAGCACCCACTGGAGCCACTGCAGCGGCTCCAGCGTATCCATACAGAAGGGTTCACGGCTGTCGAGTGCGCCTTCCGGCGGCGGCGTACTCTGCCAGAGTTGATATTCACGCATCACCGCTTCCAGCTGTTCCAGCCGTTGCGTAATCAATTGTTCAGGCGTCATGCGCCACCTCCAGCAAGCCGTCAAAAATGGGCGGCAAGCATATCACTAGTTGGCACAGGCACAAAAAAAGGGAGCACTGTATAAACAGTGCTCCCGGTTCGTTTGCAGCTATCCCGCTACGTTAGTGCTCCCTGCTCTTCCATGACAACTTGTCCCGTGCGAACTCCTGTCGCGCATCGTCCTGATGTATCCTTAGCATCCTGGCCCACCACCTCTTCTGAGGGGCTCTCATTCTCCATCCTGGAGGTGTCCCTGACTCAATCCTGAGCGATCCTGTTTCATCCTGAAACCTTCCGTGTGCCGTAAGCTCCGTTACGTTCCTGCCTCATGGCTTATCATCGTCCTGACGATCCCGTTTCCTGAGCATCCTGCAGCGAGAAACATTTTGACAGAACGCGTAAAGCGCACAAGGGACTTACGGCAAAACTTTACGAAATGTGCGGTGCAAATTCAGATAATCGCCATTAAGTTTATGATTCACAATATTTTTACATTCTGGCCTTCCGGATGTCTCATGAACGATATGGCGATCTCTTACAGTATATGTAAGAGATCTCGCACAAACGCAGCGGCAAATCACTGCGAGTCAGTTGATAACCGGTTGTAATGACTTAAGAAATATCTCAAGGCTTTCGGCTACTACGGTGCGCTGTTTACGCCCCGGCTGTTCCAGAATTACTTCGCCTGTCAGATTCGAGACCGAGACGATCTCCTCCTCTGAATCAGTGGTGGCAATAAACAGCGTCGGCGACTGTCTGAGACGGCGCTGCATCACCAGATGCCCAATCAGATTCTCCTGCAACCGCAGAAAATCCTCTTCACTCCAGACCTGTAACAGAGTCAGCGACTGCTCACCCAGCGTGGCCCGCATGTCGCCCGCCAGTTGCGTGGTGTAGAACGCCGTGATCGACGGCTGAAGCTGAAGATCGATGGCACGCTCAATGGCCTCCAGCGTGGGCGGCAGCGTGAACGGCTGCGGCTGCCAGAGGACCTGCTGCCCGCGATCTTCCAGCGCGCAGGGCGACGGCACACCATAGAGATCGCTGCTGGCCGGTGCATGGCCGGTCTGCTGAAGCCAGTGCTGGCAGTAGCGCTGAGTAAAGTCGCGCAACGCGGCGGCAGTTTGCTGCATCATTCATATTCTCACTTCTGATGGGTTACACTTAGCCACTTTGATTAATTTTGGTGGTAACCGCAATGACTACTCACGAACAGGATCAGGCACTCAGCAACCTGACGCTGGGCAAACCCACAGCCTATCACGATCGCTATGACAATGGCTTACTGCAGGCGGTGCCGCGCAGCCTGAACCGTGAACCCCTTGGCCTGTTTCCCGACAGCCTGCCCTTCACCGGCGCCGATATCTGGACGCTGTATGAGCTGTCGTGGCTTAACAGCAAAGGGCTGCCGCAGGTCGCCGTGGGTGAAGTGGTGCTGGATGCGCAGAGCCGTAATCTTATCGAATCCAAGAGTTTCAAACTCTACCTGAACAGCTTCAACCAGACCCGCTTTG
This sequence comes from Pantoea graminicola, assembly GCF_048452665.1. Taxonomy (NCBI): domain Bacteria; kingdom Pseudomonadati; phylum Pseudomonadota; class Gammaproteobacteria; order Enterobacterales; family Erwiniaceae; genus Pantoea; species Pantoea graminicola. The sequence goes on along the minus strand of NZ_JBLWSJ010000004.1, from coordinate 390,613 downwards.
CCGACTGGGGTGAAGTCCGTCAGACGCTGGAGCGCGACCTGAGCGCCTGCGCAGAGGGAGAAGTGCAGGTTGCGCTGTTCCGGCTCAGTGAGGTGGAAGGACAGCCAATCGGGCACTTTGAGGGCCGCTGTATTGATGAGCAGGATATCACCATCGAGGATTATCGCTTCAATGCTGACTATCTCGCCAATGCCGCAGGCAGTGAAATCGTTGAAGAGACGCTGGTCAGTCATCTGCTCAAATCTAACTGCCTGATCACGAACCAGCCCGACTGGGGTTCGGTGATGATCCGCTACTCAGGCCCGCGCATCGATCGTGAGGCCCTGCTGCGCTACCTGATCTCATTCCGCCAGCACAATGAGTTCCATGAGCAGTGCGTCGAGCGCATCTTCAATGATGTGATGCGCTTCTGTCATCCGGACGCCCTGACGGTATATGCGCGCTACACGCGCCGGGGCGGGCTGGATATCAACCCGTGGCGCACCAATGTGCCCTTCACGCCCGGCTTTTCACGGCTGGTTCGTCAGTAGTTTGCGAGTTTTCTCGCAGGCTGCGTGATGCGCGCGCAGTTCCGCTTGAGCTGTGCGGGCTGACAAGGCTACTCTGGTGATGGCGGCAACCCATGGATGCCGCCCCGGGATTTTCGTCACTGCCGTTGCAGTGCCAACACGCACCCAGGCGGGTGTAAAGGAGCTCATTTGATTACCCACATCAGCCCTCTTGGCTCAATGGATCTGCTCTCGCAGCTGGAAGTCGATATGCTTAAGCGCACAGCCAGCAGCGACCTTTACCAGCTGTTTCGCAATTGCTCTCTGGCCGTGCTTAACTCCGGCAGCCAGACTGACAGCAGCCACGAACTGCTCTCCCGCTTTGAAAATTTCGACATCAATGTGCTGCGCCAGGAGCGCGGCGTTAAACTGGAGCTGATCAATCCGCCGGAAGAGGCGTTCGTGGATGGCCGCATTATCCGCTCGCTGCAGGCGAACCTGTTTGCCGTACTGCGTGACATCCTGTTTGTCAGCGGACAGCTCACCATGCCGGGGCGGCTTACCGCAGCCGAAGAGAACGATTCGGTCACGATCACTAACACCGTCTTTTCCATTCTGCGCAATGCGCGGGCACTGCATATCGGCGAAGATCCCAACACGGTGGTCTGCTGGGGCGGTCACTCCATCAACGCCGTTGAGTATCAGTACTGCCGCAACGTCGGAACGCAGCTCGGTCTGCGTGAACTGAACATCTGTACCGGCTGCGGGCCAGGTGTGATGGAAGCGCCAATGAAAGGGGCCGCGGTCGGCCATGCCCAGCAACGCTACCGTGACAGCCGCTTTATCGGCCTGACCGAACCTTCAATCATTGCCGCGGAACCACCAAACCCACTGGTGAACGAGCTGATCATCATGCCGGACATCGAAAAACGTCTGGAAGCGTTCGTACGCATCGCGCATGGCATCATCATTTTCCCGGGCGGCGTCGGCACCGCAGAAGAGCTGCTCTATCTGCTGGGCATCCTGATGAATCCGCAGAACAACGACCAGCTGCTGCCGCTGATTCTGACCGGCCCCGAAGAGAGCGCCGACTACTTCCGCGTGCTGGATGATTTCATCGTCAACACCCTGGGCGAACAGGCTCGTAAGCATTATCAGATCATCATCAACGATGCGGCGGAAGTGGCGCGTCTGATGAAGAAAGCGATGCCGCAGGTCAAAGAGAATCGTCGCGAAACCGGTGATGCGTATAGCTTTAACTGGTCGATTCGCATTGAACCCGATCTGCAGGTGCCGTTCCTTCCGACCCACGAGAATATGGCCAACCTTAATCTCTATACCAATCAGGCACCTGAAAAGCTGGCTGCCGACCTGCGTCGCGCCTTCTCAGGCATCGTCGCCGGTAACGTTAAAGAGATGGGGATCCGCGAGATCCGTGAAAAGGGCCGCTACAAGCTGCATGGCGATCCCGACATCATGCATCGGATGGATGAGCTGCTACAGGGATTTGTGGCGCAGCAACGTATGAAACTGCCCGGCACCGCCTACATCCCCTGCTACGAAATTATCAAATAAATCAGGAGGCAGCCTCCGGGCTGCCCATACGCTCATGGCTTTTCATCTTGTTATTATTGATGCCCTGAATCTGATTCGCCGTCTGCACGCGGTTCAGGGTTCGCCCTGCGTGGACGGCTGTGTGGCCGCGCTGCGTCAGGTGCTGGGTCACACGCGACCGACTCATGCGGTCGCCGTGTTTGATGGCGAAGCGCGTCATCAGGGCTGGCGTCATCAGCTGCTGCCCGATTACAAAAGCGGACGTCCCCCTATGCCTGATGACCTGCAGGCGGAAATTCCGGCGTTGCAGGAAGCGTTTCGCGTGGCCGGCGTCAGCTGCTGGATCGCCGGCGACGATGAGGCGGATGACCTCGCGGCCACGCTGGCGGTGAAAATGGCCCAGGCGGGACATCAGGCCACCATTGTTTCCACGGACAAAGGATACTGTCAGTTGCTGGCTCCCGACATCCGTATCCGCGACTACTTTCAGAAACGGTGGCTCGACCTGCCCTTTATCGAAGCGGAGTTTGGCGTGGCTCCGGAGCGACTGCCCGACTACTGGGGACTCTGCGGGATCAGCAGCAGCAAGATCCCCGGCATCGCCGGTATCGGCCCGAAAAGCGCGAAACAGCTGCTGGCAGAGTTTCACACGCTTGAGGGGATCTATCAGCAACTGGCGCGGGTGCCTGCAAAGTGGCGGGAAAAGATTGCGGAAGGTCAGCGGATAGCGGAGATCAGCCGCGAGGTCGCAACGCTGAAGCGGGATCTGGTGTTACAGGGAAACCTGAATACGCTGCGTTATACCGGCTGAGTGCGGCTGCACTCAGCCCGGTGATTAACGTTCGTCGCGCCGACCACCCATCGCGGCCCAGATCCGGCGTACGTGCACCGTTACCTCTTCGCGGTCGTGATAGAGCTGGCGGGCGCGGATCTGCACGTTGATGCCCTCGCTATCAAAGCGTTCCTGCATCATCGCCAGATTCTGCGTCACCTCTTCGTAACGCTTCTTCATCGGCAGCTTCAGGTTGAAGATCGCCTCACGGCACCAGCCATTCACCAGCCAGTCGGTCATCAGGTTAGCCACGCGCACCGGCTTCTCCACCATGTCACACACCAGCCAGCTGATGTTGTTACGGGGTGGCCGGTATTTGAAGCCATCGGCCTTTTCGTGCATCACCTGGCCGGTATCCATCAGGCTCGGCGCCATTGGCCCGTTGTCCACCGCATAGACCATCATGCTGCGCTGAACCAGCTGATAGGTCCAGCCGCCCGGACAGGCCCCGAGATCCACCGCGTACATGCCGCTGGCTAAACGCTCATCCCATTCATCCTCCGGGATAAAGACGTGAAACGCCTCTTCCAGCTTCAGCGTGGAGCGACTTGGCGCATCGGCGGGAAACTTAAGCCGGGGGATCCCCATGTACAGCGGTGAACTGTTTTCGCGGAAGGAGTAGCCGACATAACAGGTGCCTGGCGCAATGAAGAACACATGCACCACCGGGCGTTTCGGGCTCTCATAATTGAGCAGGATCTTGCCTTCGCGCAGTGCGGCACGCAGCGGAACGGTGAACTTACGACAGAATTTCGTCAGCTCTTTGGCTTCGTTGGTGTCCGGCACCTCAACACGCAGCTCGCCCCCCTTCTCCACCACACCGGTCAGCATGCCGACAATCGGGGTGATTCGATCTTCCTGCGGCAGATCACGCAGCAGTTCGCCGACGACCAGCATCTGCCGGGCGAAAATCAGCTCATCAAACGGCAGTTCCCGCGCCAGCCGCTCGGCATCTTCGAACTGGTAGCACTCAAACAGCACATAACCGGCGTCATCTTTGACCCGTGGAAAGCCGTAGATCTCGCGTTCAGCGGCTCTGGCGCTGATCTCTGCTGCACACTCTTTTTCAAAACCGGGACGACAATAGAGTAAAACTTTATTCATGGCGTTCTGCCTTTCGTTTAAGACGCAGCGCGCCAATCAACATCAATACCCAACCGGCGAGGAAACAGACTCCGCCCACTGGCGTGATAAAAACCCAAAACTTCAGATGTGACAGCGCCAGACAGTAGAGGCTGCCACTGAACAACACGGTGCCGAGCGCCATCAGCGCACTGCTCCAGTAAAACCAGATATTAGCGCGACGTAACATCGCGGCTCCCAGCCCCATCACGGCTAAAGTGTGATAAGCCTGATATTCCAGCCCGGTATGGATCCAGGCCATTTCAGCTGCGCCAAGCGATCGACTCAGCACATGGGCACCAAATGCGCCAAACGCCACCAGCAGAAACCCGCTGATCGCGGCAAAAATAAACATGGCACGACTGGACATTCACCGTTCCTCTGGATGCTTTTGCATCATAATGCAATTAAATCAAGATGTTATTGTTGGTAACGAAAGCGGAATTTTTCTTGTTCTGTTGCGGCTTTTGCCAGGATCCACTGTCGGAAGGCGGCTATTTTACCCAGTTCTGCCTGACTGTCATGACAAACCAGATAAAAAGCGTTTTTACTGACCAGCACATCGTTAAACGGGCAGATTAAGCGCCCGGCCTCGATCTCGCTCTGCGCCATCACATTATTCGCCAGCGCCACCCCCTGACCATGAATCGCCGCCTGCAGCACCATCGCGCTGTGGCTGAAGATTGGTCCCTGCTGCACATTGATATGCTGCAGTCCCAGCTGACGAATATAGGATTGCCAGTCCCGCCGCGAGGCGTCATGCAGCAGGGTAAAGCGTGACAGATCCATCGGCGTTTTCAGCGGATTATCGCCGGTCATCAGCGTCGGGGAACAGACCGGCAGCAGATATTCGGCATAGAGTTTTTCGACCCGCAGCCCTGGCCAGTTACCGCGCCCATAGAAAATCGCCACATCGACATCGTCGGCCAGCTTCTCTTCATCGCGGTCCACGGCCTGGATGCGCACGTCGATTCCCGGATAAGCCATATTAAAGCTGGAGAGGCGAGGCACCAGCCACTGAATGGCGAAACTCGGCAGCAGACTGACGGTCAGTGCACCCTTGGCACTGCGCGCCTGCAGTTTGCGCGTCGCTTCATTAATGGCGGAGAAGATCTCTTTGATATCGAGATAGTAGCTTTGTCCTTCCTCGGTCAGTAACAGCGAACGATTCCTCCGGCGAAACAGCTTTAACCCCAGAAAATCCTCCAGAGATTTAATCTGATGGCTTACAGCAGCCTGGGTGACAAACAACTCTTCAGCGGCTTTAGTAAAGCTTAAATGGCGTGCGGCTGCGTCAAAAACACGCAGTGCGTTGAGGGGAGGAAGGCGTTTCGACATGGTTTTCCGTATCCGGCGCGGCGAAAAATACGCAGGCTTATACAAAGCGTTTACGTATTAGAATTTTTAATCCGAGGCATTATAATTTGTCCGTTGAGGAACCACCAGCAAATACCTATAGTTGCCGCACTTCCAGAGCCGGAACGAAAAGTTTTTAGATTTGTGAGTGAGTTCGCAGATTTTCTGAAAGCTTTTGGCTTGTGGTCGTGATGTTGTGTTTGCAATTTTTGATCCGACGATTGCGTATCGAACTCTTAATTCCTGTAGATTTACCCTGTCTGTCCATGGTGATTTTAAATAGCACCGCAAATTGCGGTGCTTTTTTTTGCTCTTACTGGCCTGATTCAACCATTTCTTTGACGTCAGAGCGGTTGATCTGCTGCTCGTTGCCATTCGCATCTTTATAGCTGATCATACCGGTGTCATTATCGACCTTCGGCTTGCCGGCAGCCACGATAGTGCGGCCATCATTAGTATGCATAACGTAGTTGCTTGAACAGGCGCTCAGGGTGAAAGCCAGAGTACATACGGCCAGTACTGCGGTAAGTTTATTCATCTGCTATCTCCTTGTAGATTGATTGCATTAAACCGCCCGCGTTACGCTAATCAGAGGCAGCCGAAAAGTGAGATCGACTACGAAACGTTGCGTCGTTATGCGGGTCTGGTTCAAACCTTGCAATATTCAGCATAACGCGCTTTTTCAGCTTTGCCAGACGCAGACCATTCTTTCAGTTTGGTCCTAATTATTCTCATCATGGACCCGGCATGACCGCATTTAATCCCACCGCTTTTCGCCAGCAGTTTCCCGCGCTCACTGACGCCGGGGTGTATCTCGACAGCGCAGCTACCACGCTGAAACCCCACGCCGTCATTGAGAGTACACAGCAGTTTTACAGCCTCAGCGCCGGCACGGTGCATCGCAGCCAGTTCGCTGCCGCCAGGGACCTGACGCAGCGCTATGAACAGGCGCGCAGTCAGGTGGCCCGCTGGCTTAATGCCGCTGACGATCGTGAAATTGTCTGGACGCGCGGCACCACCGAAGCGATAAATCTGGTGGCCAACAGCTGGCTGCGGCCGCGCCTGCAGCCGGGTGATGAGATCGTGGTCAGCGAAGCCGAGCATCATGCCAATCTGGTTCCGTGGCTGATGGCCGCCAGGGCCTGCGGTGCCCGCGTCGTAAAATGGCCGTTAGGTCCGGATCGCCTGCCGGATATCAGCCAGTTACCTGCCCTGCTTAACAGCCGGACGCGGCTGCTGGCGGTGGGTCAGATGTCGAACGTCACCGGCGGCTGTCCCGATCTTGGTCAGGCGATCGCGCTGGCTCATGGCGTGGGAGCGAAAGTCATGGTCGATGGCGCGCAGGGTGTGGTGCATTGCCCGCCGGATCTCCAGGCGCTCGACATCGACTTTTACGCCTTCTCCGCCCATAAGATTTACGGCCCGATGGGGACTGGCGCGCTTTATGGCAAAGCGGAACTGCTGGAGGCGATGGCGCCGTGGCAGGGGGGCGGCAAAATGGTGACTCAGGTTGATTTCAGTGACTTCACCCCGCAGCCGGTGCCCTGGCGTTTTGAAGCGGGCACGCCAAATGTGGCGGGCGTCGTGGGATTGAGTGCCGCGCTGAGCTGGCTGTCGCAGTACGATCTGCAGCAGGCTGAATGCTGGAGTCAGCGGCTCGCCACTCAGGCTGAGCAACAGCTGGCGGAACTGCCTGGCTTTCGCAGTTTCCGCTGTGGCAACGCCAGCCTGCTGGCGTTTAAGTTTAACGGTCTGCACCACAGCGATCTGGTGACGCTGCTGGCGGAACAGGGCATCGCCCTGCGCGCCGGTCAGCACTGTGCGCAGCCGCTGATGGCGGCACTGGGCGTCAGTGGCACGCTGCGCGCCTCTTTTGCCCCCTATAATAATCTGCAGGATGTTGATGCGCTGGTGCATGCCATGAAGCGCGCCATTTCGCTGTTATCGGAGTTTTAGCAATGAGTTCATCGCCGTTAGCGCCACACCCGTTTGGCGCAGAGATCACTGTCGCTACGCTGAAGGAGAGCTTTGGTCGCTTTCATCAGTGGGAAGATCGTTATCGCCAGCTGATTCAGCTGGGCCGTCAGTTGCCCGCGCTGCCAGAGGAACTGAAGCGCCCGGAGATTGAACTGAGCGGGTGTGAGAACCGGGTCTGGCTGGGCAGCCAGCGACAGGAGGCGGGTACGCTGCACTTCTATGGCGACAGCGAAGGACGGATTGTGCGTGGCCTGCTGGCGGTGCTGCTGACTGCCGTTGAGGGTCAGACGCCACAGCAGCTGCTGGCCAGCGATCCCCTGCAACTTTTTGATGAACTGGGTCTGCGCGCCCAGCTCAGCGCGTCACGCAGCAGCGGCCTGCAGGCGCTGGCCGCCGCGGTAGAGCACGCCGCGCGTCAGGCGCTGGCGACGTCCTGACGCGCGGCGCGCGCCAGAAACTTCTTCAGCGCATGCGAAACGGCCACAAAGCCAAAGGTGGCGGTGACCATGGTGGCGGCGCCGAAACCGGATGCGCAATCCATTCGCTTCGGTCCCTCTGCCGTGCTGCGTGAGGCACAGACGCTGCCATCGGCCTGCGGATAGACCAGCGCCTCGGTGGAGAAAACGCAGTCGATGCCCAGTTTACCCTTACTGTTTTTTATCACGCCCAGGCTCCTGAGCCGTTCGCGCAGCTTCGCCGCCAGCGGATCCTGAATGGTCTTTGCCAGATCCGCGACCTGGATCTGCGTTGGATCAATCTGACCACCCGCGCCACCGGTGGTGATCAGCGGGATCTTATTCCGGCGACACCAGGCGATCAGGGCCGCTTTAGGCCGCACGCTGTCAATAGCATCGATCACATAATCAAAACCGGCAGCCATCAGGTCTGCGGTGTTCTCTGGCGTAATAAAATCATCAATGCAGATCACCTCACAATCAGGATTGATGGCACGCAACCGCTCTGCCATGACCTCTGTTTTGGCCTTGCCGACATTGCCCTGCAGCGCATGCAGCTGACGGTTGGTATTGGTGATACAGACATCATCCATATCAATCAGGGTGATTTTACCAATCCCGGTGCGTACCAGCGCCTCCGCCGCCCAGGAGCCGACGCCGCCGATTCCGATGACGCAGAAGTGGGCGTCAGCAAACCGTTGCAGCGCATCCTGACCATAGAGACGCGCCGTGCCGCCAAAGCGCTGATGCCAGGCGTCATTTAACACTTTCATAGTTGAACCTGTAACGTCGTGCGGGCCCGCAGGCCCGCAGAGAAGAAATTAGTTAGCGCCGAGGAGCAGTGAACCATTATTACCGTTTTGCGGGCTGGAGAACAGCGGCTGTCCGGCACCCGGCGCGGCTTTCAGTACCCAGACGCGGCCATAGTGATTATAGAAGCCCGCCAGATGCGCGGCATCGGGACCGATACCCTGATAGATATCAAAGTGCTGTCCTTTAATCGCGCCGCCTACGTCCAGGGCCACCATCAGGCGCATCTCATATTTACCGTTGAACTTGCCCTTCTCATTGAGCTGTGGCACCTCCGCCAGCAGTACCGTGCCCGGTGGAATGATGGAGCGGTCAGAGGCGACAGAGGCTTTCGCCACCAGCGGCACCGCGCTGGCGCCGCGTACCGGCGTAAAAGGCTCAGCTTTAAAGAAGACGAATGACGGGTTGGTTTCCAGCAGTGCGCGCACTTCCTGAGGCGAGTGCTCCTGCGCCCACTGACGGATCGCCTGCATCGACATATCTTCGCGCTTTACTTCGCCGCGGTCGATCAGCTCTTTACCGATACTATGGTATCCCCAGCCATTTTTACCGGCGTAACCAAAGAAGGTCATCGGGCGGCCGTCGCCAAAATCGACATAACCACTGCCCTGCACATCCATCATGAAGTTATCAATCAGCGAGTTGCTGTAGGCAATAACGTAGCGGTCATCGAGTGCGCCACTGTAGATAGAGGCGCGGCTCGGTAATTTTTCACCCCGTTTACGTGGTGGCATCCGATAGATTGGGTACTGGAATTCACCCTGACGGGTGTAACGCGCTTCCACTACCGGCGTGTAGTAGCCGGTAAACTGCACGTTACCGTAGTTGTCCGTGCCCTCCATCTGCCAGGCATTCAGGCCATACTGACGAAGCTGTCGGGTATCAGCCCCCGCCATCAGCCAGCTCTCAATCGCACTGTAGGTGCCACTCTGACGGCCATAGAGCGCCGATGAGGCGGACTGGATCTGGCGTACCTGCTCACCAAAGTCCCGGCCGTTTACCGGTGCGCCTTTGGCATTGGGCTGATTCACCAGCGCCAGCGGCTGTTCCAGTTTGCCATCTTTATATTGCTGACCGCGATCGGTCGGTTTAGAGCTACAGGCCGCCAGCAGCGTGATCAACGTGCCAGTGAGTGCATACTTCACCCAATGAAATTTCATTCTCTTCTCTTCTTATAACTGTTCGCCCCGCGACGATAGCAAAGCCCCCGGCAGAATGAAATGCATCCGCTTTCACGCTGTGCGGATCAGTTCAATAATTAATCAGATGGGCGGTTCCTTCAGCAACTGGCTGTTAATTTAGCTTTTATCTGTAAAAAGGGGTTGCATCAATCAGCGCGGAGAGTATAGTGCGCTTCCACGGACGCGGGGTGGAGCAGCCTGGTAGCTCGTCGGGCTCATAACCCGAAGGTCGTCGGTTCAAATCCGGCCCCCGCAACCAATACTTCTGAGGCAGTTTTCAGAAGTCACAATGTGAAAAGTCGCAATGCGCAATACGGACGCGGGGTGGAGCAGCCTGGTAGCTCGTCGGGCTCATAACCCGAAGGTCGTCGGTTCAAATCCGGCCCCCGCAACCAACACTTCTGACGCCGTTTTCAGAAGTCACAATGTGAAGTCAGTATGATACGGACGCGGGGTGGAGCAGCCTGGTAGCTCGTCGGGCTCATAACCCGAAGGTCGTCGGTTCAAATCCGGCCCCCGCAACCAATCATTTAAACACCTGAAAGGGTGTTTTTTTGTTTCTGGCGTTCCCGAATCCTCTTTTGCGCCCCCTCCGCCCTGAAAAGCGTGCGGATAGCCCGGGCTATCCGCCTTGCATTACCGATGGGCCAGCGCCACCCCACTCTCTACATAGGCTTTGATGCCATCCAGAATCGCCTGGGCTACCTGATGCTGATAGCGGGTGGTTCGCAGTTTACGCTCCTCCTCCACATTACTGATAAAGGCCGTTTCAACCAGAATGGAAGGAATGTCCGGCGCTTTGAGCACCGCAAATCCGGCTTGATCCACCGTGCGTTTATGCAGGTGGTTGATGCGCCCCATGCGATGCAGCACCTCTTTACCGAACTTCAGGCTGTCGTGAATCGTCTGCCGCTGCACCATATCGAACATGGTGTGGTCGAGATAGCGGTCACCGCTTTTGCTGACGCCGCCTATCAGGTCTGATTCGTTCTGCGTCTGCGCCAGGAAGCGGGCGGCTGCGGAGGTCGCCCCGCTGGTGGACAAGGCGAACACCGAGGATCCCCGCGCCGCGCGGCTGGTAAACGCATCCGCATGAATAGAGACAAAAAGATCGGCGCGCTGCTTGCGGGCTTTGGCAACCCTGACCCGCAGCGGAATAAAGACATCTTCGTTGCGCGTCATGTAGGCTTTCATGTTGGGCTGTTTGTCGATCAGCGCTTTCAGTCGCCGGCCAATCTTCAGCACAATATCCTTCTCGCGGGTCTTATATTTGCCGTGCGCGCCAGGATCTTCGCCGCCGTGGCCGGGATCGATCATGATGATAATCGGCCGGTCGCGTCCCGCTTTGCCCGGCAGAGGAGCCTGTACCCCTTCATCTTTCTCCAGATCGCCCTGGTTGTAATCTTTCAGCAGCGCCAGCAGCGGATCATCTTCCACATGATCCTGGCTCGGATAGAGGTCAACCACCAGCCGGTGATTGATCCCGGCGACCGGTGCCAGGTTAAAGATTTTCGGCGCGACGTTGCGCTTCAGCTCCAGTACCACGCGCACCGTGTTGCTGTCGAACTGGCCGACGCGGGCATTTTTGATAAAGGGATCGTCGACCCGGACCTGCTTATCCACCCCTTTCAGGACCGGATTAAGGTGCAGGCCCTGGATATCGATCACCAGGCGATCGGGATTTGTCAGGGCAAACTGTTTGTACTTCAGTGCAACGCTGGACTCCAGCGTCATCCGTGAATAGGTGGATGAGGGCCAGATCCGCACGGCCACAATGTGGTTTTTGGCCGCCAGCCCCGTGCGGCTGACGCTTAACAGCAGTAAGGCGCCTGTCCCCTGTAAGAATCGTCTGCGTGAAAAATGGGAATTACCGTCTGACATGCCGCTCCAGCTGCTGTGTTATGTCTGAAAATGCGCCAGTTAATAAAATGGCGGCGAAAACTTTATCCAATCCGCAGCATGATGTCACCCCGGAAACCCTAAATAATGCAGGCTGTTAGCGGCTTTGACACCCGAAAAAACGTAAATTTTCGTCAGGATAAAGGCTTGCAAAATCGCCTGTAAAAGCATAAAAATACATAAAATACGAATAAACATTCATTGAGGGTTGGCCGTGAAGGAACGTAGTACCGAGCTGGTTCAGGGTTTTCGCCATACCGCTCCCTATATCAATGCCCACCGTGGCAAAACCTTTGTCATCATGCTGGGTGGCGAAGCGATTGAGCATGAGAACTTCTCTGGCATCGTCAACGATATCGGCCTGCTGCACAGCCTGGGCATCCGGCTGGTGGTGGTCTATGGTGCGCGGCCGCAGATTGATGCCAGCCTCGCTCAGCAGCAGCTGGAGCCGGTTTATCACAAGTTCACAAGGGTCACCGACGCACAGTCCCTGGAGCTGGTGAAGCAGGCGGCTGGCCGGTTGCAGCTGGATATCACCGCCCGCCTCTCAATGAGCCTTAACAATACACCGCTGCAGGGCGCGCATATCAATGTCGTCAGCGGCAACTTCATTATTTCACAGCCGCTGGGCGTGGATGATGGCGTGGATTACTGCCACAGCGGGCGTATCCGTCGTATCGATGAAGAGGCGATTCATCGCCAGCTGGATAACGGCGCCATTGTGCTGCTGGGCCCGGTGGCGGTTTCCGTGACCGGTGAGAGCTTTAATCTGACCTCCGAAGAGGTAGCTACCCAGCTGGCCATTAAGCTCAAAGCGGAAAAGATGATCGGCTTCTGCTCTGAACAGGGGGTGCTGGACAGTGACGGCGAAATTATCTCCGAGCTGTTCCCGAATGACGCCCAGGCCCGAATCGACGAGATTGAAAAAGAGGGTGATTATCTCTCCGGCACCGTTCGTTTCCTGCGTGGCGCAGTAAAAGCGTGCCGCAGTGGCGTGCGCCGCAGCCACCTGATCAGTTATCAGGAAGATGGTGCGCTGCTGCAGGAGCTCTTCTCCCGCGACGGTATCGGCACGCAGATCGTGATGGAGTCGGCAGAGCAGATCCGCCGCGCCAACATCAATGATATCGGCGGTATTCTCGAACTGATCCGTCCGCTGGAGCAGCAGGGTATTCTGGTGCGTCGCTCCCGCGAGCAGCTGGAGATGGAGATCGACAAGTTCACCATCATTCAGCGCGATAATCTGACCATCGCCTGCGCCGCGCTCTATCCGTTTATGGATGAGAAGATCGGCGAGATGGCCTGTGTGGCCGTGCATCCGGACTATCGCAGCTCATCCCGGGGTGAGATGCTGTTGCAGCGCGTAGCGTTGCAGGCGAAGCAGATGGGGCTGGAAAAACTGTTTGTGCTAACCACCCGCAGCATCCACTGGTTCCAGGAGCGCGGCTTTACCCCGGTCGATATCGAGTCACTGCCGGAGAGTAAAAAAGAGATGTATAACTATCAGCGCCGTTCAAAAGTGCTGATGGCCGACCTTACCTGAGGCTCAGAGTAATCAACAGGCGGCTTACCGGCCGCCTGTTCCCTGCCCTTCTCAGCCGCCTGCGCCCAGGCGCTCGACCAGACCGCTGCGTCGCTGCGTCTGCAGCTGAACCGCACGCTGAAACACCCCCGGCTCGCTGTAGATCGTCAGCTGCCGACGTGCGCGGGTGATCGCGGTGTAGACCAGTTCCCGCGTCAGCACCGGCAGAAACTGCGTCGGCATCACCAGCGCGGTGTGGTCAAACTCCGATCCCTGCGATTTGTGCACCGTCATTACCCAGGCCGTTTCGTGTGACGGCAAGCGGCTCGGCTGAATGGCCTTGATGGATCCATCCGGCAGCGGGAAGAAGACCTTGAGGTTGCCCTCCTCATCGCGCAGTGTAATGCCAATATCGCCATTGAACAGGCCAAGCGCGCTGTCATTCCGGCTGATCATGACCGGTCGTCCGGCATACCAGCGGCTGCCGACGCCGGGACGCCGGATGCGCTGTAACTGCATCAGCCGCTGTTCGATGCGCTGATTCAGCCCCTGCACGCCAAATGGCCCTTCACGTAATGCACACAGCAGTTGATAGCGGCCAAACGCGGCGATGACCTCCGCCGGTGGCGCCTGTTCTCTGATGAGCTGCAGGAAAGGCTGATATCCCTGCGCGACCTCATCCAGCATCGTCTGATAGGCTTCGGCGCTGTTCAGCGTCTGGTAGCTGACATCTTCGCAGGCCGAGGTAAACAAGGCATTGACCTCTGCTGCATCCCCCCGGTTGATCGCTTTAGCCAGCTGGCCGATGCCTGACCTGGCGTCAAAACGATAACTCTTTTGCAGCAGGCAGATACTGTCGCGCACGGACGGCGCCTGCATATCATCACTGCCCTCAAGGGCACAGCCGGTCAGCCGCGCGAGCTGTTCTGCCCGCTCCAGGCTATAGCCGCCCTCGGTGCAGCGACAGATATCGCCCAGCACGGCCCCCGCCTCAACCGAGGCGAGCTGGTCGCGATCGCCCAGAAAGATCACACGCGCATGGCCTGGCAGCGCAGCGATCAGTTTTGCCATCATCGGCAGGTCAACCATCGACGCTTCATCAACGACCAGCACATCCAGATGCAGCGGATTTCCGGCGTGGTAGCGCATCCGCTGGGTATCGGGCTGGGCACCCAGCAGACGATGCAGCGTAGTGGCTTCGGCCGGAAAACGCCGACGCTCTTCGTCGCTGACGGCCAGATCCTGCAGGGCCCTGCCCAGGGATTCGGTCAGCCTTGCTGCGGCTTTGCCGGTTGGTGCGGCCAGCTGGATCCGCAGCGCGCCCGGATTGAGCCGAATCAGTGCCGCAAGAAGCTTCGCCACGGTAGTGGTCTTGCCGGTGCCAGGTCCGCCGGAGATCACCGCCGTCTTGCGGGTCAGCGCCACAGCCGCCGCAATCTTCTGCCAGTCCTCTGGCTGGTCACCGAACAGCGTGTTCAGTACCTCGCCCGCGGCCTGGATATCGAAGGCAGTTTTCATCTCCTGAGCCGCAAAGAAGTCGGCAACCCGGCCTTCACTCTGCCACAGCCGGTGCAGATACAAACGCTGGTGGCTCAGCACCAGCGGCGTCACCCGACTGCCGTCGCTGACGGCGGGCCAGTCAGCCAGATGTGCAGGCCAGTCATCCGGCGCGCCCGCTGCCTGCCAGATCGCCTGGGCCAGCGCAGGCTGACGACCGGCAAACAGGTTCGCTTCAGAGAGGTGACTCAGCGGCAGGCAGACATGTCCCTCACCGGCTTCAGCACTGACGCAGGCCGCTGCCAGCAGCAGCGCGGGCTGTGATTCCGGCGCGATCAGCCGCGCGAACTGAATATCCAGCGGCCGCAGGAGGCGCTTCTCTGCCGCCTGCAGCAGCAGGCTCAGCATCTCACTCATAACCCCTCCCCGGGTTGACCAAATAGTGCATCAATCTCTTCCACAAAGGCTTCGTCAGAACGGGTCGCAAAGATGCCGTTATCCGGCGAGCTGCCATCCATCCCGCGTAAAAACAGATAAAATACGCCGCCAAAATGTTGCTCGTAGCGGTAGCCGGGCAGACGATGCCGAAGATAGCGATGCAGCGCCAGCGTATAGAGCTGATACTGCAGATCGTAGCGGTGGCCGATCATCGCCTGCGCCATCGCCTCAGGGGTGTAAGCGGCGTGACTCTCCCCGAGCCAGTTCGATTTATAGTCGAGCAGATAATATTTGCCCTGCCAGCGGAAGACCAGATCGATAAAGCCCTTGAGCATTCCGCGCACCTGGCGGAAATCCAGAGCGGCGGCCTGCCGGGAAAGCGGGTCATGCCGCCGCAGCAGCGCGTCGAGCCCGGCCGCAGTCAGCAGGTTGTTGATCGGCAGGTAGAACTCCATCTCAATCAGGCGTTCGCTGCTCTTTATCGCCGACAGCGTCAAGCCCTCTGCGTTGAGCGGGGTGCGCAGGACGCGTTCAATCCACTGCTCCAGAACCGGCAGCCAGCTGAGCGGATAGCCATTATGCTGCAGCTGATCTTCGAGCCAGATGCGGTCCGGTGGTTCGGTAAAGTCGATCGACTCAAACAGACCATGTAAAAACGTGCCGGGTGCCGCACCGCGCGGAAAATGGTGAGGCGTCAGCGTCGCCTCTTCGCCAGTCTCCTCCTCTCCCGCCGCGTCAATATCGAAGCTGGGCAGCGCATCCAGCAGCGGTGAACTGTGGTGCTGTTGCAGGCCAGAGTAACTGGTGACCCGCCAGAGATCCGTCAGCGTGCGCGTCATGTCACGGCTGCTTAATGCTTCATCCCCCTGCCGGGCATCCTGCCACATCTCGCCGGGCAGCAGATCCTCTTCTGTCAGGGCAATGCCCTCACCGGTTAAGGCGTTCAGACGCTGGCTGAGCTGCCGGGCATCGGCCGCCTCACCCTGCTGCACCAGGTAACCCAGTGCGCTCTTGTGCAGATCGCTTTCGCCCTCTTTTTTGCGGCTGCCTTTGATCAGCGGTGCAATACCGACGCTGCAGTGATAGACCGAGCGGGTCAATGCCACGTAGAGCAGACGCAAATCTTCCGCCAGACGCTCCTCTTCGGCCAGCGCCAGACTTTGAGCATCGCCCTGTACATCCAGCAGCGCCGTAAAGGTGTCACGGTCATGATAGAGCGCGCTAGCCGCCTCGCGGAATCCGGCAGCAAACGGCAGCCAGACCAGCGGATACTGCAGCCCTTTCGATTTATGGATGGTGATGATCTGCACCAGGTGCCGATCGCTTTCCAGACGCAGCTGCTGGCTGGCAGCCTGGCTGTTTGGCCGGGCAATCTGCTGCGCCAGGAAGCGCACCAGCGCGTGCGGGCTTTCCAGCTGCACCGACGCCTCCTGCAGCAGCTCACCCAGATGCATCAGGTCCGTCAGCCGCCGCTCACCATTCTCCGAAGCCAGCATATTTTCCGCCAGCTGCCGTTTAATCATCACATCCCGCAGCATCGGCAGGACACCGCGCTGATGCCACAGCTGCTGCCAGACGGCGAACTGCTCCACCAGCGCATCCCATTCGCGTTCGTTCTGCGTCAGCGCGTCGAGCGTTGCCGCGTCGATGGCAAAAATGGAGGTTGCCAGCGCGCTGCGCAGCAGACGCTCCTGTTCCGGTGCCTGTATCGCCTGCAGCAGCCAGAGTAACTCGCGCGCTTCCGGCGTGGTGTAGACGCTGTCCCGGCTGGAGAGGTAGACCGACGGGATCGCCAGCGCATTCAGCGCATCGCGGATTAACCCGGCCTCATTGCGACTGCGCACCAGCACGGTGATATCGGACGCCTGCACAGGCTGTAGCGCCTCGCCTTTGCCCAGCAGGGCGCGTCCCTGCTGACCGGCGACCAGCCAGCGGCTGATGTCGGCCGCACACTGCTGCGCCATAAACTGCTGGTAGTCACTGCTGCCGACACCCTCGCCCGGCTGCAGCCAGAAGCGCAGCGCCGGTTGCTGCTGCTGATCAAACGTCAGCGTCAGCGACTGATTCGATGCTGCGGGCTTCACCGGCTGGAAGGGGATCGCCGAGAAGAGAAAAGGCGAATCGACCTGCGAAAAGAGGCGGTTGACGCCCGCGACCATCTCCGGCGATGAGCGCCAGTTGGTGTCCAGCGTATAGTGAGCGCTGACTTCGTTTCTGGCCCGCAGATAGGTAAAGATATCCGCGCCGCGAAACGCATAGATCGCCTGCTTGGGATCGCCGATCAGAAACAGTGCCTGCTCCGGCTGATTAATGTAGAGCGCGCGGAAGATGCGGTACTGCTGTGGATCGGTATCCTGGAACTCATCGATCAGGGCAACCGGGAAGCGTGCTCTGATAGTGTCAGCCAGCAGGACGCCGCCAGGCTGCTGCAGCGCCTCATCCAGCTTACTGAGCAGATCGTCGAAGCCTAACAGCGCACGAAGCCGCTTCTCACGCTGCACCGTAGCACGCACATCGGACAGCGCCTGAGCGATGATCACATCCCGCAGCGACAGCGGCTCTGCCAGGAACTGATCGATCGCCGCAAACAGCGCATGACGGGGCGCGTCGCCCTTTTTGGTTTTCTCCTCCAGCACCTGCTGCCCGAATCGCTCCAGCTCTTTGGGCAGCTCGTAGTCCAGCGTCTCACTGCCAGCCCACTGCGTGACGCGGGCCACCCAGTTGGGCAGATGTTTGCTGCTGTAGCTGCGCTTATCAACGCCTGATGCGCTGATGATCCCTGCCACATCCGCACTCAGCGCCTGCCACTGCTGCTTGATGGCACTGATACGCGCCAGATTACGGGCGTGACGTTTCTCCAGCGTCTCATCGGCTGCGGGCGGGCGTTTCAGCCCCGGCGACTCCCCCTGCAGCCAGGGGCGCAGCGTGGCCAGCAGGCTGTCTGGCCCGCTCCACTCTGCGGCGATGATCCGCGCGACATCCAGACTCAGTGGATAGCACTGACGGCGCCAGAAATCGGCGGTCGACTGTTTCAGCAGCGCCTGCTCATCTTCAATCAGCTCCTGTTCGAACAGCATCCCCGATTCAAAGGCATTGAGGTTGAGCATCCGCTGACAGAATCCGTGAATAGTGAAGATGGCGGCTTCATCCATCTGCCGTTCAGCCGCCAGCAGTTGTGCGGCTGCCTGACTCAGATCCGGCATCTGCTCCAGCAGTAACTGGTGCATCGGATTGCTGCTTTTGCCGCGAATGCAGGCCAGACGTAACTGATGAATATTCTCGCGGATGCGTCCGCGCAGCTCAGCGGTCGCGGCCTCGGTGAAGGTCACTACTAAAATTTCTTCCACAGAGAGCGGCCGGCTGTAAGCATTTTCGCCGCCCAGACCCAGCAGCAGTCGCAGATAGAGCAGACCGATGGTAAAGGTTTTTCCGGTACCTGCGGATGCCTCAATCAGCCGCTCGCCCCTGAGCGGCAGCGTCAGTGGATTCAGCGAAATAGCAGGTCGCTGCGTCATGGTGTTTCACTCTTTACCGGCAGCGACTGCTGCAGTTTTGCCACTTCAGCCCAGGTTTTCCAGCCAGGCTGCCGGGCAAATTCGGCTTTACCATTGCCGATGCCGGCAATCTGTGAGGTCATCACCATGCCTTTGTGTTCAATCACGGCGCGCCGGAAAAAGTCCGCCAGGCTGACTGGGGTGAGTTGCTGCACCTGCTCGATCAGTTTCTGCCGCGTATCAAACCGGTCGTTCTGACGGTCAAAGTCGCGGCTGAAGCGATCGGCCTCTTCATACAGCGTCTGAGGACGCTGCTGCAGATCGTTGATCATCGCCTGCTGATACTGCACAAAATCGGCCTGACTCATGCTGCGCAATCTTTTTTCTGCCTGAGGATAGAACGCCTGGTACCGCTGCAGCAGCCAGCCGGGCTGCCTGCTGTTACTTTGCAACAGGAAGCCGAGGCCCCACTGACGTCCTACTGGCATCTGAAAGGCAAACACCGCATAGCCGAGCTGCTCTTTGGTGCGCAGCTGATTGTAGAACCACGGCTGCACGATCTGGCTCAGCATCGCGCTGTTTGCCATGCTCTGATATTCACTGTATCCCAGCGGCACATAGAGGGCGGCCAGAGCAGAGTCCGTGCTGCTGCCCTGCTGCTGCAGGTTAGCTTTCAGCGGTTTGTTAAAGGTGACGAACTGGCTGGGCCAGTTACGCGGCGCACGGCTCTGCATCTGCTCTCTGAGCTCATGCCCCAGCCGGATCACGCTCTCCGCGCTGAGGTTGCCCACCACCATCATCTCCGGCGTTGCATCACGGAATAGTGCATCGCGGTAGTCGGTGACATCCCGGAGTGAGATCCCACTGACCAGCCTGCGGCGCGTTTCGCGCTGGGTGTAGGGCAGCTGCGACAGCAGCTGCATCGGCTGAATAGCCTGCTCAAACGCCTTGCCTTTTTCCGCCGCGTCGAGCCGCTCCAGATACCAGGATTTAGCCTGCTCCAGCTGCTGTTCTGTCGGCTGGAAACTCGCGTACCCTTCCACCAGCTTCTTCAGCAGCGTCGGCAGACGCTGAGTAAAGCCATTGGCGCTGAACACCAGCCCTTCATCTTCGCCGGTTGAGAAACTGATGCCGCCGACTGAAGCCTGTGAGTTCAGCTCATCCAGCGCCAGGCTGGAAAGGTAGTCATTCAGCCCGAACAGCACCTGCTGACGGGCATCGCTGATAGCGTGCTGATTGCGCAGCGCCAGGGTTATCGCAGCTTTCGGCTCGCTGGCATAGTAACGGCTGGGCATCCAGTAAATACGCATCCCATCTTTATTATCCAGCCTGATCGGATGGGTGTAGGTTTTGCCGTCTGACGGTAACAGGGTGAAATCATCCGGGATATAGGGATTGAGCACCGGCATCGCCAGGGTGATCTGGCTGGCGCGCTGCTGCCAGTCAGCGAAGGTGGCTGGCGTGATTTTCTCAACCTGATAGGGTGCCTCAACGAAATAGGCCTTTTTATCGTGTGGCTCCTGCGGGCTGATGTACCAGATGCGCGCATGCTGCGGCGTCATCTCTTCCAGCCGGGCGTGTATCGCGGCCGCGTCATACTGGTCCGCCAGATAGGGGGCATCCAGCGTATGTTCAACCGGGACACGCAGCATCGTATCTACCAGCCACTCGATGTAGTCCATATCGCGGGTGATGGAGGGATAACGAAAGTCCAGCGCCAGTACGTGCGATACCTCATCAAAGTAGCGTTTATCATCGCTCTGCTGACGCAGCAGATTGATGTAGCTGAAGATTGCCGCCACCACCTCGTCACGCTGTGCCAGACCTTTATCGGTCAGGGAGGCGGTAATCGCGAAGACGCCGCTGTTACGCTCGGTCATTGGGTCAGCGCCCGCGTTGACACCGTCAGCCAGCCCCTGCTTCTGCAGCCAGTCGGTGAGCGTGTTTTTGCTGCGGTTGCTGATCAGATAGCTGATGAGCGTATCGGTTTTACTGCGGAAGCGATCGCTGTTGTTAGCGATGCGGAACTCAATTTTGAGCTGCTTGCGCGGCTGAGCCGGAACGTAGTGAATAATGATGCCCTGCTGTGCCTCGGTCACCACCGGCACCCGGATCTCAGGCACGCTGGCATCATGATTCTGCACCCGGCCAAAGGTTTTTGCCGCAATCGCCGCCATCTCCGGCAACGGCTTGTTACTGTAGATAACCGCCTTCATCAGGTTAGCGGAGTAGTGGGTGTGGTAGAAATCCAGCAGAGCCTGATGCAGTTTGCTGCCAGGTTTATCTTTCAGGGTATCGAGATTACCGCCCGAGAAACGTGACGCCGGATGCGCCGGGTTCAGGGTTTCCGCGCCGACCTGCGCCATACGCAGCCCGTCGCGCGAGCGCGCCATCGTCAGTTCGGCATTGACGGCATGGCGTTCGCGATCGGCGTTAACCGGATCCAGCAGCGGCTCAGCCACCGCATCGGCCAGCCGATCAACCGCAGGCGCCAGCGAATCATTTTCCACTTCCAGATAGAAAGCGGTGCGATAAGAGGCGGTACTGGCATTGTGACTGCCGCCATGCTTTTTCAGGAACTCAGCCAGGTTGTCCGGCTGCGGATAGTGCTTTGAGCCCATCAGCACCATGTGTTCCAGATAGTGCGCCAGTCCTGCCTGCTGATCGGGATCGTCCAGCGAACCTATCGGCAGCGTCAGCGCGGCCAGGGATTTCGGCGCAACCGGATCGGAAACCAGCAACACCGTCATGCCGTTATCCAGCCGGATCGCCTGATAATGGCGCGGATCCTGTTCACTTTTGCGAATGGTCTCATTAACCGGCTGCCAGCCTGATGAGCTCTCCGCCAGAGCCGTGCAAGCCGTCAGGCCGAACACCAGCGCCGCTATCCAGCGTGCGTATACCCGCATGTAAACTCCTCTCGTTTCCCGATAAGCCGCCAATTTCTGACCCGGCGGCTCAAAGCAGAGCAAAATTGCTGTGTAATCAATCAGTGTGCTAATACGTGTACTGAGGGGTTATTCATCGTCCTGATGCGCCGTCAGCACCGGCAGATACCAGCGCTGTGCCGCCTCAGTGATCTGCTGCAGCTGCGTTTCATCCAGCGTCCGGCAAAGACGCTGCAGATAGGGATCGCCCCCCTCACCTTCCACCTGATAGTTACCCTGCCAGGCGGTCAGCAGGCGATTACGCGCTTTAAGCTGCGTCGCCTCATCGGTAAGCAGCTGCTGACTTTTTTTGTCATAGCTGGCGGTGAGCCAGGCGCCCCCGCTTTTGTTAAGCAGCATCAGCGGCTGCCGCATTCCGGCCAGATAGCCCGCAACATACTCGTTCAGCGCCGCAGTGGCCTCCGTCTGCGGCACCGCCAGAAACGTCCAGCGGCTTTTCTGGCGGCCAAACATCCGGCTGCTGCCGGTGCCGCCCAGCGCGCAGTAGACCAGGTGCTCCAGCCAGAGTAACAGCCCGTCGTTCATGTTGAGCACGCCGGGCCGCCAGCGCAACAACCCATCGTCCTGCACCTGCGTCAGCCAGCCGGTTAAGCTGACCTGGTCCAGGGGCAGATTGACCTCCCAGCTTTCGCCATCGCTGCGCTGCGTAACCACTTCTGCAGCGACTTCCTGCATCTCCTCGCGCTGTGCCTGCCAGAACAGCTCACCGAACGCGCCATACGGCAGATTACCGGCCGCACGATGATGTGCGTAGAGCCGTTCTGTATCCTCACCTTCAACCAGCGCATTCAGCAACTGCGCATTGATCTGATAACGCTCCAGATTGTCGAGCGCGAAAGGCTCACTGTCAGGCAGTTCGTTCTCCTCCAGCCAGAAGCTGACGCCGAGCCGCTGGTGGAACCAGGCGCGCACCGGATGCCGCCAGAAGCGCAGAAACGCCTCCAGCGTCAGCGTCTCAATCTCCGGGGCGGCCAGCGGCTGCACAAAGTCAGGCTGTGGCTGCCCCGCTTTCTGCGCGGCAGGCAGCCATTCGCGGGCAAAACTCTGCACCCGGGCAGCGGGCTGGAAGTTCTCCGCATCAAACGGCATCCGGCTGTGCAGATGCTGCAGGTGGTTCCGTACCCGTTCCGCACTCTCATCCAGCTCCAGATGACCGTCTCCCTCCAGATAGAAACTCTGTCCGATGTAATCCAGCAACTCTGTGACCAGCACGGAGGGGTAGCGTTCCGTATTATCCTGAATCGCCCGGCCGATATAGCTGATGTAGAGCTGTCGCTGTGCAGAGATCATCGCCTCCAGAAAGAGATAGCGGTCATCATCCCGGCGGCTGCGGTCGCCCTTGCGGGACTGCTGCTGCATTAAATCGAAGCCCAGCGGGGCTAACGTACGGGGATAGACGCCATCGTTCATCCCCAGCAGACAGACCAGCTGGAAGGGAATAGAGCGCATCGGCATCAGGGTACAGAAGTTAATCTGTCCGGCCAGGAAACGCTGACTGATGCGCTGCTGGTCAAGCCGGCTGCGCAGATCGTCGCGCAACAACGCCACCGGAATCGCCTCTTCAAAGCGCGCAGCCATGCCGTAGTCGATCAGCTGCTGCCACTGCTCCTCGACCAGCAGCAGTGCGGCCTGGGTTTCTGCGTCGGGACTGAAAAAGGCGTTCAGCAGTTCACGGCACAGAGGCAGCCACGCCGACAGTGGCCGGGGTTCCGCCAGCCGCTGTCGCCAGTCGTTAAGCCGGGAGAGCAGCTCTGCCAGATGCCCTGCCAGCTCTCCCACCAGGCCACTCGACTCGTCATAGGGCAGGATCCCTTCCCAGTCACCGTTGTGGCTCTCCATCGCATAGCCCAGCAGCATACGCTGCAGGCCAAAACGCCAGGTGTGCTGGCCGGTAACCGGCAGTGACAGCGCCTCCACGCTGGCGTCATCCAGCCCCCAGCGCACGCCCGATTCGCTGACCCAGCGCCGCAGCAAACGCAGGCCGCTTTCATCGATAGAGAAGTGAGCAGCCAGCGCCGGAACGTCCAGCAGTGCCAGCACATCTTCCGAGACGAACCGGCTATCCGGCAGCGCCAGCAGTTGCAGAAACGCCACAATGGCCGGATGCGCCTGACTGGCGCGTCGGTCTGAAATAGCAAAAGGCAGATAGCGATCGGCTGGCGCATTGGCAAACACCGCCTGTATGAAAGGCGCGTAAGCGTCGATATCGGCCACCATGACGATGATGTCACGCGCTTTTAAATCGGGATCGGCCTCCATCATCGCCAGCAGATGATCCTGCAGGACTTCGACCTCTCGCTGGGCGCTGTGGCAGACCTGTACCGCAATCGAGCGATCGTCCGGATCCAGGCAACGCTTCCGATCGCTGTGTGCCAGTTCCACGGCGTTCAGTCCGATGATGGCGTTGTCCTGCAGATTGAGAAGATCGTGCTGCATACAGTGCAGCAGGTTGTCCGGCTCAACATCCACAAAGGCATCGATATCGTCATTTGACTCCATCTGACTGAGCAGGAAGAGGTTGTCACGTCCCAGCTTGCCCCAGGAGGCGAGCAGCGGATTCGTCAGCTGTTGTTCCCCGGCGTCGTTAAACAGCGCCGGTGCCTGCGCTGCATCGCGAAAGAGCGCGCGCGTTTCATCTGCTCCGTGACGCCGGCGCTGACGACTCTGCAGTTTTGCCAGAAACGCGTAATCCTGAATATCGCCCCAGTAGTCACGACAGGGATTGGTGAACAGCAGATGGATATCAATGTGACGGCCCAGCGCCTGCAGCGCCTGCAGATAGACCGGCGGCAGCGCCGAAATGCCACAGATAAACACCCGCTTTGGCAGCGTGTCCGGTGTGCTTTGCGCCTGCTCCAGCGCCTGAATAAAGCGCGCATAGAGGTTGGCGCGATGCCATCCCGGCTGGCGCAGGGCTTCAGTATAGCTGACCAGATCGCGCCACAGGGCGGCCTGCCAGCGCTGCGCCTCTCCCAGCCCGTCAATGCTTTCACCGCGCTCCCAGCTGTTGAGCCAGTCGGCACGGTAGACCAGATACTGGTCGAAGAGATCGGCGACACGGGAACTGAGCTGAAACAGCTTACGCCTGTCACCGTCGTCATGAAGGTAGTGGCGTAACGAGATGAACTCATCCTGCTCCAGCATGACCGGCAGCCGGTGCATCAGTTTCCAGCTCATGCTGGCCTTGCTGAAGGCACTCTCTACCGGGATGCCGGGCAATACCCGGACAAACATCTCCCAGATAAAACTGGCGGGCAGCGGAAACTCAATGTTGGCCGCGATACCAAAGGTTTGCGCCAGCTCCATCTGCAGCCATTGCGCCATCCCGGGGCTCTGCACCAGGATCATCTCGGAGGCGAAGGGGTCATCAAGAGGGTCATGTTTAATCACCGCAGCCGCCAGAATCTTCAGCACATCAAGCTGATTTGAGTGATAGACGTGAAACATGAAAACTCCTGTGATAACGCTGAACATGACTGCGGTATTGCGGCCCTGTCACTTTACCGCGTATCGCGGTTGAAACCCATCAAAAGGGCGACCTGGCGCGCTTAACAACGCAGCCGTGTGAGCGTGGCCCGGCGCTGCCAGGGACCCGTGACGTCAGCCTGCTCCAGGGTACAGCCTGACGGCCCCCCTTTTTGTTGCAGACTGGATGTCCAGCCCGCCACTTCATGCCCGTTCAGTCGCTGCTCAGCGACCCGCCATGCCTCACGCTGCGCCCACTGCTGGCTGAAGCTCAGCGCCAGTGCGCGATGATAGTGAAGCAGCGTGCTGCTGCTTAGCGCCATCAGCAGCAGCGCAAACAGGAGTTCCGGCAGACTGAATCCGCAGCATTCAGAGGCAGGTGGCAGGCGGCGTGAGCGGACAATAGTCGATCCAGCCGTGCGGCAGTGCGATAACCTGGTGGCCCTGTAACCGGACCCAGCGCCAGACGGCCATACCACTGTTGCTGGCCTCGCCTTTAAGCAGTGCCTCATCTTTTTCACCTCGCTGTAAACAACTGCGCCAGCCGTGACGATCGTCCTGCTGACAGTGCGCGGTCTCGCTGGCTGACCAGCGCAGGGAGAAACCCCACTGCAGCGCAGACTGCGCCCGCCAGAAATCGTTGATGTAGTGCTGTTCATCCGCCAGCAGCCGCATCCCCTGCTCAGACAGCCTGCGGCTAGCGTGCAGCGTGACGCTGCCGATCAGCAGCATCATCAGAACCATGCCCAGGGCGCTGCTGCCTCGCT
This sequence comes from Pantoea graminicola, assembly GCF_048452665.1. NCBI lineage: Bacteria > Pseudomonadati > Pseudomonadota > Gammaproteobacteria > Enterobacterales > Erwiniaceae > Pantoea > Pantoea graminicola. Next base: position 364,808 of record NZ_JBLWSJ010000004.1, on the reverse strand, counting down.
CTTTCACAGATTTTCTCCCTCGACCCAGCTCTCGATCGTTTCCAGCCAGCGTCCGGCCCGCCCCTGCAGCACGATTCTGATCTGGGCATCCTGCCGACTGATGCTGAACTGCTCCAGCGTCATAAAGGCGGGATCGGAGAGCCGCTCCCAGCCCGCAGAGTGACACTCATCGACCCCGCGCTGTGTCTCAAGCTGCCGCTGTCGCAGGCGATAGCCGTAATAATCACTGCCGGTATGGCCCACCGCCTCCCATCTTCCGTTACTGTTCTCATCCCAGCGCAGCAGCAGGCAGTTCTCGCGAAGGGTGAGTGCGCCCGGCCCGCATTCGCCATGACAATATCCGGCCCGCCGCACCGCCTTTTCCAGCGTGGCCACTATCTGCTGTAACTCCTGGCGCAGCTGCGCCCGCTGCAGCATGCTGGCATTCTCTGCCAGCAGTCGTGGCAGGAAGTGTCCAACGCTGATCATCACAACGGCACTGATTGCCATCGCGATGAGCATCTCCAGCAGGCTGAATCCGTTTGCTTTCAACGACAGCTCTCCTCCTCCGTCATACAGAGGCGAATACGGGCCCGGGCGGAGATAATCAGTTTTATGCCTCCGGCACGGTTGCCCAGCCCGATGCTGCCCGCCGTGGCGACGTTACGACGGCCATAAAAACCCGGCTCTCCCCGGATGCCCGTGAGTTCCACATCCGGATGCGGGGCGACGAAATGCAGCGGGTTGCCAGGATGGCATTCACCGGCAGGGCTGCCGACACCAATGCACCAGGGCGCGCCAGGCCGCGACCACAAAACCAGATCGCTGTTGTGCCGGTTCGCCCGGGCGCGAACCCGCAGCAGAAAACCCTGCAGCTGCTGCGCGCTGTCGCGCAGTTGCTGTCGTTGTTGCCAGCGCTGCCAGCCGTGCAGTGCCGCGAGACTTAATGTGCCGGCAATCACCAGCACCAGCAGCAGTTCCGGCAGGGTAAAACCCCGTATGAGTGTGGTTTTCATAGCGGCAGAGTGCGGTCTGCGGAGCGGTGAAACAAGGAATTTTAGGGCACGCTGGAACGAAGGTGGCAGAGAATCGGCCTCATCGACAGTGACGGTCAAAAGCGTGCGAGCGGTGCCGCAGATTCAGCGTTCGGCGGGCAAAAAAAAGCCCCGGTTGCGAGCCAGGGCTTTCTCATTTTTATCGATCAGATGGCGACCGGGGCTTTGATCGCGGGATGCGGATCGTAGCCTTCAATCTCAAAGTCGTCGAACTGATAGTCAAACAGTGACGCCGGTTTGCGCTTAATGACCAGCTTTGGCAGCGGACGCGGTTCGCGGGTCAGCTGCAGGCGCGCCTGCTCCAGATGGTTACTGTAGAGGTGCGTATCGCCACCAGTCCAGACAAAGTCGCCGACCTGCAGATCGCACTGCTGCGCGACCATGTGCACCAGCAGCGCATAGCTGGCGATGTTAAACGGCAGGCCCAGGAAGATGTCACACGAACGCTGATAGAGCTGGCAGGAGAGCTTGCCGTCCGCCACGTAGAACTGAAAGAACGCGTGGCAGGGTGCCAGCGCCATCTCACTGAGTTCACCGACGTTCCAGGCAGAGACGATAATCCGGCGGGAGTCGGGATCGCGCTTCAGCTGCTCCATCACCTGGCTTAACTGGTCAATCTCCTGGCCGCTGGCGGTTCCCCAGCTGCGCCACTGCTTACCATAGACCGGGCCAAGATCGCCGTTCTCATCCGCCCACTCATCCCAGATCGAGACCTTGTTCTCTTTGAGATAGCCGATGTTGGTGTCACCTTTCAGGAACCACAGCAGCTCATGAATAATCGAGCGGATATGGCATTTTTTGGTGGTGACCAGCGGAAAACCATCCTGCAGATTGAAACGCATCTGGTGACCAAAAATTGAAAGCGTGCCGGTGCCGGTACGGTCAGCTTTTGGTGTGCCTTCGTTCAGCACATGCTGCATTAAATCCAGATACTGTTTCATTTTTCCTCGCGAAATTGGGGCTGCGGGCGACGACGATACGCCCAGATCATCATAATAATGCCGGCAACAATCATCGGCACAGAGAGGATCTGGCCCATGCTGATGCCGCCTTCAAACAGGCCAAGCTGAGCATCCGGCTGGCGGAAGAATTCCACGATAATGCGGAATGCGCCATAGCCAATCAGGAACAGGCCAGAGACGCTGCCCATCGGGCGTGGCTTGCGGATAAACAGGTTGAGGATGATAAAGAGTACAATACCTTCCAGCGCCAGTTCATAGAGCTGCGACGCGTGACGCGGCAGCACGCCGTAGGTATTCAGCAGGGCCTGATACTGCGGATTGCTGGCGGCCAGCGCGACATCCTCGCTGCGTGAGCCGGGGAAGAGCATGGCATAGCGGAAGTTCGGATCGACACGTCCCCAGAGTTCGCCGTTAATGAAGTTGCCGAGACGTCCGGCACCCAGACCAAACGGGATCAGCGGTGCAATAAAATCAGAGACCTGGAAGAAGGTGCGTTTGGTGCGGCGGGCAAAGATCAGCATCACCACAATCACCCCGATCAGGCCACCGTGGAACGACATACCGCCATCCCAGACCTTGAAGAGATAGAGAGGGTTTTCCAGGAACAGCGGCAGATTGTAGAACAGCACATAGCCGATACGTCCGCCCAGGAAGACCCCCAGGAAACCGGCGTACAGCAGGTTCTCAACTTCCTCTTTCTTCCAGCCGCTGCCAGGTTTATTTGCCCGGCGTACCGCCAGCCACATGGCAAAAACAAAGCCCACCAGATACATCAGTCCGTACCAGTGAAGCGAAACCGGTCCGATCGAAAAGATCACCGGATCGAACTGCGGAAATGCAATATAGCCGTTATTCATCATTCACCGTCTATTTTTCAGCCCTGAAAAGGGGTGTTGTCAGGCACATAAATTAAGGCTGCGCATCATAGCACAGCCGGTTTTGTGAAATGCCGCGCAAATGTAAACGCGGATAACCCGTTTAGCCTGCCCCGTCGGAGGCACCCGTTGCAGCCACTCCGTACAGGGACAGCGCGGAACCACCGGAGCGTACAGAGAGTACGTGAGGATGATAAGCACTGACTGGAGCCGGAATGGCAGAACATCGCCTGACGAGCCAGGCGGTCAGCGACCGCCGCGAATCAACCCACCCAGACCGCGCCGCTCCATAAAGGCTGAAACCAGATGGCGGACTTCGGTGGCGGTGTGAGCATGCATCCCCTGCTCGCTCAGCGCCTGCGCCTCTTCATAATCCAGATGACGCAGCAGATATTTCACGCGTGGCACGTTTTTGCCGTTCATGCTGAGGTGGTGATAACCCAGACCCACCAGCAGGGCGACGCACATCGGATCGCCTGCCATTTCACCACACAGGCATAATTCGAGATTAGCCAGACGGGCTTCCTGGGCGATCGCATTCAGCGCGCGAAGCATCGCCGGATGCAGCGAATCATAGAGATTGGCAACGCGGGTGTTATTGCGGTCCACCGCCAGCAGATACTGTGTCAGGTCGTTGGTCCCGACTGAAACAAAATCGACCCGCGATGCCAGGTGCGGGATCATAAACAGCATCGACGGCACTTCGATCATGATGCCGATACGTGGCGCAGGAATGGCGTAACCCAACATCTCTTCCACTTCACGTCCGGCGCGATCGATCAGCTGTTTTGCATCATCGATCTCATCGATATGACTGATCATGGGCAGCAGAATACTGAGATTGCCGGAGGCGGCGTTGGCTCGCAGCATCGCGCGCACCTGCACCAGGAAAATCTCCGGCTGATCGAGCGTCAGGCGAATGCCGCGCCAGCCCAGGCAGGGATTCTCTTCACTGATCGGCATATAAGGCAGCTGCTTATCAGCCCCGACATCAAGCGTTCGCAGCGTCACCGGCTTATCGTGAAACAGCTGCAACATGCCCTGATACTGTGCCACCTGCTCCTCTTCCGACGGGAAGCCGTTCTGCAGCATAAAGGGGATTTCGGTGCGGTAGAGGCCGATGCCATCCACCCAGCTGCCCAGCGCCTGCTCATGCTCCGGGCTTAAGCCAGCGTTCAGCATCACCTGCACGCGCTCGCCACTTTTCAGCTCACCCGGCTGGTCGACGACCCCTTCCGCCATCCTGCTCAGCGCATTCTCTTCGCTGATCAGCCGCTGATACTCCTGCACCAGCACCGGCTCGGGATCGATCAACAGCTCACCACGGTAGCCATCGACGATCAGCAGGCGTTTATTGAGCTGATGAGGCTGAATATCTGCCCCCATCACCGTCGGAATGCCCATGGCACGCGTCAGGATAGCGGCGTGCGAGTTGGCCGCGCCATCACGCACCACCACGCCCGCCAGCCGCTCCTGCGGCAGCTCCGCTAAGGTGGTGGCGGTCAGCTCATCGGCCACCAGCACAAAACGCTCCGGCCAGGCGTTGGTCCCAACCAGCGTATCATCGAGGTGAAACAGCAGCCGCTGACCCAGCACCCGCAGATCGCCTGCGCGTTCGCGCAGATAGCTGTCACTCAGGCTGGCGAACTGCTTAGCAAATTTCTCGATGACCTGCTTTACGGCCCATTCGGCGACGGATCCGCGCTCGATCTCCGCGAAGAGATCCTTCTTCAGCCGGGCATCGGTCAACAGGTGAGAGTAGAGATCGAAGATAGCCGCGCTCTCTTTCTGGGCGCTGGCGCTGAAACGTTTGCTAAAGCGACGAAATTCATTGGCCGCTTCGCTCATGGCGAGCGACAGACGTTCGCGCTCACGCTGAACATCCAGCGTGGAGGCGGCGGAAACCTGATCGAGCAGTGGCTGTGTCTCATCGACCCAGCCCGGCGCCACGGCGACACCCGGTGCTGCCGCAATAGCACGCACCCGCGTCTGCCGGAACTGACCAAACAGTTGCCCCATCTGAGACTGCGACAGCAGCGTCGCCATCTGCGTGGCCAGCGTGACCAGAAACGACTCTTCGCTTTCATCAAACTGACGGTGTTCGCGCTGCTGCACTACCAGCACGCCGAGCAGCTGGCGACGACTGATAATGGGGACGCCGAGGAAGGAGCGATAGCGCTCCTCTTTCACTGAGGGAATATATTTGAAACTGGGGTGGCTCTGCGCATCCGCGAGGTTGATCGGTTCGGCCAGACGGCCCACTAAACCGACAATCCCTTCATCAAACGCCAGCGTCACCGTGCGGCCACGCGGCTTTTTAAGTCCGCGCGTCGCCATCAGGTAATAGCAGCGACGATCGTGGTCGGCGAGGTAAACGGAACAGACTTCCGTTTCCATCGCCAGACAGATCTCATTGACCAGAATGTCGAGTGCTTCATTGAGACGCGGCGCACTCGCCACTTTTTCTACAATTTCGCGCAACTGAGTGAGCATAAAGGGCGTGGCCTATCCTCTCTTACGTCGATGGGCAGGATTATTTCGCTGCCCCGCACTCTCCTGCATAGTCATCACCACGCCAGCGAATTCCTTCATCACCCGACGGTAGACATCGCGCTTGAAGGAGACAACCTGACGTACCGGATACCAGAAGCTGACCCAGCGCCAGCCGTCAAACTCCGGCGTGCTGCTGTGCTGCACATTGATATCCGCGTCATTACACATTAACTGCAAGAGAAACCACTTCTGTTTCTGGCCGATACATACCGGCTTTGTGTCCCAACGCACCAAACGTTTTGGCAACTTGTAACGCAACCAGTTACGGGTAGAAGCAAGTATTCGCACATCTTTCCGGTGTAATCCGACCTCTTCGAACAGTTCGCGATACATCGCCTGCTCTGCGGTTTCACCGGGATTGATGCCTCCCTGAGGAAATTGCCAGGAGTGCTGTCCAAAGCGCCTGGCCCATAACACTTGTCCCTGCCGGTTACAGATTACGATACCAACATTCGGGCGGTAGCCATCATCATCGATCACCGGACTACCTCAAAGCAAAATTTGAATGCGCTGATTGTTTCACACTCCTTACAGGCGGTAAACCACTGGATTCATGAGGGGTTAAGTCCTGTTTATCGGGATAACTCACAGAAAATCGCGAAGTTATAAACAACAACCGCAAAAAAGATCGATCTTATTCACTATTTCTGTGGATAGCTTTGTGCAGAACGCGGGAGTTAACTGAATAACCCCCCAGGCGGGTAACGGATAGGCGGAATCAGAAAACTTATTATCTTACTGATTATATTGCCATTAAATTCAGAACGGTTATGCGGATGCTTTTTACAGACAGCGAATAGTTTTGCGACGGCTGACAAATGGTTAAAATTTAGCCGCCGCCTTTTTTATCCACAGATAATCGCTCAGAGTCAGGTCAGAGCGGTGAAATTATGCTCAGATCGCGAAAAGTCAAGGCTGTAAATGGAACCAGTACCGCACACAATGGGGGGTTATCCCATTTTTCTGTGGATAACCGGACTGGAGATCCTGTTCATTCTTGCGGGTAAGCTGGGATAACCCGGGCTTCCTGTGGATGACCCAAAGGCTCTGCAGTAAAAAAAGCGCGATCAATCATGTTATTATCGCTCCCGGAGACGATTTATTTTCGTCAACGATTTTATCTGTCCGCCTCTGTACATTTTTTAACCACCATGAGTGAGCAACATGAGTAACCAGCCCGGACCACCCGAAGACGAAGCCAGCCTGCTGGCACGCGCCCAGGCGTTAGCCGGATTCACCCTGGAAACACTGGCGGCGCGCGCGGGCCTGCCGATGCCTGCCGATCTGAAACGTGATAAAGGCTGGGTCGGAATGCTGCTGGAGTGGCACCTTGGTGCCTGCGCTGGCAGCAAAGCGGAACAGGATTTTGCGCATCTGGGCATTGAACTGAAAACCATCCCGATTGATGCGCAGGGTAAACCGCTGGAAACTACCTTTGTCTGCGTCGCGCCCCTGACCGGCAACAGCGGCGTCACCTGGCAGACCAGCCATGTCCGCCATAAGCTGGCCCGCGTCCTCTGGATCCCGGTGGAAGGCGAACGGGCGATCCCATTGCGTGAACGCCGTGTCGGCGCGCCGCTGTTATGGAGCCCGGACGAGAAAGAAGATGAGATGCTGCGCCAGGACTGGGAAGAGCTGATGGATATGATCGTGCTGGGACGCGTCGAGCAGATCACGGCACGCCATGGTGCCTGGCTGCAGATCCGTCCTAAAGCCGCCAACAGCAAGGCACTGACCGAAGGTATTGGCGATCAGGGCCAGCCGATCATGACCCTGCCGCGCGGCTTTTACCTCAAAAAGAGTTTCACCGGGCCACTGCTGGCGCGCCATTTTCTGCTCTGAATCGCCTTCAATACTGACAGGACCGCAATTTTGCGGGAGATCGGCGAACCGAATGCGTATAATCGCCGTTTACTTTTCGTTTAGGATTGAATGTCGGTATGTTTGAGTGGATTTCTGATCCCAACGCCTGGCTGGCGCTGGGTACCCTGACCATCCTTGAGGTGGTGCTGGGTATCGATAACATCATTTTCCTGTCACTGGTGGTCGCAAAACTGCCGAAACATCAGCAAGCCAGCGCACGCCGCATCGGTCTGATGGGCGCGATGTTAATGCGTCTGGGCCTGCTGGCTTCCATTGCGTGGGTCGCGCGTCTGACTAACCCGCTGTTCACGCTGATGGATCACCCCTTCTCCGCGCGCGATCTGATCCTGCTGTTTGGGGGCCTGTTCCTGCTGTGGAAATCGAGCATGGAGATCCATGAAACGATTGAAGGTGTCGAAGGCGAACATAATACGCGCGTGCACTCCTTCCTGGGCGCGATTGTGCAGATCATGATGCTCGACATCATTTTCAGCCTCGACTCCGTCATCACCGCCATCGGCCTTTCCGATCATCTGTTCATCATGATGGCGGCGGTCGTGATTGCCGTGTTTATGATGATGTTCGCCGCGCGAGCCATTGGTGAGTTTGTCGACCGCCATCCGTCCGTGAAAATGCTGGCGCTCTCTTTCCTGATTCTGGTCGGTTTTACCCTGATTCTGGAGAGTTTTGCGGTGCACGTACCAAAAGGTTACATTTATTTCGCCATGTTCTTCTCAATGGCGGTTGAGTGTCTTAACCTGATGCGCAGTAAGAAAAAGCACGCCTGAGAAAGTCAAGGGCGAGCCTGCTCGCCCGGTTATTTTCAGATTCCTTCGATTAACCCCGCCAGCAAAACCATTTATTACTACACTTTTTGCAATTGACGATTTGTGAGGATAAGGCGTGATGAGAGGGTTGGCAGGGGCAGCACTGATAGTAATGACCGCAGCATGCTTAAGCGGATGCAGTTCTGATTATGTTATGGCGACCAAAGATGGCCGGATGATCATGACCGAGGGGAAGCCCAGCATCGATAAAGAGACGGGCCTGGTGGAATACACCGATCAGACAGGCCACGCCGTGCAGATTAACAGCGATGAGGTCTCAACGATCATTGAACGTTAAGTACCTGTTTTGATCACCTGTCAACGATTCCCCGCTGACAGGTGATTTCCCCGACTTTTCCCCCTTCCTTCCCCGCCGTTGCTCGCGCTATAGTCCCTGAGGACACAACATTCCGTTCCATAAAGAAAAGGACGCTGGCAATGCACTATCATCGTATTCCCCACAGCACGCTGGAAGTGAGTCAGCTGGGACTGGGCACTATGACGTTTGGCGAACAGAATAGCGAAGCCGACGCGCATGCTCAGCTGGATTTGGCTATCCGTTCCGGCATCAACCTGATTGATACTGCCGAGATGTATCCGGTGCCACCGCGCCCGGAAACCCAGGGTCTGACTGAACGCTATATTGGCAGCTGGCTTAAACAGCGCGGTTGTCGCGACAAAGTCATTCTGGCCAGCAAAGTCGCCGGACCAACGCGCGGCGCTGATGCCTCCATTCGTCCCGATATGGCGCTGGATCGTAAAAATATCCGTGCCGCGCTCGACGCCAGCCTGAAACGCCTGAACACCGACTACCTTGATCTCTACCAGCTGCACTGGCCTCAGCGCCAGACCAACTTTTTTGGCAAGCTCGGCTATCAGTACAGCGAAACCACCGCACAGGTGACGCTGCTGGAGACGCTGGAAGCACTGACTGAACAGGTGCGCGCCGGTAAGATCCGCTATATCGGCGTGTCGAATGAAACCGCGTGGGGCGTAATGCGCTACCTGCAGCTGGCGGAAAAACATGAGCTGCCGCGTATCGTCAGCATTCAGAATCCCTACAGCCTGCTGAACCGCAGCTTTGAGGTGGGTCTGGCGGAGATCAGCCAGCATGAAGGGGTTGAGCTGCTGGCCTACTCCAGCCTGGCCTTTGGCACGCTGAGCGGCAAATATCTCAACGGCGCACAGCCCGCAGGCGCGCGTAACACGCTGTTCAGCCGCTTCACCCGCTACAGCGGCGAGCAGTCACAGCAGGCGATTGCCGAATATGTGGCTCTGGCTCAGCAGCATCAGATCGATCCGTCGCAGATGGCACTCGCCTATGTGCGTCAGCAGCCATTTGTAGCCAGCACGCTGCTGGGTGCCACCACGCTTGAGCAGCTGCAGATGAATATCGACAGCTTCAATCTGACCTTAAATGCAGAGATCCTGGAAGGTATTGAGGCGATCCATCGTCGCTATACCTATCCGGCTCCCTGATCACGCCTGCCAGCTGCCTCCCTGGCGGCTGGCCTCGCTTACAGGTCGCGGCAATAGAGCTTGACCGGTTTGTCAGGATACTCCAGGGCTTCACCCTGTGGCAGCCAGCCAGACCGTTCGTAGTAGCCCGAAAAAGTGGACCATAGCCACAATCGCGGATAGCCCTGTTCCCGTGCCCACGCAATGACGTGCTGCTGCAACGCCTCACTCACGCCTTTGCCCCTTGCCGGTTCATCCACATAGAGAGCCGCCAGCCAGGGAAAGAGATCCTGACGGCTGATGAGGTCGCAGCGCCAGAAGCCGACGGTGCCGATCGCCCTGCCCGCCTCGATTGCAACAAAGGTGATCGGAAATTCAGCGCCGCTCAGGCTGCTGTTCACCACGCTGGCGAAAAACGCCCGGCTGTTAGCGTCACCAAATGCGCGCCACTGCCAGTCGATGATCTGATCGGCAAACTGCGGCATTTCACTGAGCGGAACGATCTTAATCACATTCTTATCCTTTACTGGGAGTACAGATCCGGGCTTGAGATATCGCTGAAGGCCGCGCCAGAAAAGGCGATTTTCTTCGTCACCGCACGCAGACGAGACAGAGCACGCAGCCGTAACACGGGTCGTTGCTGAGGCGGCACGCTGGCCGCCAGAGAGGGGAATTAGCTGATTTCCAGTGCCAGCAACGACTGAATCGTCTGCGCACGGCGGATCTCGCGCGGCTGGCCCTGTTCGAACAGCACTTCCGGGATCAGTGGACGGCTGTTGTAGTTAGAGGACATCGAAGCGCCGTAGGCACCCGTGTCGTGGAAGACCAGATAATCGCCCACCTTTGCCGCCGGAAGCGCACGCGGCTCGACCATGCCACCCTCAAGCTGGGTAAAAACATCGCCCGACTCGCACAGCGGGCCTGCCACCACAGTATCAAGGGTCTGCTGCTCATCAATCGCCCGTTCGTCACCCGCCATCAGCGAAATATGGTGATAGCTGCCGTACATCGAAGGACGCATCAGGTCACTGAAACCGGCGTCGACCAGCACGAAGTGACGGCTGCCCATCGACTTCACCGCCCGGACCTGCGACACCAGCACACCCGCCTCGGCTACCAGGAAGCGGCCGGGTTCGATCTCCAGCTTGACTGCGTGGCCCAGATGCTGAGCAATACGCTGGCGTGCCGCATCCCAGAGCCCGAAGTAGTGCGCGGTATCGATAGCCTCTTCGCCATAGCGGTAAGGCACAGAAAGACCGCCGCCTGCGGAGATCGCTGTCAGATCCTGACCGGAAGCCATCACCAGTTCCACCATCGCATCACACACCTGCTGCAGATGCCCATAGTCCACGCCTGAACCGATGTGCATGTGAATGCCCACCAGTTTCAGGCCATGCTGCGTAATCGCAGCCAGCGCCTCCTCCAGGTCGCCGTGCCAGATTCCGTGCTTGCTGTTTTCACCGCCAGTATTGGTCTTCTGGCTGTGGCCGTGACCAAATCCCGGATTGACCCGCAGCCACACCGCATGTCCCGGCGACACCGCTCCCAGCTGATGCAGCATATCGATCGATCCGGCATTCACCGGCACCTTCAGCGCGGCGACCCGCTCCAGCGTCGGCTGATCAAACAGATCGGCGGTAAAGACGATCTCATCACCGCCGGGCTGATAACCGGCGGCCAGCGCACGCTCGATCTCGCCCAGAGAGACCGAATCAACCTTTACGCCTGCCGCGCGCATCAGGCGCAGAATATGGGTATTCGAGCAGGCTTTCTGCGCAAAGCGCACCACATCAAACGCCTGCAACTGGGCGATGCGCGCCTGAATGATCTGCGCATCGTAAGCCCAGAATGGTCCGGCATAGCGGCGTGCCAGCGGCAGCAGATGTGCGGCGTTAAGAGCAGTTTCGGTATTCTGTAAAGGACGTGGCATAGCAATTCTCCTGTGGCGATACCGGCATTAAGCCAGAAACATGCCATAGCGGAAAATATCTGTTTTAATAGGATCTATGCAGAATGGATATAGGAAGCGGCTGTGGCAAACATAAACTGGCGGCATATTGAGGTCTTTCACGCTGTCATGACCAGCGGCAATCTGACTCAGGCCGCTACGCTGCTGCACACCTCGCAGCCGACCGTCAGCCGGGAGCTGGCACGTCTGGAGCAGCAGCTGGGACTGGCGCTGTTCGCCCGGGTCCGCGGCCGCCTGCAACCCACGGTGCAGGGGCTGCGTCTGTTTGAAGAGGTTCAGCGATCCTGGTATGGGCTGGACCGCATCATGGAAGCCGCTGAGGGGCTGCGCCAGTTCCGCCAGGGAGAGCTGTCGATCGCCTGCCTGCCCGTGTTTTCGCAGTCGCTGCTGCCGCCGCTTTGCCAGCCTTTTTTGCAGTGCTACCCGGATGTAAGCCTCAACGTCATTCCTCAGGAGTCACCTCTGCTTGAAGAGTGGCTCTCTGCACAGCGTTACGATATCGGCTTAACCGAAACGCAGCACGCCCCGGCCGGTACGGATCGCCTCGCCCTGCTGACCTGTGATGAGGTGTGCGTGTTGCCGCAGCAGCATCCCCTCTGTAAGCGTGACGAGCTGACGCCTCAGGATTTTGCGGGCGAACAGTATGTCAGCCTGTCGCGCAGCGACAGCTATCGTCAGCTGCTGGATACGCTGTTTCAGGAAAAGGGCGTCGAACGACGTATGGTGATGGAGACTCACAGCGCGGCCTCGGTGTGTGCGATGGTCAGAGCAGGCGTAGGGATTTCGATCGTGAATCCGCTGACGGCGCTGGATTACGCCGACAGCGGTGTGGTGATGCGTAAGTTCAGCGTAGCGGTGCCGTTTACCGTCAGCCTGGTGAGGCCACGTCATCGCCCCGCTTCGGCGCTGGTCGATGCCTTTGTCAGCCACCTGCAGCAGCAGGTGGCTGACTTTCCGGCCCGTATCGCCGCGCGCCTGACTTAAGCGCGCGCCCTGACGGCCGCGCGTCCCGATTTGCGGAAGGTGATCAGGCAGATCAGCAGGCCGATAACAGCCAGCGCAGCCGCGGCAACCGGCACCGCCGTCAGACCAAATCCTTTGCCAATCACTGCACCGCCTGCCCAGGCACCCAGCGCATTGCCGACGTTAAATGCCGAGATGTTCAGGGTGGACACCAGATTAGGCGCCTCTTTACCGTGACGAACCACGTTGATCTGCAGCCCCGGCACGGTAGCAAAGGTGGCCATCGCCCACAGGAACAGCGTGACCTCGGCCAGCCACAGCGCATGGCTGGTCCAGCTGAACAGCAGTGAGAAGATGGCGATCAGTGAGAAGCTGAGGATCAGGCTAAAGGAGACTTTCCAGTCGGCCAGCCGGCCGCCGAGAATGTTGCCGACCGTCAGGCCCGCGCCAATCAGGAACAGCGTCCAGCTCACTCCGCGACCGCTGATGCCGGTCACCTCTGACAGCAGCGGCGCAATATAACTGAACAGCGCGAACATCGCTGCGGCAAAGAACACCGTCATCAGCAGTGATAGCCACAGTTTGCCGTTAGCCAGCGCGCCGATTTCACTCGCCAGATGAACCGGTTTTTCCTCTCTGTTCTGCGGCAGACTCACGATCAGAGCGATAAAGGCCAGCACGCCAATCACCGCCACGCCCCAGAAGGTGGCCCGCCAGCCAAACATCTGTCCGAAGCTGGTGCCCAGCGGAACGCCAAGCACGTTGGCTAAGGTCAGGCCGGTAAACATCAGCGCCACGGCGGACGCCTGACGATCGGCAGGCACCAGACTGGCGGCGACCACCGCGCCAATACCAAAGAACGCACCGTGACAGAGTGCGGTAACGATCCGGGCCAGCATCAGCAGGTGATAATTGTAAGCCAGCGCGCACAGCAGATTACCGATGATAAAAATCACCATCAGCAGGATCAGCGTTTTTTTGCGCGGCAGCCGCGCGGTCAGCAGCGCCATAATCGGCGCGCCGATCGCCACACCCAGCGCATAGCCGCTGATCAGCCAGCCCGCCGAGGGAATCGACACCTGAAGGTCGCGGGCCACCTCCGGCAGCAATCCCATAATGACAAATTCCGTCGTTCCGATGGCGAACGCACTCAGCGCCAGCGCCAGTAATGCTACAGGCATAACACTCTCCCGGTCTTATTTGCAGGTGAACCGCGCAGCTGCGCAGCGCCACGACGCGCTTTAAAATTTGATCTGCGTCACGCGGCGTATTACAGCATAGCCCCGGAGAGCGACATAGCCTGCACGCAGCAAAGGATTATTGCCTGCACTGCAATAATCCTGCTGACGCGCTGACGTATCGCGTGCGTCTTGTGCGGGCCGCGCCAGGTTGTGATTTTCTGCTGAGCGTTTACGCTTTTTAACTGGGAATTAATTAATTAATTCGCAACCTTGCCGATATATCCCTAATAAATTGCCAGGTGATGTCATCCACTTCTGACGCAGGGAGAAAGAATGCAACGACTCATAGCCTTGATGGTTTTCGGCTTAACGGGTTGCTCGGTCGGTCACTATGAGTACAGTCGGGAAGCGGAAAAACGGGTTGATATGACCGTGACCGGTATTCCCACCATACTGGGTTTAGGTACGCTCGGTACTACCATCCCGCTGACGCCGGAATACAGCCTGACCGCTGCGCATGTGGCGAAATTTTCGCTTTACCGGGTCAAAGCCTGGCATCCTGAATGCGATCTGGCGGTGGTCTACCATAAGAACAGCGAAATGAACCTGCCCCCCAGCTTTCGCAATAGCCATATCGGCGATCGGGTTAATCTCTACGGCTACAGTTTTATTTCAGCCATGCCAGTCAGCTCCAGCGGACAGAACCTGATCAACACCACGCTGGCGAATAGCTGGAACAAGCCAGCATGTGTCGTGGTTGCGGCGAATGCGGGTGTGGTGAAAGGGATGTCGGGCGGCGCGGTGTATAACGCCTCTGATGATACGCTGGCAGGGGTGATTATTGGCTACAGTAACAACATTGATGACAATGCGACCGGCAAAACGCTCTATAAGAACGTGGCGCTCTATGTACCCTATGCACGATTTGAAAACTGGCTGCATCAGGCGATTAAGTCCTGAGATAAAACGCCCGATGCAGCGGGCTGACTGGGTTCAGTTAAAGCTCAGTAATAATAAGTGTGGCAGATGCCGTAAAATCACCCGTAGCAATACGGGTACCGGAAACCAGAGGGTTTCTGAGTGCACTGAAGACCAGATTCGTCGTCGCGGATCCTCCCGCCGGAACATTCATGGTGAAAGTGGAACCATTATTCAGTATGACGCCATTCGCCCGAACGGCGACGCCCAGCGCAGGATTGCTGGTTGTTATCTGAGATGACGACCAGAAGACAGGCGTCATATTCAGTTTTACCGAAAAATCGTGCTTACTGGAGCCGGAACAATTTAGCGTAAAGGGCTTAGTCTTGTCCGTTTCGGATCCCGGAAATGTGCCGATCGCCGAACGCTCCAGCGGCCCAAACGCCACATCAATGCTGGGTGTACTGGTACTGCAACTGTCTGCGGCGACACGGTTAATCGGTGCTGAGCACTGTACCGTTCCTTTTGGCCATTCGGCGTTGATTCCCCATAATGCCCAGCCTGAGACGTAGTTTACACCGGTAATGCTAAGGCAAAGCCCTTTATAAACTCTGCCATCCCAGACATTATTGTCGGTCCCCCCTGCGTTAGGGCCTGTGACAAAATTCGCAGTAAGTTTGTTATTCCAGGGCATATTTTCAAAATATGAGGCAAATTCTCCCCAGTTTCTGGAAATCTGATAGATAGACTTTTCATACACCGGGCCAACCAGTTTGGTACAGCTTGTATCCGATACACAGTTTGCGAGATAGATTTGCATTACACTGGGAGAATAAGGCACAGGAACAGAATCATGCGCATTGCTTATTTTCTGAAGTATAAAAAATGTGCCTGGTCCGCATTGCACATCTGCTGCGGTAGTCTGATTAGGCCAGCAGGCAATAAGCTCAAAATCGTAAGCGTGAGCAGTTTTATTCAAAGAGAAAATAAAAACAAAGACAGATAATAATTTCAATGATAAAAAGCAGCCCGCCCTGATTAAATTCATACTTACCTCTCATTTTTTTCTATCTTAACAGCCATTTTTTTATAAAATTAACACTCACTAATCGTCTGTATCTTTACTATCAGGCTACTCATAATTAAGTGTAAAAGTCGCAACGGCGCTAAATTTACCCCGGATGATTGAACGATTCTGAATTGCGGTTGGTCTGCCCTGCACATATCCTTTCAGGACCAGTTCAGTAGTACCCGCAGTGAGCTCAAAAGCAGGCGTTGCCTTATTAAAGGGTAAAATGACACCGTCAGTAGTCTCCAAGCCAATAGCGATCCCCCTGGCCATGCCCGTTACTGCTAACATGTCCGTCAATTCACTGTCTGCGGCCCCGGAAAATGTCAACGACACGGTAGTACCCAGCGATAGATCGCACTCCAGCAAGCGCACAGTGAACGGCTGACTATGCGTACGCTGATTAATGTAGAGATATTTATCAATGATGGTATCAAAATCCAGTTCAATAACTTCTGTTTCAGGATCCAGCACGCAGGGGTCAGCAACCAGATTGCCTGAAAAATTCAGGTTATCGGTTACGCCATAGGCTCTTGAATTTATCAATAGCAGTAAAAAAAGGGTCAACAATCTGCCGGTTCTCGTTCTTTTAAAACAGCAGGATGATATTTTTTTCATTACTCATACTCCGCCAGCAATGTGGCCGTTGCATTAAAAGCGCCTTCATACAACGTCACACCTGATGCGACAGGCACAGCCTTGAGCACCGGAGGCGAATTGTAATCTATAACAAACGGCTGATTAATGATTACCGGCAAGCCATTCTGTAAGATTCCAATCCCCAGCCCTGGAATATTGGTGTTAATAGCGCCCGTATTATAAGATGTCTGAGCGCCTTTCACTGTCATTTTCAGGTTTGCTGAGTCATCAGGATCTTCGCATTCAAGTGTGTAATTGATATCCTGGATATATCTTTTCCCATCGATTTTTTTGATACCCACATTACCAAACTCAATATAAATCATCCCGTCGTTGTTGATATGGCAGGGTTTACGTTTAAGCGTGCCGTGAATTTTAACGTCAAGGGTATCCCCCGTCTGAACGGCAAAGCAAAAGGGAATAACAAAAAAAATTATCGCTATTACACTGATGTACTTTGTTAACAGCGTATGAAGCCGGGCGTCCATCGTAATGAGTCCTTATAAATAGTCCACTTTCAGGGTTGCCGAAGCGTTGAATTCCTGTCCATTACTAAATTTAGCACCCGAATTTTTAACCAGTACAACATCCAGAGCAGGAGGCGAAGCTGCATTAATCGTAAACCATGTATTTGGACTTACCTTTTGACTATCCTGAAGCAATTTTATCCCTAATCCATTGACATCCGTGGTTAAAAGCGTGCTGTCAAAAGAAGCGGCTTCTCCAATCCATTCCATTTTGATTGTTTTTCCGTCCGCGTCACCTTTGCAGCTCAGGGAATAGTCAACGGCCTTTTTATAATAGTCACCGCTGATTTGATTAATGAATACATCACCAAATTCAATCTGAATCAGTTTATCGCTTCCGAACGTACAGGATGCGGTGGCGATAACTGTTCCTGTAATATTGACAGGAACAGGATTGACAGTAACGGCGCCCTGCGCACTGAGAAGCGGGACCAGTATACATCCCAGAAAAATAGCGATCTTCCTGGTAAAAAGAGGGAGATCCGAAAATATCGATCTCTTTCCGCCATACTCTTCAGACATAAAATATCCTCAATCGTAATTCAACCGAAAATTAACGGTCGCAGTAAAAGGACCGACAACTAACGGCGCTGAGGTTCGTTCAGGGACGACATACCAGGTCAGTGCATCATGATAGGGTGCAACAAAAAGTGGCTCGCTGCGGTAACCCAGTCGTACATTGCGTTGTTGATTATCAAGCAAACGTAAGCCCAGGCCCTGTGCGCCCTCTACCCTGACCAGTTCCGGCGTATCCGAATCCGCAGGCGCAATAAATGAGACGGAAACAACAGGCTGTTTGCTGTCCCATGTTGTTCCTCCCTTGATGGCATCCTGAAGATGGCCACCTGCTGATAAGCAATCACGCAGAATTAACTGGAACGGTATAGCTTCACCGCGCTGACCCAACGAGGTAAAATCTCCCGTTACCAGAGTGCCCAGGTTGATTTGTTGCCAGGCACTCTGCATTTCAAGCCGGCATGCTCCCTGGGTCAGTGCGCCGGTCACATAAAGCGTCCCTGATTCACCCTCAACCTGGCTAAAATCGTTCGCCCGGCTCAAAGGTGACAACAGGAGTGAAATGAAAATGATTAATGCCGTTTTAAATCCTGTACCCTTTTGCATCTTCGGAACGGCATGTCCCCTGCGGGAATAAGAAGTTCTGATATCCATATGCTGGTCCTGATTTTGTCATCAACGCCTGGTTCGCGCGGCATTAACCTTCTTTATACTCACCTACTCGACACTCTGTTCCATTGCAATGGAAAACCAATTTTGGCCGACCGCCATAATCGTTAATAAAGGTGATTTCAGGCGCGTTACCCATTTTTTCTGCACTGACCGGCAGTACCGCATTACTCTGCGGTGCAATCATCGTCGGTTTTACTTCAGAAAGTTCTTTATTTCCTGTACCCGCCGCTGCCACAGTGAAAAAATAGGGCGAACTATTATTTACCCGATACTTTCCATTTTCGCGAGTCAGTGTGACTTTTTCTTTAAACACAGCGATCATTTCTGATGAATTTTTCACTAATGCGTGCGGCCGATAGAACATCTTTATACGCGTCTGCAACGCAATCTGAAGCGTATTGGGTTTATTGCTGCGCGGAGGGATCTCGCGCAGGTTAAAATAAAAAAGCGTCTCCTTATTCTGTGAAAGCAAATTTATTCCAGGCAGTGACTGGATTTTTATCTGACTTTTAGCCTGTGGTTCGACCCGTTGCAACGGGGGCAACAAAATCAAAGGTGAATCAATTTTATTACCGTCAGCATCTTCAATCCATCCCTGAGCCAGATAGGGCAGTTCTTTATTTTTGTTACTGATATTCAGGCTCATCGATTTGCTGCCGCCATCGAAGATAATACGTGTGCGGTCAAGGGCAATAGCAGCATTTGCCTGCTGAACCAGCATAGCGCCCAGAAAAAAGCTCATTAATGCAGCCGGTATTAACTTCATTTTCATAGCGATTCTCACTTTGTAATGCAAAAGAAAGCTTATTTTCCCGATGGCTCTTCGCAGGGTAAAAGCAACCCGCCAGATAAAGAGGGTAACGGTTTTGGCAATGTAATATTGCACTTTTCCTGTCCATCCCATTTTATATGCATTTTTTCTCCGGCATTTATCCCGGTCAGCCATGTGCTGCCATCATCGTTGACAATGCCCGTCTGATAGCCTCGGCTGTTTTCCACTATTGCACCAAATGGAGGAGATGAACCATCAATCAACCGAATGGTCGCCATCGCTTTCTCGCCCGCTACAACCCCAAGTCTGCGATAACCAATTGCACCTTCTGTCAATGCTCCCTGAACAACAGAACGGGGAGCGTCCATATTGTCTGATAATTTATCAAGATCGATATGGACACTACTGCGGTAATAACTGTTTAAATCACCAATGACCGCTTTTCCCATTGCATTACTGTGATTTATCCCGCCGTTACCCACTAACGGCACATCTGCGACACCATCGGTGTCGATCATCATACGCGTGGCGCCTACCGTGTTAACACGATGTAATGCCATACCTTTAGCTGTAGCGGTAAGCCCCCCCTGAAGAGACATTCCCACGGCGCTATAATGACTGTCAGTGTAGCTGGCGTTGGCAGTCATACTCGCCAAATCGCCATCATGCGTATAATAACCACTGATACTGGAGTGACCGTCTGAACCCACGCCAGCACTCACCTGATAGTTACTGTTATTATCTATACGATCATTCAAACTAACAGAGTGAGCAGAACCGCCACGATAATACTGGCCATCGTAACCTATTGAACCACCATTTCCCCACGGAATCGTCAGCATCATATATGCCCCATCATCATGGGTATTATGATAAACAGAACGATAACCAGTCATATTCAGGCTGATATTTTTTAACTTCATAAAGTCAAAATATTTTGCCAGCGAAAAGTTATAGCTTTCTGTTGCTGGTCTGTCCCAGTAAGTCTGATGACTGTAATTGATATAGCTGCCCAGACCTATTGATTGAAACTGTTTATTAAATGTTAACGTATAAAGTTCTTTGCCCTGACCGTAATTGGTTCCGTTGTAGCGTAATTCAAGGTATTGGCTCATGCTCAGATAATCACGCTCAGAAAACCGGTAGCCTGCAAATGTTACCTGACTATCAATTTCCTCAAATCTTTTTGAATAACTTAGCTTATAGGACTCCCCTGTTTTATCGGAACGATGGTTAAACCTGGCCCGGGATTGTGTTACGTCAAAGGAAAGCGCGCCAAAGGCCAATAAATCACGCCCTACCCCTGCGGATAATGCACTGTAATCGCCACCAAAGAGAGAGCCGCCATACAGCGACCAGCCATTATTCACCCCCCATGAAAACTCCCCATTAGCAAAAGCGGGCCCGCGCGTTTTCCGGGAATAATCTGAGGGTTTACCGACAGCCATTTTATAACGCACCAGTCCCGGCCGGGTAAGATAAGGAATATTGGAAGTATTGACACTAAAAGTACGTACACTTCCATCCTGCTCTCTGACCTGAACATCAAGCGTACCTGATACGGCTGAACTTAAATCCTGTATGCGGAAAGGGCCGGCAGGCACCTGGGTTTCATACAGAACACGCCCCTGTTGCATCACCGTCACTTTAGCATCGGTTTTTGCCACACCGCTGACTTCAGGCGCATAGCCACGCAAATTGGGTGGCAACATGCTGTCATCGGATATCAGGCTTGCACCGATATACCGGAAGCTATCGAAAATATCTGAAAAAAGATAATTTTCACCCATGGTGAGTTTTGCACGCAATTCACCGATGGCGCGATACATATAGTAGCGGCTCATGCGCAGTCTGTGTTGAGAGGACTGATTAGCGCCAGTGGTATGGTTGTAATTTCCCTGCCAGTCACCTCTTAAACGCCATGGCCCCGCATTAAAGCCGACAATGCCATTCCCACTCAGATCCTGTTCATTTTTCTTGTTCTCAGATTGAGTGTTACTGCGCGCATTCATGTTGTAGTCGAGGATAAATCCCGGGATCCCCTGGTCCCAGCGTGAAGGCGGATCCCAGTTATCAGCAATGTATTCGATATAGGCCTGAGGAATAGAGATATCCAGCGTATTATCGCTCAGGTTTCCCGTCACCTTTGCGCCGGGCAGAGACGAAAGGTCGATACAGGAGCCACCATTCGTCCAGGTCAGCTGCTTATTCATCTTACTTTTCAGACCGATTTGTGAAGCGATAGCAGCCGTGATACAGGGTTCACTCCCCTTTGGATCATTTTCAGGTGCCCGGAATACCACATTGACTTCATTCAATTCATGGTGATTAACCCTGAGGGTCATAGTATATTTTCCGGGCATGACATAACCGGCCCGGGCAAAATGACTCAGGTCAATATGCTTTCTGTCACTGACATCCAGAACATCGGTATTAAACTGAATATCCTGTCCGCTGATTTCTTCCGAGGCTTCAGCATAAAAATTCCCGCTTAAAGCTAATAAAATACTGATGAAAAGAGGCTTCAGTTGACCTTTCATATACCGCGAATCAGTTCTTTTACGTTTTCCATTCATCAGTAATAATCCATTTTGAAACTAATGGTGCTCTGATAATCCCCTGGATTGATTGCCCTTTCATTCGCCTTCAAACGCATATTGAACTCCAGGTCCATGCTGTCAGGCTCAAGCGTATAGGCTGGCATTGCTTTGCCCGGCTCAGCTACATTTCCTGCTTTATCTGTGATTTCTATTCCGACGCCACTACCTTCACCTTCAACACTAAAAAGAGAATGCTCACTCTTTTTTCCATTAAAAGTTATTGAAAATTTCACCCCGCTATTGCTGCTATTTAAAACGCCGGGCAGTAAACAATCTGATAAACTTATCCTGAATGGCTTAGAAGGCCCTGCGCCATCATTTATTATTGTACTGACAGGAAGAGTAGATAGATCTACGCTCTGATAACGACTTTCTGAAGAGATCCCGCAAGGCGTATCAATGATCGAACCAAGAATATGAACATTGCCATGTCCCTGAGTAGCTGCACTGACAGACGGAACCTGACTGAACACCGCCAGGAGAATTAAATAGGCGAGAAAAATTCTCATATTAATTATTACCCGGTGCATTAATGCACATATCTTCCCTGAAAAGAAACAGGCGTTTTATCGCCTGTTTCTTTGCGTAAATATGCTTATTCGTAGGCTAACGTGAAGTTAGCTACGCTGGTAAATTGACCAGGCACAATTGGGTTAGCCGTGTTATCTGCTGCACCCTGCAGATAAGCAGAATAGAGCAGGTTGGCTTCAGTAGAAGCGTTAACAAAGGTATACGCTGTTGAAGGGGTACCCAGTTTAATTGCTTTATCGTCGTTGTCAGTAATTGCAATGGCTGCGCCAGATGCTGTTCCACTCAGCGCCAGCAATGTTGAGGTGCTGTCAAAGC
This sequence comes from Pantoea graminicola, assembly GCF_048452665.1. NCBI lineage: Bacteria > Pseudomonadati > Pseudomonadota > Gammaproteobacteria > Enterobacterales > Erwiniaceae > Pantoea > Pantoea graminicola. Next base: position 342,564 of record NZ_JBLWSJ010000004.1, on the reverse strand, counting down.
TCGCGGCTTTACCCGTAAAGGTCGCTGTCACTGTTTTCTTCGTTAAACCGGTGACATCGCAGTCTTCCAGCTTGATGCGGAATTCTCTAGGCTGAGATTTACCACCTTTAGCCAGTGCTGAGCTGGTAACCTGTCCCAGGTCAACCGTCTGCTCAACGCTATCCGCAGAAATAGAGCACGGCGCGTCGATAATTTCACCTTTGAAATTTACAGTACCGTGTCCCTGATTAGCTGCAAATACGCTACCGCTCGCCAGAGCCATACCCAGAGCCATTGCCAGTTGAAGCTTTTTCATTTATAACATCCTTAAAATTGTTAATACAAAGTGAAATACGCGTTGTTAAACAGAAAGCGGATTTATTAATGAGTAAATCTTACTTTCCATGTCAGATTCGGTGGTAAAGCGTATCCATGAAGCAGCTATACAATTCTTTACCTCCCTTAACGGCGACATTTATACCTGCCAGACCGGACTCTACAAAACAGTATTTATCCAGGAATTATCCAGATAGAAAAGTGATAACCTGCGGGCCGATTGCAAAATGAGAATGGAGTGAGTAAAAACACCGATAATTCAAAAAATTGAAATATGGCCGAAAGGAAAAAATGCACACCTGCCATTTAAGAACTTTCGCGATATAATTTCATGAACTTACAAAGGAAAGTCCGATTAAGCCACCTTCTTAAAACAGCTCACCAAAACTCACCCTGACAATCTCACTTAACCATTTCTCAAACCAGAACAGAAATTAATATTATGTTAATTTTCCCTGTCATTTTCTGCGCTGATTTCGCGCTCGATGCGCGCTGGTAATTAATGACATTCTTAAGTAGTTTCAGTCAGAATCTCAATCCAGGAAGCGAAACATTGAAATAATTATCAGCGTAACGGTGAAAAGCAACGTTATAACAGAGTTTTTAGTCGCTTTTTTACGTTGTGGCGTCAACGTGCTGAATTAGCTTTGATGGAGGAAGAAGGGTGTGCGCTCTGCCAGATTAAGAAAAAAAAGAGAAGTTCAGTGCCTGCCAGCTTGCTCTTCAGAAAAGAGCAGACAATTGAGAGAAAGAACAGTCATCGGTGCTGCAAGAATTTCCGGCAAGGGGCGTGTGAATCTATGCTATCAGGAATGCGTTCCATACCGGGATCCCTGACGCTTTAATTCCGGACATACGTGTCCGGGTGATACAGGCAGGAGTGGTGGCAGACGGAGACGAGAGAGGAGAGACGAGAGAGGAGAGAGGAGAGAGGAGAGTTTATTCTGCTCAGCATCAGCCATGATCAAGGCTGGCCTCTGATTTCAGGCTGATGCTAAGCAGAGCCACTTTGAGGATGATTTACAGTGTACCGCCCCGGGCGTCACCACTATCCGTGTGGTTATAGAAATAGTTTATGGTTTTATAGAAATCGAGACTATTTTTACACTGCCATTTAGACATTATTTTTCTTTTGAGATAGCTGATGTTCTTTTCAGTGCACTGAAAGTAGCGGGCGATTTTTTTGTTAGATATTCCGCGATATAGCAGATAGCAATAGCGTCTTTCCCTGGCCGTCAGGCAAAGGCTGCGGTCGCCGTTTTCAGGACGCTGAGCAGCATCAGCTATTGATATCTCACCGATTAGCGAAGAGATATCATCTACTTTGATATTCCCCGGAACCAGCCTGATGTTTTCCATGCCCGTAAAGATATAGAGCGTTTCATAGATGTGCGCAGGCACAAGCGCAATGCTGTACTTCTTTCTTTTTTTATAGTTAACATCCGCTTTCATCAACTCCAGTAGCGTAACCTGTCTGATTGTGAAGCGATATTTTCGTCCGGCAAAATTCGTTCTCAGAACTTCATTAATTCCATTAATTAAAAATTTATCATCACCAAGAATAAACACTTCGTTATTCGTCATGGCTAACCCTTTATACTATTTATTATAATTGATAACGTCCCCGGAACATTAAAGTTTTCAGGCTTTAATGGCTGAGCTATTTTATTATTATTTTTATTTCTCTGTGAGATAAAAATGCTCTGATGGATTTAACATTCAATACTTAATTGGGTCTATTATTATCTGTTAATGACAAACCTGGCCAATGCGTCTTCTCTCCTCTACTGAAAATGCCAAAATTAATCATGAGGTTACAATAAATACCCATCATCACCCTCTTTTCACATCACACCTGTCCGGGAAAATTTTTTATAACTTCTGATATAAAATTAAATGCTAATTCTAAGTTCCACTGGTGGGAAGGTATTGTTTGAGGTTCACGGGGACGGGCTTTCTGGCCTGATAATTGTCAAATGAGACCGCCATGAGGAGAGATAAACGCTAACTGGCATTCTCTTTATGAGGCTGCTCATCTGATATATACACTTTCAGGACATCAGCAATAAACTATTTTTAATCCACGGAAAGCAACGAGGAGGATGCGTAAAGCGCAAAAAAGGAGGGGTGAAACGGGACAGAAGCTGCACCCCGAAAAGTCTGCCGGAGACTTTTCAGGTGCAGCATTATTTTGCTCTGGAAGTAATTACTTGCTGCCCGGACGCAGTGCCGGGAAAAGGATTACGTCGCGAATAGTGTGGCTGTTGGTAAACAGCATCACCATGCGGTCAATCCCGATACCCAGACCGGCCGTTGGCGGCAGACCATGTTCGAGTGCGGTAACGTAGTCTTCGTCGTAGAACATCGCTTCGTCGTCACCCGCATCTTTGGCATTCACCTGCTGCAGGAAACGTTCTGCCTGATCTTCGGCATCGTTCAGCTCGGAGAAGCCGTTACCGATTTCGCGACCACCAATAAAGAACTCAAAACGATCGGTGATTTCAGGGTTCACATCGTTACGACGCGCCAGCGGAGAGACCTCAGCCGGATATTCGGTGATGAAGGTTGGCTGGATCAGATGCGCTTCTGCCGTCTCTTCGAAGATCTCCGTGACGACACGGCCCAGGCCCCAGCTCTTCTCGACTTTGATATGCAGTGACTCTGCAATCGCTACCGCTTTGTCGAAATCTTCCAGGTCGGCCAGGTCCGTTTCCGGACGATATTTCTTGATCGCTTCGCGCATGGTCAGTTTTTCAAACGGCTTACCGAAGTCAAACTCCTGCTCACCGTATGGCACGACCGTGCTGCCCAGCACATCCTGCGCCAGGGTACGGAACAGGCTTTCGGTCAGTTCGATCAGATCTTTGTAATCCGCGTAGGCCATATAGAGTTCCATCATGGTGAACTCAGGGTTATGGCGTGGCGAAATGCCTTCGTTACGGAAGTTACGGTTGATCTCGAACACACGATCGAATCCGCCTACCACCAGACGCTTCAGGTAAAGCTCCGGCGCAATACGCAGATACATGTCGATATCCAGCGCATTGTGATGGGTGATGAAAGGACGCGCAGACGCGCCGCCCGGGATCACCTGCATCATCGGGGTTTCCACTTCCATAAAGTCGCGGCCCACCATGAACTGACGGATGCCAGCCATGATCTGCGAACGAATTTTGAAGGTGTTGCGCGATTCATCATTGGCGATGAGATCGAGGTAACGCTGACGGTAACGGGTTTCCTGATCGGCCAGGCCGTGGAACTTGTCTGGCAGCGGACGAAGAGCTTTGGTCAGCAGGCGCAGCTCAGAACAGTGAATCGACAGTTCGCCGGTTTTGGTTTTGAACAGTCTGCCGCGTGCGCCGAGAATATCGCCGAGATCCCACTTTTTGAACTGCTCGTTGTAGATACCTTCCGCCAGATCGTCACGGGCAACGTAGAGCTGAATGCGACCACCCACATCCTGCAGCGTTACGAACGAGGCTTTGCCCATGATACGACGGGTCATCATGCGTCCGGCAACGCTGACTTCGATCCCGAGATCTTCCAGCTCCTCGTTGCTCTTCTCGTCGTAGCGCTCATGCAGTTGATTTGAGAGGCTGTCGCGACGGAAATCGTTAGGGAACGCCACACCGTTTGCACGCAGTACGCTCAGCTTTTCGCGACGCGTTTTCAGTTCGTTATTTAACTCTACGGCGGCATCAGCGCTCTGCGGTTCTTGTTCAGACATGTCGGTTCCTTATAACCCTGCTTTTAAACTAGCTTCAATGAATCGATCCAGATCGCCGTCCAGCACCGCCTGGGTGTTACGTGTTTCTACGCCGGTGCGCAGATCTTTGATGCGTGCATCATCGAGAACGTAAGAACGAATCTGACTTCCCCAACCGATGTCGGACTTGTTGTCCTCCAGCGCCTGTTTCTCAGCATTTTTCTTCTGCATCTCAAGCTCATACAGCTTCGCTTTCATCTGCTTCATCGCCTGATCTTTGTTCTTGTGCTGAGAGCGATCGTTCTGACACTGGGTCACGGTGCCGGTTGGAATATGGGTAATACGTACCGCAGATTCTGTCCGGTTAACGTGCTGACCACCCGCACCGGAGGCGCGGTAAACGTCAATACGCAGATCGGCCGGGTTGATGTCGATGTCGATATCGTCATCCACTTCCGGATAGATAAAGGCGGAGCTGAAGGAGGTGTGACGACGGCCGCCGGAGTCGAACGGGCTCTTACGCACCAGGCGATGCACCCCCGTTTCGGTCCGCAACCAGCCAAAGGCGTAGTCGCCTGACACACGAATGGTCACAGATTTAATGCCTGCGACTTCACCTTCAGACTCTTCGATAATTTCGGTTTTGAAGCCTTTGGCTTCTGCCCAGCGCAGATACATACGCATCAGCATGCTGGCCCAGTCCTGCGCTTCAGTGCCGCCGGAACCGGCCTGCAGATCGATGTAACAGTCGGCGCTGTCATACTGGCCGGAGAACATGCGGCGGAACTCCAGCTCGCCCAGCTTACTCTCAAGGCCATCCAGCTCGGCAACGGCTTCGTTGAAGGTCTCTTCATCTTCCGCTTCGACGGCCAGCTCAAGCAGGCCCTGCACATCTTCCAGACCCTGAGACATCTGCTCCAGCGTCTGTACGATCGCTTCCAGCGAGGAGCGCTCTTTGCCCAGCGCCTGGGCTCGCTCAGGCTCGTTCCAGACATCGGGCTGTTCCAGCTCCGCGTTTACTTCTTCGAGGCGTTCTTTCTTGGCATCGTAGTCAAAGATACCCCCGAAGAACGTCGCTGCGCTCACTGAGGTCCTGAATACGATTTTTGACCGGGTTGATTTCAAACATGGCTTTGGCGTCTTTCTTATGTTCGATGGGACAGGAAAATTAACGTTCAAGTTTACCCGAAACTGTCGGCAGATTGTAGCGCTGAGACAGCGGGCTGATGCCGTGCCGGCGTGACCTGCCCCATCCGGCATCAGGTTATGACGCCATTTCGTTATTCGCTGCGGCTAAGGAAGGGTAATCGGCCCCACGCGCGGTCCGCGATGTCTGGCGGCGCGCGCGTCAGGCTGATTTAGCTCAGGGGCCAGAGATGATCGATGATCAGCTGCACCGAGCGATTGCCGCGATACTCATTGATATCCAGTTTATAGGCCAGTTCGACCTGGCGAACGCTGCTGTCAGGCCACAGCGTGGTATCAACATTAAAGGCGATACCGTCGATCAGCGGCCCACCATCCAGCGGCTCGACCATTACTTTCAGATGCCGCCCCCCTACCAGCCGCTGTTGCAGCAGCTTAAATTTGCCGTCGAACGCCGGTTCCGGGAAAGACTGGCCCCAGGGACCGGCTTCGCGCAGCATCTCCGCCGTCTGCAGCGAAAACTCCTGCGGCTGCAGCGCGCCATCTGACCAGATGATGCCCTGCAGGGATTCCCCATCCAGCCACTCGCCCACCAGATCGGCAAAGCGCTGACGAAACTCCTCGTAGCGCTCAGTCTCCAGCGACAGGCCTGCAGCCATCGCGTGACCGCCAAACTTCAGCATCAGCCCTGGGTTGAGCGTATCCAGACGTTCCAGGGCATCGCGCAGGTGCAGACCGGCAATTGAGCGGCCCGAACCTTTCAGCGTGCCATCGCCCGCTGGGGCAAAGGCGATCACCGGGCGGTGAAAACGCTCTTTCAGGCGTGACGCAAGGATCCCCACTACGCCCTGATGCCACTCAGGATGATAGAAAGCCAGTCCCAGCGGCAGATCGCGCTGTTCACGCTCCAGCGCCTGACAGAGCGCCAGCGCTTCGCTCTGCATACCCTGCTCGATCTCTTTTCGGGTCTGATTGAGCGCATCCAGCTCACTGGCCAGCATCCGTGCCTGGCTGAGATCCTCCGTCATTAACAGCGCCACGCCCACCGACATGTCGTCCAGGCGTCCTGCGGCGTTGAGACGGGGTCCCAGTGCAAAACCCAGATCGCTGGCCGCTAACTGGCGGGCATCGCGATTGGCAATCTCCAGCAGCGCACGGATGCCTGGCCGGCATTTCCCGGCCCGAATCCGGCTGAGCCCCTGCCACACCAGGATGCGGTTATTCACGTCGAGCGGCACCACATCGGCGACCGTGCCGAGCGCCACCAGGTCCAGCATCTCCGCCAGATTAGGTTCCGCGCGGGTGGCACCAAACCAGCCCTGCGTGCGTAAGTGGGCGCGCAGGGCCAGCATCAGATAGAACGCAACGCCAACACCGGCGAGGGCGCGCGAGGGGAAGTCGCAGTCGGGCAGATTGGGATTGACGATCGCCTCTGCGGCAGGCAGCGTCTCGCCCGGCAGATGGTGGTCGGTGATCAGAACCGGAATGCCATACTGATGCGCGCACGCCACTCCGGCGTGAGAGGAGATGCCATTGTCGACCGTCAGGATCATCGCGGCACCGCGCGCGCGCGCCTGCTCAACCACTTCCGGGCTGAGGCCATAGCCATCTTCAAAACGATTGGGCACCAGATACTGCACATTGCTGCCGCCCATGCTGCGCAGCGCCATTACTGTCAGCGCGGTGCTGGTTGCGCCATCGGCATCGAAGTCGCCCACCACCATAATACGACGCCCATCCAGCAGCGCCTCATGCAGCAGCGCCACCGCGTTATCAATCCCGCTCAGGGACTGAAACGGCAGCAGATTTCTGGCACCACGCTCCAGCTCGGCGGCGTCACGCACGCCGCGTTGCAGATAGAGTCGTTTCAGCAGCGGCGGTAGAGTGGCCGGTAGCGCATCGTCGACCGTCACCTCACGGCGACGGAGTTCCACATCCTGTTTTACCACCGATTAACCACCACGCTTCTGATTGTCGAGCACCTGCTTCAGCTCCTGCGGCGACTGATAGCCCGGGATCATCATGCCAGTGTCCGTGAGCATCGCCGGGGTGCCCTGGATGCCGAACAGCACACCCAGTTTATAGTGCTGCGCAATGTCGATTTTGCAACTGTCCGGGGCGGCCATCTTCGGCGCATTGCCTTTCATCGCCTCGTCAAACGCTTTGTTGCGGTCAGCACTGCACCAGATCGCCTTCATCGCCGGCTCAATCTGACCGTTCAGACCTTCACGCGGGAACGCCAGGTAGCGCACGGTAATGCCCAGCGCGTTGTAGTCGGCCATCTGCTCGTGCAGCTTGTGGCAGTAACCACAGGTGATATCGGTAAAGACCGTAATCACATGCTGCTCTTTCGGCGCTTTATACACGATCATTTCCGGCACCAGCGCCTCAACCTTTTTGTCCAGCAACTGGTTTGTGACGTTGACCGGCTGTTTGCCGCTGACATCGTAGAGCGGCCCCTGGATCATATGTTTGCCGTCATCGGTAACGTAGAGCACACCGCTTTCCGAGAGCACGGTTTTGAAACCGGGCAGCGGTGACGGACTGATTTCAGTCTGGTTCAGACCGAGCTTTTTAAGTGATTGCTGAATGGCGCTGTCATCGGCATGGGCCAGGCCGGAAAAGGCGCTGGCTAACAGGGCCAGCATCGCGAAATGCTTGTTCATTTTTGTCCTTATGGCCGCGGGTCAGGCCCGCGGATGGTGTTGTTGATGCAACTGACGCAGGCGCTCAGTCGCAACATGCGTATAAATCTGGGTGGTGGAGAGATCGCTGTGTCCCAGCAGCATCTGTACGACACGCAGATCGGCACCGTGGTTCAGCAGATGGGTCGCAAAGGCATGGCGCATCACATGTGGCGATAACTTTTCGCTGTCGATGCCCGCCAGCGTGGCGTAATGCTTGATGCGGTGCCAGAAGGTCTGCCGCGTCATCTGCTGCGCCCGGTTGCTGGGAAACATCACGTCCAGCGTCTGGCCATTAAGCAGCCACGGGCGACCATGTTCCATATATTGCTCCAGCCAGTAAACCGCTTCTTCACCTAAAGGCACCAGACGCTCCTTATCCCCTTTACCGATGACGCGGACGACGCCCTGGCGCAGGCTGATATCGCTGAGCGTCAGGCCGGTCAGTTCGGAAACGCGCAGTCCGGTGGCGTAGAGCAGCTCCAGCATCGCCTTGTCACGCAGCTCCAGCGGAATATTAGGATCGGGCGCCTGCAGCAGCCGTTCAACCTGCGCCTCAGTGAGATCTTTCGGCAGCCGCTGTGGCAGTTTCGGCGCGGAAAGCAGCGCGCTGGGATCGTCCGGGCGCAGCTTTTCGCGGTAAAGATACTGAAACAGGCGACGCATCGCGCTCAGCAGACGCGCTGAGCTGGTCGCCTTGTAGCCGCCCTCCAGCCGTTCGGCCAGAAACTGCTGCAGATCCAGCGGCGTCACGCTGAGAAGTGTCAGCCCGTGATGCGCCAGCCAGCCGGTCAGCGTCTGCAGATCCTGACGATAGGAGGCGAGCGTGTTCTGCGCCAGATTGCGTTCAATCCAGAGCGCATCGAGAAACTGTTCTGTCAGTTCGCTGTCCTGCACGTTAACTCCGCCGTCTGGTGTAAAATCATGCTCATTATGCCTGATTCAGCAGCGCTTCTGGTACAATTGCGCCAGAGTCAGTATTTACAGAGTGTTATCTGCATGAAAATCGGTCTTTTTTACGGTTCCAGTACCTGTTACACCGAAATCGTAGCGGAGAAAATTCGCGATTTCATTGGCGAAGAGTTAGTGACGCTGCACAACGTGAAAGATGATGATCCGCGCCTGATGGAGCAGTACGACTTGCTGATCATGGGCATCCCGACCTGGGATTTCGGTGAGCTGCAGGAGGACTGGGAGGCGATCTGGTCACAGCTCCCCGCGCTGAACCTGCAGAATAAGATCGTCGCGCTATATGGCATGGGCGATCAGATTGGCTATGGCGAGTGGTTTTTAGATGCGCTCGGAATGCTGCACGATCTGCTGAAGCCGATGGGCGTGCGTTTTGTCGGTTACTGGCCGCTTGAAGGCTATGAGTTCACCAGTCCAAAACCGCTCAGTGCCGATGGTTCACAGTTTGTGGGTCTGGCGCTGGATGATGTGAATCAGTTTGAGATCACTGATGAGCGTGTAGAGCAGTGGTGCGAACAGGTGCTGACCGAAACCGCCGCGTTGCTGTAGCGCCCCTCCTGCCGGACGCAGGCCGGTGAAAGATCGTCACCCTTTTGTCCGCCAGACGGCCTTTAGTATTGCGCCTTGCTGAAGCAGCAGGCGCGTAATGCCCGCCATTCACCAGGCTGCATGCTGTCCTGCATCAGCCACCAGCGCAGGACTTCACCCTGCTCGTTCTTCGCCACCAGCAGTACGCCAATCGGCAACCAGCGCAGTGGCTGTACGGGCCGGAAGCGTTTTCCCTGCCAGATCCAGCAGTGCACGCTTTCCCGCTGCAGCACACCGCGCCGTTGCGTCAGGCGCTGGTAGCTTTGCCAGCCTTCCGCCAGCAACAGCAGCATCACCGCCCCTTTGAAAAGCCCCTCCCCGACCGGCAGCGTCAGCAGCCCTGTGCCCGTCACGGCGGCTGCCAGCCAGGCGCACAGCAATCCATACGCCAGCCGGGAGGGTCGCAGATCACATTGCCACGGGGCCGCGATCATGGTTGCGCTGCTGGATCAGATTCACCATCCGCTTAAGCTCAGGATCTTTTGGCTCACCGTGATTCATCAGCCAGTTAAACAGATCGGGATCGTCACTCTTCAGCAGGGCCACAAAGACCCGCTTATCGGTGTCGCTCAGCGTGTCATACTCAAATTTGAAGAACGGCATAATCGCCACATCCAGTTCCAGCATGCCGCGACGGCAGGCCCACTGAATACGTGATTTATCATTAATATCCATGCATCAGTTTCCACAGTTCACAACGTGGCGCCTAGTGTAACCTGGTTTAATACGGCTCGCAGGCGCGGCGTCGCACGCTGTGCAACCTGCCACATTTCAGGCCGGATCTTTTCAGGGTTATCACGCCTTTTGTGCGCCGTTTTCCGTAAACAGGTTGCATTGCCAGTCGGCTCTTTTAACATTGAAGAAACTGTTCCGGATGAACCTTCTTATACAGGATATCTCCATGCCCACTTTTACTTTACCGCCGCGCCAGCCTGCCGCGTCGTCCCGTCTGCCATTAACCCTGATGTCACTGGATAACTGGGCACTGGTTTCCATCACCGGTGCCGATAGCACCGCTTACCTGCAGGGTCAGCTGACGCTGGATGTCGCCGCACTGGATAGTGATCACCACGCGCCCGCCGCACACTGCGATGCCAAAGGCAAGATGTGGAGCAGCCTGCGCCTGTTCCATCGCGGTGAGGGCTATGCCTATCTGATCCGCCGTGCACTGCGCGACACCCAGCTGACCGAATTAAAGAAATATGCTGTCTTTTCGAAAGTGACAATGGTCGCCGACGATGAGTCAGTCGTGCTGGGCGTAGCCGGTTTTCAGGCGCGCGCCGCGCTGACCACTCTGTTTGACAGCCTGCCCGACAGCGAAAAACCGGTGGTGCAGCAGGGAGAGACTACGCTGCTCTGGTTCGCGCACCCGGCAGAACGTTTTCTGATTGTCACCTCGCAGGCCGTGGCGGAGACGCTGAAGCAGAAGCTCAACGACGATGCGCAGTTCAATGACAGTCAGCAGTGGCTGGCGCTGGATATTGAAGCGGGGATCCCGGTGATCGAGCCCGCGACCAGCGTGCAGTTCATTCCGCAGGCCACTAACCTGCAGGCGCTGGATGCCATCAGCTTTAAAAAGGGCTGCTATGCCGGTCAGGAGATGGTGGCCCGGGCCAAATATCGCGGTGCCAATAAGCGCGCACTTTACTGGCTGGCGGGTCAGGCGAGCCATCTTCCCGAGGCGAATGGCTCACTGGAGCTTCAGATGGGCGATCGCTGGCGTCGTACCGGCAGCGTACTGGCTGCGGTGCAGTTAGATGACGGCACCAGCTGGGTTCAGGTGGTGCTTAACAACGATCTGGAGCCGGATAGCGTGCTGCGGGTCGAAGGTGATGAGGGCGGCCACCTGACCATTCAGCCGCTGCCCTATTCGCTGGATGAGGGCTGATTTCGCCCGCAGGTCCTTCCACTCTGTGGAGGGGCCAGCCCGGCTCAGCGGAACAGGGCTGGGTCAGCGTACATAGAAGTAGATGGCGCAGAAATGGCAGAGACTGCCTCCCAGCACAAATCCATGCCAGATCGCGTGATTATAGGGAATACGCCGCGCCACATAGAAAATCACCCCGAGCGAGTAGACTATCCCGCCCGCCGCCAGCAGCCAGACGCAGCCCGCCGGCAGGATCATCGCCAGCTGATAAACCACAATCAGCGACAGCCACCCCATGCAGAGATAGGTCACCAGCGAGAGCGCCTTAAAACGCTCGGCTATCGTGAGCTTGAACAGCACGCCTGCCAGCGCCAGCAGCCAGATGACGGCCATCAATCCGTAGGCCAGCGGCGTCCGCAAACCGACCAGCAGAAACGGCGTATAGGTACCGGCGATCAGCAGATAGATGGCGCAGTGATCCAGCTTTTTCAGCCAGGGCCTGACCGGGCCATTGGGGATCGCATGGTAGAGCGTCGACGCCAGAAACAGCAGGATCATACTGCCGCCATAGAGGCTGTAACTGATAAACGTCAGCGTATCCGCCTGCCTTTCAGCGGCCTGATGCAGCATCAGCAGCAGTCCGACGATGCCGAAAAGGCAGCCGAGACCGTGACTGATACTGTTGGCGATTTCTTCTGCGAACCAGTCGCCCGCAGCAGACCGGGTTTTATGAGAGAGCGTCGTGGTCATTTACCTATCCTGAACAACATTAGCGCGAGGTCACGCCTTCCAGCGTAACCAACAAATTTTTCAGTGTACAGCTGTACGCTAAAAATTTCTGATGTGATTCTCTGCCGCTAAACCGCACGCCAAATCTGATAAACTAGCCGCCGGTCAACTGTTCAACGAGTCATTCATGTTTTCGCATCGCGATCTCGCCCGCCTTAACGATCTGGAAATGCAGGTCTATCAGTTCATCATTAAGCACCGTGAAAGCGTCAGCTATATGACGATTCGCGAACTGGCTGAGCAGACGGGGGTGTCCACCACCACCGTGCTGCGTTTCTGCCGCAGAATGGGCTGTGAAGGCTGGTCAGAGTTCCGTATCCGCCTGCGCTTAGACGAGAAGAGCCCGCCGCTGCTCAACACGGCGGGCGTCAGCGATATGCTGAGCTTTTTTAAAAGCATTAATAATCCCGAATTTGAAGAACTGATTGCGCAGGTTGCCCGGAAAATTAATCAGGCGGAGCAGGTTTTCTTTATTGGTGTCGGCACCTCTGGCAGCCTGGCGAAATATGGTGCGCGTTTCTTTTCTAATCTCGGAAAATTCAGCCACGCAATTGATGATCCCTATTATCCGGTGACAGCAGATCTCTATGAAAATGCGATGGCGATTATGCTGTCGGTGTCCGGTGAAACCGCAGAGATCCTGCGCATTGCCAGCCAGTTCAGCCAGAATAAGTGCAAAATCGTGGCCATTACCAATACGGAAAGCTGTTCGCTGGCAAAGCTGGCAGATTTTTCACTCTGCTATCATGTCCCCATTATCCGCACCGCGGATCACTGCGATATCACGACGCAGGTGCCGGTCACCTATATTATCGAAGCGATTGGTCGCCAGCTGAAAAAATAAAACAGCCTGTTTTTCAGATGTAACAAACGCACTATCCGGCCCGGTGTTATAGCGTGACTTTCTTTATTGCCTTGCTACACTCAGCTCAATTTCACTATCCGGAATGGAGTCGCGCATGAGTGCAGAATTGCAGTTACCAAAGGGCTTTCTCTGGGGCGGCGCCGTTGCCGCGCATCAGGTCGAAGGCGGCTGGGATCAGGGTGGCAAAGGCGTGAGCATTGCTGACGTCCTGACCGGCGGTTCACATGGTGTGGATCGGGTGATCACCGATGGCGTGCAGCCCGGCCACTTCTATCCAAACCATCAGGGCGTGGAGTTTTACTCCCACTACAAGCAGGATGTCGCGCTGTTTGCCGAGATGGGCTTCAGATGTTTCCGCACATCCATCGCCTGGACCCGCATCTTCCCCAACGGCGATGAGCAGCAGCCCAACGAAGCCGGCCTGCAGTTTTATGACGACCTGTTTGATGAACTGCTGAAGTATGGCATTGAACCGGTCATCACCCTTTCGCACTTCGAGATGCCCTATCACCTGGTGAAAGAGTATGGCGGCTGGTACAACCGCAAAGTGGTCGATTTCTTTGTGCGCTTCAGCGAAGTGGTGCTTAACCGCTATAAGCACAAAGTGAAATACTGGATGACCTTTAATGAGATCAACAACCAGCGCAACTGGCAGTATCCGCTGTTTGGCTACTGCTGTTCAGGCGTGATCTTCACCGAGCATGAGAAGCCGGAACAGGCGATGTATCAGGTGATGCACCACCAGTTTGTGGCCAGCGCCCGGGTAGTGAAGCTCGGCCACGCCATCAACCCTGAATTTAAGATTGGTTGCATGATCGCCATGGTGCCGGTCTACCCCTTCTCCTGTCATCCGGACGATGTGGTGCTGGCTCAGGAAGCGATGCACCAGCGTTATGTCTTCAGTGATGTGCAGATGCGCGGCGCCTACCCGGCCTACACCCTGAAAGAGTGGGCGCGCAAAGGGTATGAGATTCAGATGGAAGCTGACGATGCCAGCACACTGCGCGAAGGATGTGCAGACTATGTGGGCTTCAGCTACTACATGAGTAACGCCGTGAAGACCGATGCCAGCGGTGTTGATGACCCTATCACCGGCTTTGAGGGTGTTGTGAAGAACCCGCATGTAAAAGCCTCAGACTGGGGCTGGCAGATCGACCCGGTGGGCCTGCGCTATGTCCTGAACGACCTCTATGAGCGCTATCAGAAGCCGCTGTTCATCGTGGAGAATGGTTTTGGCGCTATCGATAAGCCCAACGCCGGGGGCGTGATTGAAGATGACTATCGCATCGACTATCTGCGTGCGCATATCGAAGAGATGAAAAAAGCCGTGACCTGGGATGGCGTCGACCTGATGGGTTACACGCCGTGGGGCTGTCTGGACTGTGTCTCTTTCACCACCGGTCAGTACGACAAGCGTTACGGCTTTATTCATGTGAATAAAAACGATGACGGCAGTGGCGATTTTTCCCGTGCGAAGAAGAAGAGCTTCGGCTGGTATCAGCAGGTTATCGCCAGTAACGGCGAAAACCTCTAATCCCCCGCCGCCGGGCTGCGCGGATTAATGGCCGCCGGCAGCGTCAATGATGCTGCCGGTGACGTAAGAGGCCGCCTCACTGGCCAGCCAGACGATCGCTTCCGCCACCTCTTCAGCTTCACCGCCGCGTCCCATCGGGATCGCGCTGGCGAGCCGCTCCACTCTGCCTGCCTCGCCGCCATCGGCATGCATCTCTGTGTAAATAAATCCCGGACGAACGCCGTTCACCCGAATCCCCTGCTGCGCCACTTCCAGTGACAATCCGCGCGTCAGCGTATCCATTGCCCCTTTTGAGGCGGCGTAATCAACATATTCGCCCGGCGCACCGAGGCGGGACGCGGCCGATGAGACATTAACGATGGCCCCGCCCTGCCCGCCATGATGGGTCCCCATCCGCTTTACCGCCTCGCGGCAGCAGAGAAAGGTTCCGATAACGTTCGTGGCAAAGACCTTCTGCAGACGCGCCGCATCCAGTTCTTCGGTCCGGTACTGCTGAAACAGAATCCCGGCGTTGTTGACCAGTAACGTCAGCGGTTCCGGCTGCTGGTCGAGCTGCGCAAACAGAGCCATCACCTCTGCTTCATCGCTGATGTCTGCCCGGATCGCAAAGGCGTTACCTCCCTGCTGCCGGATCTGCGCCACCACCTGCCGGGCTTCCTCTTCACGCTGACGATAGTTCACCGCAACCCGGTATCCCCGTGCGGCCAGTAACCGCGCCGTGGCACGTCCGATGCCCCGACTGCCGCCTGTCACCAGTGCCAGTTTCATGCTGCTTCTCCGAAAAAAAAGGGCCGATGAATCGGCCCTTTAGGGGTTATTACTATTTGCTCTACTGATAGTCGCTCATCGGCACACAGGAGCAGAACAGGTTACGGTCACCAAAGACATCATCCAGACGTTTTACCGTTGGCCAGTATTTGTTGTGGCTGCCTGCCGGGAAGACCGCCAGTTCACGGCTGTAAGGGTGCGACCACTCACTGACGATTTCCAGCTGGGTATGCGGGGCATTTACCAGCGGGTTGTCGTCCAGCGGCCACTCCCCAGCGGCCACCCGATCGATCTCCATACGGATAGCCAGCATCGCGTCGATAAAGCGATCCAGTTCGATTTTGCTCTCTGACTCTGTCGGCTCGACCATCAGGGTGCCAGCGACCGGGAACGACATGGTCGGTGCATGGAAGCCGTAATCGATCAGGCGCTTCGCAATATCCAGCTCACTGATGCCGGTCTGCTCTTTCAGCGGACGGATGTCGAGAATACATTCGTGCGCCACGCGCCCGTCACGCCCGGTATAGAGCACCGGATAGGCGGATTTCAGGCGGCTGGCGATGTAATTGGCGTTCAGAATTGCCACCGAACTGGCCTGTTTTAACCCCTCTGCGCCCATCATACGGATGTACATCCAGCTGATTGGCAGAATGGAGGCGCTGCCAAACGGCGCTGCGGAGACCGCCCCCTGCTGCGTCAGGATATCGTCGATCTGCACGACGCTATGTCCCGGTACAAAAGGCGCAAGGTGCGCTTTCACACCAATTGGCCCCATGCCCGGACCACCGCCGCCATGCGGGATGCAGAAGGTTTTATGCAGGTTCAGGTGCGAGACGTCCGCGCCGATGTAGCCCGGCGTGGTGATGCCGACCTGCGCGTTCATGTTCGCGCCATCCAGATAAACCTGACCGCCATGCTGATGCACAATCTGGCACACTTCACGGATCGTCTCTTCATAGACGCCGTGCGTAGACGGGTAGGTCACCATGATGCAGGAGAGCTTATCGCCCGCCTGCGCCGCTTTTTCACGCAGATCGTTCAGGTCGATGTTGCCCTGCTTATCACAGGCCACCACCACCACGTCCATGCCCGCCATCTGCGCGGAAGCCGGATTGGTGCCGTGCGCCGAACCCGGGATCAGACAGAGGTGGCGATCGCCCTCGCCACGGCTTTCGTGGTAACGACGGATTGCCAGCAGTCCGGCATATTCGCCCTGCGCGCCGGAGTTAGGCTGCATACAGAGCGCATCATAGCCGGTGAGCTGTACCAGCCACTGAGAAAGCTGGCCGATCATCTGCAGGTAGCCGGTGGCCTGCTCAGCCGGGCAGAACGGATGCAGCTCCGCAAATTCCGGCCAGGTGATCGGGATCATCTCGGCGGCGGCGTTGAGCTTCATGGTGCAGGAGCCGAGCGGGATCATCGCCTGGTTCAGCGCCAGATCCTTTTTCTCCAGGCTGTGCATGTAGCGCATCATCTCGGTTTCGCTGTGATGACGATTGAATACCGGATGGGTCAGGATCTCACTCTGACGCTGCAGCCCCGCCGGAATCGCGTGGCCTGCACGGGCGACGTCACTGTCGAGCACGTCCAGATTCTGACCGTGATCATCGCCCAGCAGAATAGCGAACAGCGCCAGAATATCGTCGCGGCTGGTGGTTTCATCCAGCGTGATGCCGACCGCATTGTGAATGTCGCTGCGCAGGTTTACGCCAAAGCTCAGCGCGCGATTCAGCACAGCGGCTTTATCTGCCACCTCAACCGTCAGCGTGTCGAACCAGTGCTGATGGCGCAGTTTCAGGCCGCCCTGCTGCAGCCCGGCAGCCAGAATGCTGGTGAAGCGGTGAATGCGTGAGGCGATGCGTTTCAGACCCGCCGGGCCATGAAACACCGCATAGAGACCGGCGATGTTGGCGAGCAACACCTGTGAAGTACAGATGTTGGAGTTAGCCTTTTCACGACGGATATGCTGTTCGCGGGTCTGCATCGCCATACGCAGCGCAGTGTGGCCTGCGGCATCGCGTGACACCCCGATGATACGGCCAGGCATAGAACGCTTATGCTCGTCGCGGCTGGCGAAGAAGGCTGCGTGCGGGCCGCCGTAGCCCATTGGCACGCCAAAACGCTGGGCTGAACCAAAGACGATGTCTGCGCCCTGCCTGCCTGGTGCCTCCAGTAAAACCAGCGACATAAAGTCCGCCGCCATGCTCACCACCACTTTGCGCGCTTTCAGGTCGCCGATCAGCGCGCTGTAATCGTGCGCGTCACCGGTGGTGCCCACCTGTTGCAGCAGCACACCAAACAGGTCCTCATGCTCAACCGCCTTTTCTGCGCGATCGACGATCAGCTCAAAGCCAAAGGTCTCCGCACGGGTGCGGACCACATCCAGCGTCTGCGGATGAATATCATCGGCGATAAAGAATTTGTTGGCGTTTTTGAGCTTGCTGACGCGCTTTGCCATCGCCATCGCTTCTGCGGCGGCGGTCGCTTCATCCAGCAGAGAAGCTGAGGCGATATCCATGCCGGTGAGGTCCAGCGTCAGCTGCTGGAAGTTCAGCAACGCTTCCAGACGGCCCTGGGAAACTTCGGGCTGATAAGGGGTATAGGCCGTATACCAGCCTGGATTCTCCAGCATGTTACGCAGGATCACCGGCGGGGTGATCACCGCGCTGTATCCCATCCCAATCCAGGATTTGTAGCGCAGGTTCTGGCTGGCAATCGCTTTCAGTTCCGCCAGCGCCTGCTGTTCCGTGACGGCATCGCCCACCGCGGGCGGGCCTGGCAGCTGAATGTCTGCCGGCACAATCGTACCGATCAGCGCCTCCAGCGAACGGGCGCCAATGGCTTCGAGCATTAGCGCCTGCTGCTCAGGTGAAGGACCAATATGGCGCTCGATGAAGGCACCGTTGTGTTCAAGCTGGCTGAGAGTCTGGGTCATTAGCAGTAAATCCTGAATCGGGCTGGGGGAACCGGAGGTCAAACAGAAATCTGCGGCCTCACGGCGAGGCCGCCTGACGACTACTCGTCGATAGACGCTTTATAGGCATCTGCATCCAGCAGCGCGTCGATTTCAGACTCGTCGCTGGCTTTGATTTTAAATAACCAGCCGCCGTCATACGGCTCGCTGTTGACCTGCTCAGGTGAGTCGGTCAGCGCGTCGTTAACCGCGACCACTTCACCGCTGATCGGCGCATAAATATCTGAGGCGGCCTTAACGGACTCGGCAACGGCGCACTCTTCACCTGCGGCAAAGGTCGCGCCCACTTCCGGCAGGTCGACGAACACCATGTCGCCCAGTAACTCCTGCGCATGTTCCGTGATGCCTACGGTGTAACTGCCGTCAGCTTCTTTACGTACCCACTCGTGGCTGTCACGGTACTTCAACGTATTTGGCACATTGCTCATTGGCCCTTTCTCCTGAATAAAATTTACTGAGCGACCGGTTTACCGGCGCGGACAAAAACGGGACGGGTTACCTGGACCGGCATCTGGCGGTTACGGATCTCAACGATGGCGCTGCTGCCGATGCTGGCCGGTACGCGCGCCAGGGCGATGCTGCAACCCAGTGTCGGTGAGAAAGAGCCGCTGGTGATGATCCCCTCCTGCAACTGCCCCTGACTATCGGTGAAGCGTACCGGCAGGCCGTTACGCAGCACCCCTTTTTCTGTGAGGATCAGCCCCACCAGCTTGTCGGTGCCCCGTTCGCGCTGCATTTCCAGCGCCTCCCGGCCGATGAAATCGCGATCGGTGGGTTCCCAGCAGATAGTCCAGCCCATATTGGCGGCCAGCGGTGACACGCTCTCATCCATCTCCTGACCATAGAGGTTCATACCCGCTTCCAGTCGCAGCGTGTCGCGCGCGCCCAGTCCGGCGGGCTTAACGCCGGCAGCCAGCAGACGCTGCCAGAACCCGGCCGCTTCCGCAGCGGGTAAGGCAATCTCATAGCCCGCCTCTCCGGTGTAGCCGGTAGTGGCGATAAACAGATCACCCGACTCCACACCGAAGAAAGGTTTCATGCCCGCCACTGCCTCGCGCTGCGCTGCGGTGAACAGCGTCTGAGCTTTCTGCTGCGCCTGCGGACCCTGCACGGCGATCAGTGCCAGGTCATTGCGTTCGGCAATCGTGATGCCATAGCCTTCGGCGTGCTGCGCGATCCAGGCGAGATCCTTTTCACGGGTCGCGGAGTTAACCACCAGCCGGAAAAAAGTTTCGCTCATAAAGTAAACAATTAAATCGTCAATGACGCCACCTGAGGCATTCAGCATGCCGGTATAGAGCGCTTTTCCCGGCTGAGTCAGTTTTGCCACATCGTTTGCCAGCAGATAACGCAGAAACTCACGGGTCCGCGGGCCCGTCAGATCGACAATGGTCATGTGGGAGACGTCAAACATACCGGCGTCGGTGCGCACCACATGATGCTCATCCATCTGCGAGCCATAGTGCAGCGGCATCATCCAGCCGTGAAAATCCACCATGCGGGCACCGCAGGCCTGATGCTGTTCAAACAGAGGTGTTTGCTGAGTCATAACGATCCTGTGCAGAAGCGAGTGAGTGCAAAAGTGCGCCGGCGTTCAGCACCGACGCAAACGTTCTCTTACGGCTGACGTTACCACCGAATCTGAAGATTAACCATAAGCAAACCGGGGGCGAAATCAGAAGCACAGCCTAACCAGGAAGGGGAGGCAGCAGGATAAAAAACTGCGATTTTGTGATTAATCGCGCAATAAATGCAGGTCTTCTAAATATACGTAGCAAATTTATGCGAGACGACGTCCGGGATGTTAAAAAAATGCCAGCCGCAGAAACGTCGGAAATGAAAAAAACTAATGCGAATTGAGCGGCAAAATTAGAATAAATCAAATGAGGAACCCTGCTGGTGCAGCGTTGCCTTTTTAGGGTGCAGAGGGCGTTAAGCGATAAAAAAAGCCAGCGCAGGCTGGCTTTCAGAGGGGGGATATTAGCGGAGCCAGGCGGGCAAGTCGTTCAGCCCCATCGCCTGCTTCAGCATCATCGGCTTGACGCCCGGCAGACGATCGGCCAGTTTCAGGCCCACGTCGCGCAGCAGTTTTTTCGCCGGATGATTACCCGCAAACATTTCACGGAAGCCCTGCATGCCTGCCAGCATCATGGCCGCGCTGTGCTTGCGGCTGCGCTCGTAGCGGCGCAGGTAGAGGTGCTGACCGATATCTTTGCCCTGCTGATGCAGGCGGCGAATTTCACCAATCAGCTCAGCGGCATCCATAAAGCCCAGGTTCACGCCCTGGCCTGCCAGCGGATGAATGGTGTGCGCCGCGTCGCCCACCAGCGCCAGACGGTGCGCAGCGAACTGACGGGCATAGCGCGCCACCAGCGGGAACGATTTGCGTTCACTCTCCAGCTGGCACAGGCCAAGCCGCATATCAAACGCCACGGCGAGCTGCTGATTGAACAGCGCGTCCGGCATGGTTTCCAGACGGCTCGCCTCCTGCGGTGAGAGCGACCAGACAATCGAGCTCAGATGCGGGTCCTGCATCGGCAGGAAGGCCAGAATGCCGTCGCCGTGGAACACCTGACGGGCCACAGCGTCATGCGGCTTTTCCGTGCGAACGTTGGCCACTAACGCGTGATGATCGTAATCCCAGAAGGTCAGCGGGATGTCAGCCTTGTTGCGCAGCCAGGAGTGGGCACCGTCGGCGGCAATCATCAGTCGCGCACTCAGCATGGTGCCATCCTGCAGGGTAATAAAGGCTTCGTTGTCACCAAAGGCAACCTGCTGCAGCTGCGCGGGCGCCATGATCGTAACATCGCTGCACTCAGTGGCGCGCTGCCAGAGCGCATGATGAATGACCGGATTCTCGATGATATGGCCCAGATGCGACAGGCCCTGCTGCTGATCGTCAAAGGCGATGGTGCCGAAACTGTCTCTGTCCCACACTTCCATGCCGTGATACGCGCGGCATCGCTGTGAGAGAATGGCCGACCAGACATCGAGCTTCTGCAGCAGCCGTTCGCTGGCGGCATTGATGGCTGACACGCGAATGGAGGGTGACGCACTCAGCGCCATCGATGGCTCTGGCGATTTCTCCAGCACGGCAATGCGCAGTCCGCTGCCCTGCAGGCCACAGGCTACCGCCAGTCCCACCATACCGCCACCGGCAATCACCACATCAAAAGTTTGCATCTGAGCCTCTTTATTAACGCTTGACCCAGCCAAGCGTGCGCTCGGCCAGTTGATTTCGTAGCCACGGCAGATGATCCATCGCCAGCAGGCCCAGGTTACGTCCCGCCACCAGCGGTCCATAACGATTTGCGAAGATGCGCACCAGCCCGTCGGTGATGCCGATGGTGGCGGTGCGGTCGGCCTGGCGACGCTGCTGATAGTGATGCAGCACCGGATAACTGCCGGGATCCTGCTGTTGCCGATGGGCGGCGGCCAGCGTTTCAGCCAGCGACATCACATCGCGCAGCCCCAGGTTAAAGCCCTGCCCGGCAATCGGATGCAGCGTCTGAGCCGCATTGCCGACGACCGCCACGCGGTGCGCAATCGGTGACACCGCCTGATGCAGCGCCAGCGGATAATATTCGCGCCGGCCGGTATGGGTAAATTTGCCCAGTCGCCAGCCAAAGGCGCGCTGCAGCTGGCTGAGAAAGTCGGCGTCGCTCCACTGTGCAACCCGGTCGCGCTGCGTGTCCGGATGACACCAGACCAGCGACAGGCGGTTGTCGGACATCGGCAGCAGCGCCAGCGGGCCATGCTCGGTGAAACGTTCAAACGCCCGTCCCTGATGCGGCAGTGCCGCAGAGACATTCGCGATCACAGCAATCTGCTGATAGGCCTCTCTCTGCCACTGGATGCCGCAGGAGGCGGCCAGCGCAGAGCGCGTCCCATCTGCCGCGATCAGCAGCTGACCGCTGAGCCGCTCGTCATTATCCAGCGTCACCTCCACCTGCTGCGCGGTACGCTCCGCGCGGACTACGCGGGCCGGACAGCGCAGAGTGACACCCGGGGCCTTTTTCAGCTCCGCAAACAGCCGCTGCCCGACGTCGAACAGACCGACCACCTGCCCCAGCGCCGGAATAGCGTAATCTGCTGCCGTCAGCGAGACAAAACCGGCGTGCCCCCGGTCAGAAACGTGGATATCGGTAATCGGCGTGGCACAACTGGCGATGTGCTGCCACAGGTTAATGTCCGCCAGTTGCTGGCAGGTGCCGGCAGAAAGCGCAATTGCACGGCCATCAAAACCCGGATGCGCGCGGCTGCCCGGCTCGCTGCTTTCAATCAGCGTAACCGGCAGCGTGCCCTGAGTCAGGTGGGAGATCGCCAGCGCCAGCGTCGCCCCGGTCATGCCGCCACCGGCAATCAGAATCGTCATGCCTGTCGAGCCGCCGCCATCAGTGCTTCAATCTCATCGGCCTCTTTCACGACGCTGTCGGTGAGATTCTCGATGCCGGTTTCGGTGATCACGATGTCATCTTCGATGCGGATACCAATCCCGCGATAGCGGGCGGGCACATCCGCATCCGGCGCGATATAGAGGCCCGGCTCGACGGTTAACACCATGCCCGGCTCCAGAATCCGATCGCGGCTGGGGGTGCCATAATGACCGACATCATGCACATCCAGACCCAGCCAGTGGCTCAGACCATGCATAAAGAATGCGCGATGCGCCTCTTCCGCGATCAGGGTATCGACATCACCCTCCAGGATCTCCAGCTCCACCAGCCCCGTGACCATGATGCGTACCACTTCATCATTCACTTCACGGATGCTGACGCCGGGACGGAACAGCTCAAGCGAGCGTTTCAGGGAGGCCAGTACGATGTCATAGATAGCGCGCTGGGCCGGGCTGAATTTGCCGTTCACCGGGAAGGTTCGGGTGATGTCGCCTGCATAGCCCTGGAACTCGCAGCCCGCATCGATCAGCACCAGATCGCCATCGCGCATCTCACTTTCATTTTCGGTGTAATGCAGAATGCAGCCGTTTTCGCCCGCGCCCACGATGGTGTTATAGGAGGGATAACGTGCACCGTGACGGGTAAATTCGTGATGAATTTCCCCTTCGAGCTGATACTCGAACATGCCCGGCTGACAGGTCTGCATCGCGCGGGTATGCGCCAGCGCGGATATCTCCCCGGCACGGCGTAGCAGCGCGATCTCATCCTCATCTTTAAACAGGCGCATCTCATGCACCCACGGACGCCAGTCCGTCACGGTCGCTGGCGCACTGAGATTCTGGCGGAACCCGCGGCGCAGCTTATCCAGCGCGCCGGAGACCAGCGTATCCGCGTAGGCGTATTCGCCCTGCGCGTGGTAGATCACATCCAGGCCGTTGAGCAGCAGGTGAAGCTGTTCGCCGATGTCGTTCCAGGGTAAAGCGCGATCGACGCCCAGTTTTTCCGGCGCCGCCTGCTGGCCCAGCCTGCGGCCAGACCAGATTTCTGCGTTGGGATCGCGTACCCGGTTAAACAGCACGCTGTGGTTATGATTTTCATCGCTTTTAATCAACACCAGCAGCGCCTGCGGTTCATTGAACCCGGTGAAATACCAGAAATCGCTGCTCTGGCGGAACGGATACTCGCTGTCGTTACTGCGGGTTACTTCGGGCGCAGCAAAAATCAGCGCTGCGCTTCCTGGCGCCATCTTCGCCAGCAGTGCCTGACGGCGCTGCAGGAATCGTTCCAGTGAAATCATTTCTGCACTCCCTGTAAACTGACCGGTTAAACGGGTTGCCCTGAAATCAGTGTAGCGTCGGCTTCTGAACTTCTGGCGCGGTGGGCTGCGGACGGGTGAAGCTGTCGTGACACAGCAGTGCCGCCACGCGCACATATTCGATCACCTCTTCCAGCGACTGCTCCAGCTCTTCCTGGTCTTCATCTTCTTCGTAACCGAGCTGTGCAATCGTGCGCAGATCGTCGATAGCTTCGCCGGTTTCACCGGTGACTTTATCCAGTTTAGGCTGTGTTACGCCCAGGCCGAGCAGAAAATGGTTAACCCAGCCGGCCAGCGCGTCGGCGCGGTCAAAGACGGTGATGTCATCGTCAGCGGGCAGAAGCAGCTGAAACAGGAAACCGTCATCTTCCAGTGTAGTCGCCGTGTGTTCATGCAGCGCCGCCAGTGGCACGGCAAGAGTGTGTGAAAACGCCATGCCTTCGTTAGCCAGATCGTGTACCAGCGTCTTCCAGCTGGTGTCCTGGTTACCGCCGCAAAGGATGCCGCTCAGGAGACCGTGCATTTCTGCTGGTGTCATTCCCACACCCTGCTGTGAGAGTACGGCGGCAAGCGCGTTGTAATCGGGGGTTGCGTTCTGTAAGGACATAAGTTTTCATCGTCGTTGGCAGAATAAGTTCGTGTTATGCTACCACTAGCTGCCTCAAGGTTTCCAGAAAAGGGGTTGTATCTTATTTCGTGGGTCTATATAGTTGCCCGCCTCCCAAGCCATTGACTGCTAAGGGAGTTGCGAGCGAAGTAATCAGTCAGGAAGGTGGCATGTCTGCACAACCGGTAGATTTACAAATTTTTGGTCGTTCGTTGAGAGTGAATTGTCCGCCAGAGCAGCAAGATGCGCTCAATAGCGCGGCTGACGATCTCAATCAACGGTTGCAAGATCTAAAAGTTCGCACTAGAGTCACAAATACAGAACAACTGGTGTTCATCGCCGCGTTAAACATCTGCCACGAGCTGGCGCAGGAGAAAGTGAAAACGCGCGACTATGCTGCTAATATGGAACAGCGCATCCGTATGTTGCAGCAGACGATTGAACAGGCACTGGTTGAGCAGGGTCGCATCTCTGAACGTGAAGGTGCGAAGTTCGAATAAAACTTCATGGTTGCTCTGTGTCAGGCAACGGTGAGGTAAATTTTCTCTGAGATGTTTGCATGTGGGCCAGTCCCCTGAGCCGATATTTCGAAAAAACAGAATGTGACGCTCTGTAACCTGTGTGCATGCTCGGTTCGTCCGAGAAGCCTGATGGTTACGACGGCATGTTCACCTTGAACCAAGGGTTCAAGGGTTACAGCCTGCGGCGGCATCTCGGAGATCTCCCTTCTTTTCGTCCTGCTTTTTTCCCCCGACCGACATGTTATAGTGGCTGCTCAGCGGCTTATCCGGCGGGGAAATCATGTCAGAACCTTCCATGACACAACGTCAGGCGATTCGTCAGCAGGTCCGCCATCTGCGGCGTGCTCTGACCGATGAGCAGCAGGCTCAGGCGGCGGAACAGCTCGCTGAACTCGCCCTGAACTTCGCGCCACTCTCTGCGGCAGACACTGTGGCGCTGTTCCTCTCTGTCGATGGTGAGCTCAATACCCGGCCACTGATCGCCCGGCTCTGGCACCTGAAAAAAACGGTCTGCCTGCCGGTGATACACCCCTTCTCTCCCGGTCATTTACTCTTTTTACGCTACACGCCCGACACCCCGTTGATGACGAACAGGCTGGGCATCCCGGAACCGCCGCTGGATATCCGGCAGTTGATCACGCTGGATCAGCTGGATCTGATGCTGGTGCCGCTGGTGGCATTTGATCAACATGGGCAGCGGCTGGGAATGGGCGGCGGCTTCTACGATCGCACGCTGCAGCACTGGCGGCAGCACGGCTTCCTGCCCGTGGGTGTGGCGCACGACTGTCAGCAGGTAGAGGAGTTGCCGGTAGCAGAGTGGGATGTGCCGCTGCCTGCGGTCATCACGCCGTCGACGCTCTGGCAGTGGGAGTAGCAGCGCCCTTTTCAGACGGCTGAAAAACCCGATCGGGCAGAAAAAAGAGTGCAGCGTAAAAGGAACGGGCTCAGCCGCAAAGCAGCCTGAGCCTGACGTTGCTGACAACGGGAAGTGGCGCGACCTTGCGCCACCTCCTGTCTGAACGGCTTAGTAAAGCAGACGGGCGCGGATGGTGCCCGGAATGGCCTTCATCAGCTGCAGGGCTTTATCCGCCACTTCTGGCTCCGCATCAATATCGATCACCACATAGCCCATAAATGGCGAGGTCTGCAGATACTGCGCGGCAATGTTGATGCCCTGCTCCGCAAAAATCTGGTTGATGGCCGTCAGCACACCCGGACGGTTCTCATGGATATGCAGCAGACGGCTGGCGCTGATACCGTGGATCGGCAGCGACACCTCCGGGAAATTCACCGCTGACAGGGTTGATCCGTTGTCGGAGTATTTCGCCAGCTTGCCCGCCACTTCAATCCCGATGTTCTCCTGCGCTTCTTCCGTTGAGCCGCCAATGTGCGGCGTCAGGATTACGTTATCGAACTCGCTCAGCGGAGAGATGAAAGGATCGCTGTTGGTGGCCGGCTCGACCGGGAAGACGTCGATAGCAGCGCCACCCACCTGCTTGCTGGCCAGCGCGTCGCACAGCGCCGGAATATCGACTACGGTACCGCGTGAGGCGTTAATCAGCAGCGCACCAGGCTTCATCTGTGCCAGCTGCTCTGCACCAATCATATCCTGCGTGGAGAGGGTTTCCGGTACGTGCAGGCTGACAACATCGCTCATGTTAAGCAGATCGGCCAGATGACGAACCTGGGTGGCGTTACCCAGCGGCAGCTTGTTTTCAATGTCGTAGAAGAAGACGTGCATCCCCAGGCTTTCCGCCAGCACGCCCAGCTGCATACCGATGTGACCGTAACCGATGATACCCAGCTTCTTGCCGCGCGCTTCAAACGACCCTTTGGCATTCTTGTTCCAGATGCCACGGTGAGCTTTCGCATTCGCTTCCGGGATGCCACGCAGCATCAGCAGCATCTCACCAATCACCAGTTCCGCTACTGAGCGGGTATTGGAGAACGGCGCGTTGAACACGGGGATCCCGCGGCTGGCCGCAGCGTCCAGGTCCACCTGGTTGGTCCCGATACAGAAACAGCCCACGGCAACCAGCTTTTCAGCCGCGGCAAAAATCTCTTCAGTGAGCTGGGAGCGGGAACGGATACCAATGAAATGCGCATCGCGGATCGATGCTTTTAATGCGTCAGAGTCCAGTGCGCCCTTGTGGAATTCGATGTTGGTGTAGCCTGCTGCCCGCAGGTTATCCAGCGCACTCTGATGGACACCTTCCACCAGCAGGAACTTAATCTTATCTTTTTCCAGTGATACCTTTGCCATTTCCCGATCCTATTCAGCGTTCAATGAGGACTACCATAAGCCAGCCTTCTGTCAAAATATCAAAAAAATCGCGTCCGGCAATACAAACGATTGCCCGAAGGCCAGCACGGCAACGGCTGACGGCAGCACATTGCCGGACAAAATCATGAGGTGGGCGTGGAAGAGAGAACGAACCCGCTGCCGATGACAGTTATGTGACATAAGTCACCAAATTTCATCCTGGCGAGAAAAGATGATTTGCAGGCAGAAATAACCGGCGCCGGAGTGACGCCGGCCAGATCATCTTTTGATGGTTTTCACCCCATCCGGCCCGCCGATCAGCGCGATATCGGCACCGCGCGCGGCAAACAGGCCAACGGTAACCACGCCTGGCAGGGCATTGATAGTTTTTTCCAGTTCGATCGGGTCGAGGATACGCAGATTATGCACGTCGAGAATAATGTTGCCGTTGTCGGTAACCACGTTCTGACGATACTCCGGCAGGCCCCCCATTTTCACCAGTTCACGCGCCACGTAGCTGCGCGCCATCGGGATCACCTCAACCGGCAGCGGAAAACGGCCCAGGATATCCACCTCTTTAGAGGCGTCCGCAATGCAGATAAAGGTCTGCGCCACCGCGGCCACGATTTTCTCCCGCGTCAGCGCCGCCCCGCCGCCTTTGATCATCTGCATCCGGGGATTAATCTCATCCGCGCCATCGACATAGATCGACAGCTGGTCAACCTCGTTCAGATCGAACACCTGAATGCCCAGGCTTTTCAGCTTCTGGGTCGAGGCATCGGAGCTGGAGACGGCACCGTCAATCTGATGTCTGACCGTGGCAAGCGCATCGATAAAGTGGGACGCGGTCGATCCGGTACCAACACCAACAATAGTGCCTGGCTGCACGTACTCAAGTGCAGCCCAGCCAACGGCTTTTTTCAGTTCATCCTGGGTCATGGTATGTTTAAAACCTGTGCGACAACGAAGTGCGCGTAGTATAAAACAAGGCTTGCTGAAAATGCGCGGCTGACCGACGTGGATTTATCGGTTTGGAAGCCAGCCCACAAAAACAAGTGAGCCATCACCGGTGACACTTCTGTGGCATAGTGACGTCCACCCTGAAGGAGAGAAAACAAAAATGAAACGCCCGGATTATCGAACGCTTCAGGCGCTGGATTCAGTGATCCGCGAACGCGGATTTGAGCGTGCTGCACAGAAATTGTGCATCACTCAGTCGGCGGTGTCGCAGCGCATCAAGCAGCTGGAGAACCTGTTTGGTCAGCCGCTGCTGGTGCGCACGGTGCCGCCGCGGCCCACCGAACAGGGTCAGAAACTACTGGCATTACTGCATCAGGTGGAACTGCTGGAAGAGGAGTGGCTGGGCGATGAGAACAGTGGCACCACGCCGCTGCTGCTGTCGCTGGCGGTCAACGCCGACAGTCTGGCAACCTGGCTGTTGCCTGCGCTGAAGGATGTGCTGGCAGACTCGCCAGTGCGCCTTAACCTGCAGGTTGAAGATGAGACCCGCACGCAGGAGCGCCTGCGTCGCGGTGAAGTCGTCGGTGCGGTCAGTATCCAGCCGCAGCCTCTGCCCAGTTGCCTGGTGGATCAGCTCGGCGCGCTCGACTACCTGTTCGTGGCGTCGCGTGACTTTGCCGATCGCTTCTTCCCCAACGGCGTCACACGCTCGGCCCTGCTGAAAGC
Source organism: Pantoea graminicola (assembly GCF_048452665.1). Taxonomy (NCBI): domain Bacteria; kingdom Pseudomonadati; phylum Pseudomonadota; class Gammaproteobacteria; order Enterobacterales; family Erwiniaceae; genus Pantoea; species Pantoea graminicola. The sequence goes on along the minus strand of NZ_JBLWSJ010000004.1, from coordinate 313,570 downwards.
GCCTGCGGTGGCGTTTGATCATCTTGACGATATGCATCAGGCCTTTCTGCAGCAGAACTTTGACCTGTCACCCGGCAGCGTGCCCTGTCACATCGTGAACTCCTCGGAGGCTTTTGTGCAGATGGCACGCCAGGGCTCGACCTGCTGTATGATCCCGCATCTGCAGATTGAGCGTGAGCTGGCGAGCGGTGAGTTGATCGATCTGACGCCGGGCCTCTATCAGCGCCGGATGCTCTACTGGCATCGGTTTGCGCCAGAAAGCCGGTTAATGCGCCGGGTGACCGATGCGCTGATTGCGCATGGACATCGGGTGCTGCGTCAGGATGAGGCCGCCGCCTGAAAACAAAAACGGGGCATCAGCCCCGTTTTTTTATTGTGCCGCGTTGGGCTTGATCTCAAACACCACATCGACCTGATCGTCAAAGTTGATGCTCTGCTGATCGTAGGTCTCCTGCGCAGAAGTCTCTGGTGCCGCCGCCGCTTTATACATGCGGTTCATCGGCATCGGCTGATAGTTGGCAACCTGATAGCGAATGCTGTAGATCGGCCCCAGCTTCGCGTTGAATCCTTCCGCCAGCTGAGAGGCCTGCTGGGTCGCATTCTGAATCGCCGCTTTACGCGCCTGCTCTTTGTAGCTCTCCGGGTTGGCCACGCCTAACTCGACGCTGCGAACCTCGTTCAGACCGGACTTCAGCGCCCCATCCAGCAGATCGTTCAGCTTATCCAGCTGACGCAGCGTGACCTGCACCTGACGGACGGCACGGTAGCCTTTCAGCACCGATTTCCCCTCTTTGGTATAGTCATACTCAGGCTGAGTGCTCAGGTTAGCGGCATCGATATCTTTCTTCTCAATACCGTTTTTCTGCAGAAAATCGAAATATTGTGCAACCCGGCTGTCCGCCTGCTTTTTCGCATCGGCAGCGTCTTTGGATGAGACATTCACCACAATAGAGAGCGTGGCGATATCGGGACGGGCATCGACTGTTGCCTTGCCTGAGGTCACCACGTGGGGCCCGTTTGGTAACTCATCAGCGTGTACGCCAGGCAGTGCCCCGGCGCTCATGATTGCGGCCAGAGCCAATGCTTTCAGTTTCATGAAAGTCCTCCTTGAAAAGGTCACTATGACGGCTTCTAACCGGCGAAGCCCAGCAGCGCATCGGTATGCGCCATGCTTTGAGTGGTCATTATGGCAAAAGTTCGCCCGCCACGCGGCAATTACCGGCACGGATCGCGGGCCGGGATCAAAAACCAGCCATACCCTGGCGTGCCAGCTGCAGGGCGATAAACCACATGACCGCGCCGACCAGCAGATTGATGATGCGCTGTGCTCTCACCGTGCGCAGTCGCGGAGAGAGCCACGCTGCCAGCAGCGCCAGACCGAAGAACCACAGAACCGATGCGCTGATGGTCCCCAGTGCGAACCACTGGCGCGCTGTGGTGGTCGGCAGCTGACCGCCCAGACTGCCCAGTACCACAAAAGTATCAAGGTAGACGTGCGGATTGAGCCAGGTGACCGCCAGCAGCGTTGCGATAATCCGCCCGCGGCCCTGCTTTAGCAGCTCGCCATCCGCCAGATCGGCGTCGCCGCGAAAAGCACTGCGCAGCGCACCCCAGCCGTACCACAACAGAAAGGCAACGCCTGCCCAGGTGATCGCCATCAGCAGCAGCGGCGACTGGTTCAGCAGTGCGCTGCCGCCGAAGATCCCGCCACAAATCAGCAGAATATCGCTCAGCGAGCAGAGTGCCGCCGTCATCAGATGATACTGACGCTTCACACCCTGATTCATGACAAACGCGTTCTGCGGGCCCAGTGGCAGGATCAGCGCAGCACCCAGGGCAAGCCCCTGAAAATAGAGAGATAACACGGAATAACTTCCTCACAGGATTGGATGTGATGAAGTATAAGGAGAGAAGATAATAAGCGGAAATTGAAAGATTTAATCTGCGATTAGCAAAATTAATGGGCGACTGCAGCCGCCCAAAAGGATTACTGCGGCTGTGCCCCGGCTGAAGCGGCCTCCGGCTGACGGCTGGTGTGCAGATGCACATCCATCTGCGGATAAGGAATACCGATACCTTTCTCATCCAGCGCCCGCTTGAAGTTCTTCATCAGGTCCCAATAGACATTCTGCAGGTCTCCACTGTTACTCCAGCAGCGCACTACGAAGTTGAGAGAGGAGGCAGCCAGCTCGTTCAGGCCGATCTGAATGCCCTTATCTTTCAGCACGCGGCTATCAGCTTCAACCACCTGCTGCAGTAAGGCGATCACCTCATCCACATCCGCGTCATAGGCGACGCCAATGATAAATTCATTGCGGCGAACCGGTTCGCGCGAGAAGTTAACGATGTTGCCACTAATGATCTTGCCGTTGGGCACGACCACAATTTTGCCATCTGCCGTGCGCAGTGTAGTGGAGAAGATCTGCACATGCAGGACGGTGCCCATGACGCCGCCCAGATCGACAAATTCACCGGTCCGGAACGGACGGAAGGTCACCAGCAGTACGCCAGCCGCCAGGTTTGAGAGCGAGCCCTGTAAGGCCAGACCCACGGCCAGACCGGCGGCACCCAGCACGGCGATCACCGAGGCGGTCTGGACGCCAATGCGTCCCAGCGCGGCGATCAGCGTAAAGGCGATGACGCCGTAACGCACCAGTGCAGAGAGGAAATCCGCGACCGTGGCGTCGATGTGACGGGCGCGCAGCAGGCGATTGACCGTGTTAGAGATAATGCGGGCGATAATCATCCCGACAATAAGAATGGCGATGGCCGCAACGATATTAACGGCATAGCTGAGGATCAGCGCCTGATTGCGTATCAGCCAGTTGCCCGCGTTATTGATGCCGTCGACGACGTGTAACTCTTCCATTAATAAGCCCTGTTGTTAGATTCCCATCGGGGAATGACAAAATTGCCAGATGTAATCCGACACCCTGTTAACAAGGGTAATCAATTATCGGATGAAGTGCCAAATCCCCCGGCTTCCGGCAGGCTTAACGCATAAAAAAAGGCCCTTTCGGGCCTTTTTTGTACGGTAACGGATAAAGGTTACAGAACGTCGACAGCGTTAAGCTCTTTGAAAGCCTGCTCCAGACGCACGACCATCGAGGACTGGGCAGAACGCAGCCAGACGCGTGGGTCGTAATATTTTTTGTTTGGCTTGTCGTCGCCTTCCGGGTTACCCAGCTGCGACTGCAGATAGCCTTCGTTCTTTTTGTAGTACTGCAGAATGCCGTCCCAGGTCGCCCATTGGGTATCGGTATCGATGTTCATCTTGATCACGCCGTAGCTGATAGACTCTTCGATTTCTGCTGCTGAAGAACCTGAACCGCCGTGGAAAACGAAGTCCAGCGCGTTGTGCGGCAGGCCATGTTTTTCACACACGAATTTCTGCGAATCGCGCAGGATGGTCGGGGTCAGTTTGACGTTGCCTGGCTTGTAAACGCCGTGAACGTTACCGAATGAGGCCGCAATGGTGAAGCGTGGGCTGATCGCATGCAGTTTTTCGTACGCGTAGTTCACATCTTCTGGCTGGGTGTAAAGTGCTGACGCGTCCATGTGGCTGTTATCCACGCCATCTTCTTCACCACCGGTGCAGCCCAGTTCGATCTCCAGGGTCATGTCGAGTTTCGCCATGCGCGCCAGGTACTTACTGCTGATTTCGATGTTCTCTTCCAGAGACTCTTCTGACAGGTCGATCATGTGAGATGAGAAGAGTGGCTTACCATTTTTCTGGAAATACTCTTCGCCCGCGTCCAGCAGACCGTCAATCCACGGCAGCAGTTTCTTGGCACAGTGGTCGGTGTGCAGGATAACCGGCACGCCATACTGCTCTGCCATCAGGTGAACGTGGTGTGCACCGGCGATCGCACCGAAGATGGCCGCGGCCTGTGGCTTGTCACTCTTGAAGCCTTTACCCGCGATAAAGGCTGCACCGCCGTTAGAGAACTGGATGATGATTGGCGCTTTCACTTTCGCTGCAGCTTCGAGTGCCGCATTGATGGAGTCGGTGCCGACGCAGTTTACGGCTGGCAGTGCGAATTTGTTCTCTTTTGCAACTTTGAAGATCTTCTGTACGTCATCACCAGTGACAACGCCGGGTTTTACGAAATCAAAAATTTTAGACATGATTGTGTCCTGTTTCGTGACCGTTGTTCCCCTTAAGGAACGTCGATTTAAACGCCCAGTCGGGCAAGACTTCAGGCGATGCCGTCAGGCATCGCCCCCAAAGGATTACTGCTTCGCACGCTCTTCCAGCATGGCAACGGCCGGCAGTTTTTTGCCTTCCACGAACTCCAGGAATGCGCCGCCGCCGGTCGAGATGTAGGAAATTTTGTCTTCAATGCCGAACAGATCGATAGCCGCTAAGGTATCGCCGCCGCCTGCTACAGAGAACGCGTCGCTGTCTGCAATGGCATTAGCCACGATCTCGGTGCCTTTACGGAAGTTAGGGAACTCAAACACGCCTACCGGGCCGTTCCACAGGATGGTTTTAGCATCCTTCAGGATCGCAGCCATCGCCTGTGCGGTTTCATCACCAAAGTCCATAATCTCTTCGTTATCCGCCACTTCCGAAACCTTTTTCACGGTTGAAGGGGCAGTTTCAGAGAATTCCGTGCCGACGCGGGAGTCAACCGGAACCGGGATACCATACTGGTCGCGCAGGCCTTTAGCCGCTTCCACGAAGTCTGGCTCATAGAGTGATTTACCGACCTTGTTGTCGATAGCCACGAAGGTGTTAGCGATGCCGCCGCCGACAATCACGGTGTCCGCGATTTTCACCAGCGACTGCAGCACGTCGAATTTGGTAGAGACTTTAGAGCCGCCGACGACCGCAACCAGCGGACGCTCAGGGTTGCTCATTACTTTACCCAGTGCTTCCAGCTCAGCAGAGAGCAGCGGGCCTGCACAGGCGACAGGGGCAAATTTGCCGACGCCGTGGGTAGAAGCCTGCGCGCGGTGCGCGGTACCAAAGGCATCCATCACGAAGACGTCACACAGGGCAGCATATTTTTTAGACAGTGCTTCGTCGTCTTTCTTTTCGCCTTTGTTAAAGCGAACGTTTTCCAGAACGACCAGCTCGCCAGCGCCGACGTCAACGCCGTCGAGGTAATCTTTAGCCAGCGTCACGGTGGTGCCGTTCAGCTTCTCTTTCAGGTAGTTAACTACCGGCAGCAGTGAGAACTCTTCGTTGTATTCACCTTCGGTCGGACGACCCAGGTGAGAGGTAACCATTACTTTCGCGCCCTGTTTCAACGCCGCTTCAATGGTTGGCAGTGAAGCACGGATACGTGCATCAGACGTCACTTTACCTTCTTTAACAGGTACGTTCAGATCGGCACGGATCAGCACGCGTTTGCCAGCCAGATCCAGATCGGTCATCTTAATTACAGACATGGTGAATCCTCTCGTTGATTCTCATAAGTTTTGCCAGACGCAAACCGCGTCTTACCTGAAACCACTTGCGGCCATCGCTAACGTCGTGTCGAGCATCCGGTTAGCGAAGCCCCATTCGTTGTCACACCAGACCAGGGTCTTGATAAGGTGTTGACCACTGACCCGCGTTTGTGTTCCATCCACAATGGCACTGTGCGGATCATGGTTAAAATCGACTGAGACTAACGGTAATTCCGTATAGTCAACTATACCACGAAATGCCCCCTCTGCTGCGCTTTGCAGCAGGGTGTTCACCTCGCACGCCTTCACGGCCTGGCGCACAGAGACGCTGAGATCGATGGCCGTGACGTTAATGGTCGGCACACGCACGGCTATCGCCTCAAAGCGATCGTTGAATTTCGGAAAAATGCGGGTGATTCCGGCCGCCAGACGCGTATCGACCGGAATGATCGACTGACTGGCGGCGCGGGTGCGACGCAGATCGCTGTGATAGGCGTCGATCACCTGCTGATCGTGCATCGCGGAGTGGATCGTGGTGACGGTGCCGGACTCGATGCCAAAGGCGTCATCCAGCAGTTTGATCACCGGAATAATGCAGTTGGTGGTACAGGAGGCGTTGGAGACGATGCGGTCGCTGGCCGTCAGATCCTGCTGGTTCACGCCATACACGACGGTCGCGTCGAGGTCATGGCCGCCGGGATGCGAGAAGAGTATCTTCTTCGCCCCCGCCTGCAGATGCGCTTCGCCATCAGCGCGCGAGCCGTAGACGCCCGTGCAGTCCAGCACTATATCCACATCCAGTTCGCGCCAGGGAAGATCGGCAATGGCGGCGCGGTGCAGAATGCGCACGGTATCGCCCCCGACACAGAGCACATCGCGCTCCTGGCGCACATCGAAAGCAAAACGGCCGTGGCTGGTATCATACTTCAGCAGGTGCGCCATACCGGTGGCCTCTGCCAGCTCGTTGATGGCGACCACGGTGATTTCCGCCCGCCGGCCCGTTTCATAGAGCGCGCGCAGGACGTTGCGTCCAATCCGGCCAAAACCATTTATCGCTACCCGTACCGTCATTTCTCTCCTGCCACGTCAGACTGAAAAAAACGTGCCGTTAGCCTGAGCGTTTCACTGCATTTTGTACAGGAGATTCTTACCCGGCATTGTCCGAAACCAGGGCGATCTGCCCGGCGACTGAAACGGTTCAGCTACAATAATAGAAGGAAGGAATAACGGGAATGACTGTGATCAATCTGCCTGCTTAAATTTGGATCTGCATCACAAAAACGGGCAAAAATCAGTTATTACTGCAGGAATAAAAGAGGAAAAAGGGACGAAAAGATCGTCCCCGAGTTTTACTACCAGGCGGGTGAAGCGCCGCCTGGCCGCGTTTTTACGCCAGCAGCGCCTTCGCTTTCGCAACCACGTTGTCGACGGTAAAGCCAAACAGTTCAAACAGCTGATCCGCAGGAGCAGATTCGCCAAAGCTGGTCATGCCCACAATCGCGCCGTTCAGGCCGGTGTATTTGAACCAGTAATCTGCGATGCCCGCTTCAATAGCAACGCGTGCGCTGACCGCTTTCGGCAGCACAGATTCACGGTACTCTTCGCTCTGCTTGTCGAAAGCATCGGTCGATGGCATGGAGACCACGCGCACTTTACGGCCTTCGCTGGTCAGTTTATCCCAGGCGCCTACTGCCAGTTCCACTTCTGAACCGGTAGCGATCAGGATCAGCTCCGGCGTACCTTCACAGGTTTTCAGCACGTAGCCGCCGCGCGCGACGTTCGCCAGCTGTGCAGCATCACGTTCCTGCTGCGCCAGGTTCTGACGGGAGAAGATCAGCGCCGTCGGGCCATCTTTACGCTCAATAGCATATTTCCACGCCACCGCAGACTCCACCTGGTCGCATGGACGCCACAGGCTCATGTTTGGCGTGGTGCGCAGGCTCGCCATCTGCTCAACCGGCTGGTGCGTCGGGCCATCTTCGCCCAGACCAATGGAGTCATGGGTGTAGACCATGATCTGACGGATCTTCATCAGGGCCGCCATACGCGCGGCGTTACGCGCATACTCCACAAACATCAGGAAGGTTGCGGTGTAAGGCAGGAAGCCGCCGTGCAGCGCCAGGCCATTGGCGATGGCGGTCATACCGAACTCGCGCACGCCGTAATGGATGTAGTTACCGGCCGCATCTTCATTGATCGGCTTAGAGCCGGACCAGATGGTCAGGTTACTTGGCGCCAGATCGGCTGAGCCACCCAGGTACTCTGGCAGAATTTTACCAAAGGCTTCAATGGCGTTCTGTGAGGCCTTACGGCTGGCAATCTTCGCCGGGTTGGCCTGCAGCTGCTCAACAAATTTCTGTGACTCTTCCTGCCAGTTCGCCGGCAGCTCGTTGCTGACGCGACGTGTGAACTCAGCCGCCAGCTCCGGATGCGCCTGCGCATAGGCAGCAAATTTCTCATTCCAGGCAGACTCTTTCGCCTGACCCGCTTCTTTCGCGTCCCACTCAGCGTAGATTTCAGAAGGGATCACAAACGGTGCGTGGTTCCAGCCCAGCTGTTTGCGGGTCAGTGCTACTTCGTCATCGCCCAGCGGCGCGCCGTGAGAATCGTGGGTGCCCGCTTTGTTCGGTGAACCGAAGCCGATCACGGTTTTGCACATCAGCAGTGAAGGCTTGTCGCTGACGCTTTTCGCTTCGTCGATCGCTTTAGCAATCGCGTCTGCATCGTGGCCATCGATGCCACGGATCACATGCCAGCCGTACGCTTCAAAGCGCTTCGCGGTGTCATCAGTGAACCAGCCATCAATGTGACCGTCGATAGAGATGCCGTTGTCATCATAGAAGGCCACCAGCTTGCCCAGCTTCAGGGTTCCCGCCAGCGAGCAGACTTCGTGAGAGATGCCTTCCATCATGCAGCCATCGCCCATGAAGACATAGGTGTTGTGGTCTACGATATCATGCCCCGGACGGTTGAACTGGGCTGCAAGTGTGCGCTCAGCAATCGCGAAGCCAACGGCGTTCGCAATGCCCTGCCCCAGCGGGCCGGTGGTGGTTTCCACGCCTGCGGTGTAGCCATATTCCGGATGACCTGGAGTTTTTGAGTGCAGCTGGCGGAAGTTTTCCAGCTCGCTCATCGGCAGATCGTAGCCGGTCAGGTGCAGCAGGCTGTAGATCAGCATTGAGCCGTGACCGTTAGAGAGCACGAAACGGTCGCGGTCAGCCCACTGCGGGTTCGTTGGGTTGTGGTTCAGATAGCCGCGCCAGAGGACTTCAGCGATGTCCGCCATACCCATCGGGGCACCCGGATGTCCCGACTTCGCTTTCTGTACTGCATCCATACTTAACGCACGAACGGCGTTGGCAAGCTCTTTACGAGAGGGCATTTTCTACTCCAGGTCGGATTAATGCTTCGCACCTTAACTTATTGTTATTAATGAGTTAGCGGGCAAAACAAGGAAAAAGTTGCCCATCAATGTACATGAAAATCGGGGCAAAAGTACATGCTGTAAAACGCTAAATGCAGCCGCTTCGTCTGGCTTTTCCGGCCAACTCTGCTAGCAAAGTGCGGACGGGCACGCTATAACCAAAACGTTTATTCACCTGACTGCGTTTCAGGTGTTTGTTTTTCTTACCTTGTTATGAATGGGATAGAGCATGAAAATCCAGAAAACGGTATGTGCGCTGGGGCTGGCGACGCTGCTCAGCGGCTGTCAGGGTTTAGACAATAACGGGCTGATGCAGTCGGGCGCACAGGCGTTTCAGGCTTATACCCTGAGCGACGATCAGGTAAAGCAGCTGAGCGATCAATCCTGTGAGCAGATGGACAAGGATAATCAGATCGCCCCGGCAAACAGCGACTATCAGCAGCGGCTGAACAAGATCGCGGCCGCGCTGGGCGATAACATTAATGGCGTGCCGGCTAACTACAAGGTCTATCAGACCAAAGATGTCAACGCCTGGGCGATGGCAAACGGCTGTATCCGTGTTTACAGCGGCCTGATGGATATGATGACCGACAACGAAGTTGAAGGCGTGCTGGGCCATGAGATGGGCCACGTCGCGCTGGGCCATACGCGCAAGGCGATGCAGCTGGCGTATGCCACCACCGCCGCCCGCACGGCTGCCGCGTCGGTGGGGGGTGTAATCGGCTCCCTGTCGCAGTCGCAGCTGGGCGAAATGGGTGAAAAGCTGGTTAACGCCCAGTTCTCTCAGTCTCAGGAGTCGCAGGCGGATGATTACTCTTACGATCTGATGAGGAAGCGCAACATCAACCCGATGGGTCTGGTGACCAGTTTCGAGAAGCTGGCGAAGCTGGAACAGGGTCGTCAGAGTTCAATGTTTGACTCTCACCCGGCCTCTGAAGCGCGTGCGGAGCATATCCGTGAGCGCATCGCGGCAGACGCGAAGTAACGCCAAAGGCGGGTGCAGCCGGAGGGATGCGCCCGCCATGCGGCTCAGCGGTCTAGCGGTGGAAGATCTGATTCACCATAGAGCCCAGATCGAGTTTGTTCTCGTGCAGTGAGGCTTCATCCATCTGCCCCTGCGGTGACATCCGGTCAATCAGCTGCGGCAGAATCACCGCCAGCGTCCCCGCCGCCCCCTGCACATCCGTGCCCAGTTTATCCGCCAGCGACTGCAGCTCAGACTGGCCAAACGCCGAGTGAATATCGTTGTGCGCCAGCGGCTGGTTCGCGCCGGTGCCAATCCACGAGCTGAAAACGTCACCCAGTCCGCCCTGCTGGAATTTTTGCAGCAACACTTCGACACCGCCCTGCTCCTGCACCCAGTGCCAGACAGCCTGAAGCTGCCCCGGAAGATGCCCGTCACTCTGGTGGTTCTGCAGTGAACCCGCCAGTTCATCAAGAAAGCCCATGATTGCCTCCACATTGAGAATGGGTATCAATAAGTTTAGTTGCTGATGCGGGGTTGCGCCCGGATCACGGGCTGACGTGGCGGGTGGAGACGGTGCGGGCGAGGCGTGGGCACAGAGAGAAACAGAGGACAAACGCCTGCCGGACGCAGCCAGCAGGCGTGGGATAGCGCGGGGATTAACCTTTGTTCACAGCCTGAACATGCAGCATATCCAGCGCCAGCGTGGCCGCAGCCAGCGCGGTCAGATCGGCGTGGTCATAGCCCGGGGCGACTTCAACCAGGTCCATGCCGACAATGTTCATCCCCTGCAGGCCACGGATCAGTTTGGTCGCCTTGTCGGTGGTAAGACCGCCAATGACCGGCGTACCGGTGCCAGGCGCATGGGCCGGGTCCAGGCAGTCGATATCGAACGTCAGATAGACCGGCAGGTCGCCAACGGTGCGTTTTACTTCGGCCAGGATATCATCAACGCTGCGGTCATTGACCTGCGCCGCATCCAGCACGTTGAAGCCCAGGCTCTTGTCGAACTCGGTGCGGATACCGATCTGCACGGAGTGCTGTGGATCGATCAGCCCCTCTTTCGGCGCGGTAAAGAACATGGTGCCGTGGTCGAACGTCGGGCCATTCGAGTAGGTGTCAGTGTGCGCATCGAAGTGCACCAGCGCCATCCTGCCGAAATGTTTCGCATGAGCGCGCAGCAGCGGCAGCGTAACGTAGTGGTCGCCGCCAAAGGTCATCATGCGCTTGCCATTCGCCAGCAGTTTTTCTGCATGGGCCTGTAACTTGTCGGAGAGATCCTGCGAATCACCGAAGGCGTAAACCAGATCGCCGCAGTCGACGACGTTCAGACGCTGACGCAGATCGAAATCCCACGGCCAGCGGCAGCCTTCCCACGCCAGGTTGGTGGAGATCTGACGGATCGCTCCCGGCCCCAGGCGGCTGCCCGGACGACCCGAGGTGGCGGCATCGAAAGGAACGCCGGTGATCACCCATTCGGCGTCGCTGTCATAAGGCTGAAAGTTGAGCGGGAAACGCATAAAGCCGAAGGCGTTAGAGACCAGGGAGTTGTCGTACTGATTGCCAAGCGTGTTGTACATAATTGCTCTCTCTTTGTGCGTGAGTCGGGCCAGGCCCGCAAGCCATTAAGGTTGAGATGAAAAAAATCCCCTCCGCGTCGTTAGGCCCGACGAGGAAGGGATTGAGTGTGTCAGATTATCGACATAGTGAACGGCAACTGCAATATGCGATCGCCGCCTGCCCGCGTCGGTTACTCATCTTCTAAATAGGTGTATCCGTAAAGGCCGCTCTCAAACTCTTCGAGGAACTGCGCACGCAGCTCGTCGTCGATATCGGAGGTCTGAACCTGATTACGGAACAGCGTCATCAGCTCGTTGGGATCCAGCTGCACGTAGCGCAGCATGTCTGCCACGGTGTCCCCTTCGTCGGAGAGCTGCACTTCCACTTCCCCGTTCTCGCGCGCGTAGACATCCACCGCCTCGGTGTCGCCGAACAGGTTGTGCATGTTGCCCAGGATCTCCTGATAGGCGCCGACCATAAAGAAGCCCAGCATCGGCGGGTTATCCAGGTCATATTCCGGCATCGGCAGCGTGGTTGCGATACCGTCGCCATCCACGTAGTGATCGATGGTGCCATCGGAGTCACAGGTGATGTCGAGCAGCACGGCACGACGCTCCGGCTTTTTGTTCAGCCCTTCCAGCGGCAGCACCGGGAAGAGCTGGTCGATACCCCATGCGTCCGGCATCGACTGGAACAGCGAGAAGTTCACATAGATCTTATCCGCCATCCGCTCCTGCAGTTCGTCGATGATCGGACGGTGCGCACGGTTGCTGGGATCGAGATGCTGCTGGATGTAATGACAGATGCTCAGGTAGAGCTGCTCGGCCCATGAACGCTGTTTAAGATCGTAGGTGCCGGACGAGTAGCCGGTGTGGATATCAGACAGATCCATCTGGCTGTCATGCAGCCATTCACGCAGCGAACGGCGGGTGTCCGGCTCGTGCATCTCCTGCCAGGTTTCCCACATGCTGAGGATCGGACGTGGCGCATCCGGTTCCGGCGTTTCGGGTTCGCTGAATTCGTTGCGCTCCACGCCGATGATGTTCGAGACCAGCACGGTATGGTGTGCGGTCACGGCACGGCCCGACTCGGTGATGACCGTCGGATGTTCCAGACCATGCTCATCACAGGCAGCACCGATCGCCCAGATCACGTTGTTCGCGTACTCATTCAGGCCATAGTTGACCGAGCAGTCAGACTGCGAGCGCGTGCCTTCGTAATCGACACCCAGACCGCCGCCGACGTCGAAGCATTTGATATTAACGCCCAGCTTCGCCAGTTCCACATAGAAGCGCGCCGACTCACGCACGCCGGTAGCAATATCGCGGATGTTGGCCATCTGCGATCCCAGGTGGAAGTGCAGCAGCTGCAGGCTGTCGATACGACCCGCTTCGCGCATGATCTCAACCAGTTTCAGTACCTGGGTTGCCGACAGGCCGAACTTCGACTTTTCGCCGCCGCTTGACTGCCATTTGCCGGAGCCCTGCGACGCCAGACGCGCACGGATACCCAGACGCGGCACCACGTTGAGACGCTCGGCCTCTTCCAGCACCAGCCGGACCTCGGTCATCTTCTCCAGCACCAGATAGACCTTGTGGCCCATCTTTTCGCCAATCAGCGCCAGACGAATATATTCACGGTCTTTGTAGCCGTTACAGACGATCACCGAACGGGTCTGACCGGCATGCGCCAGCACCGCCATCAGCTCTGCTTTTGAGCCAGCTTCCAGTCCCAGCGGCTCACCGCTGTGGATCAGCGACTCAATCACCCGCTTATGCTGGTTAACCTTGATCGGGTAAACCAGGAAGTAGTCGCCGGTATAGCCGTAAGATTCACGCGCACGTTTAAAGGCGGCGTTGATAGAGCGCAGACGGTGCTGCAGGATTTGCGGGAAGCAGAAGAGCGCGGGCAGACGCTGGCCCTGCGCTTCGCGCTCTTTAACCAGCCGGGCTAAATCGACGCGCACCTCGGGGCGATCCGGGTCCGGGCAGACGCTGATATGGCCCAGCTCGTTAACGTCGTAATAGTTGTTGCCCCACCAGGCGATGTTGTACGTGCGCAACATTTTGCTCGCATCCTGATCGTTCATTGCAACCTCCTGCATGGAGCGGAGTGTACCCTGTTCGCCAGCTGACGAACCTTTGATATTCTTCATGTCGTCAGACATCGCGAACCTCAATTTTCCGTTGAAAGATGAAACTGTTAACCGGCTGTATGGCCGCCAATCTGAAAACCTGTCGCCACATTAAATGCAATGTCCTGTTCACCTGACATTCTCGTCAGCGCGATTCACGCCTCAGCGTTAAGTGTAAAACACCCTGACCATCCCGGTTTAAACAGAGAACATTTAACCGATCGGTATAGACCAGAGATAACCAGTGTCGTTCCGCTGCGCAGCCGCAGAGAAGTAACAAAACCCTGAGAACAGAGATAAAGATTAGCCGGTGCCTGTGTCGGTAAAATTACCGCATCGGACAGCGTGTCGGCAGGCATGAGAAACAGATGGGAAGCAGGAGAGAGCCAGCGCAGCCGCGCTGCGCAGAGAACCGAAAGAAGAAAACGCGTGGTTCATTACTTGTATCACCTCCGCATATGCCAGGGGCACATGGAGAACAACCAGGGTGAAAGCCAGACCCGGGTCTGACAGGCGCGACGCAGACAGGGGCGTCATCCTTGCTGCTGCTATCAAAAGCAGCGGCGTTTTATACAGTTTACCGTCTGGAAATGCAAAAAGATTATCGGCGAATTGTGTGTAGCCTCAGTAAATTATGCCGATAACAGTGGCAGGGCGAACGCGGAAACAGAAAAAGGGCTGGCAATTGGTTTATCCTCTATCCTAAAATAGCCGTCCAGATGGTTTTCCATCTAAACAGGTTACGATCCAGGCGGTGTCAGCCTGCTGTGCTGATACTTCCTCACTGCTCGCGGCTTTGCCTGAAGGGGCGTCAGGCCAGAAACCCTCCCTGACGCTATGCAGTCGTACTCAAACCATATTTAAGGTAAAGAACAGAATGGCTAAACACCTTTTCACGTCCGAGTCCGTATCAGAAGGACATCCCGATAAAATCGCCGACCAGATCTCCGATGCTGTGCTGGATGCGATCCTGGAGCAGGATCCTAAAGCGCGCGTGGCCTGCGAAACCTACGTCAAGACCGGTATGGTGCTGGTTGGCGGTGAAATCACGACCAGCGCATGGGTCGATATCGAAGAGATTACCCGTAAAACTGTACGTGAAATCGGCTATGTTCATTCCGATATGGGCTTTGATGCCAACTCCTGCGCGGTATTAAGCGCGATTGGTAAACAGTCTCAGGATATCAACCAGGGCGTTGACCGTACCGATCCGCTGGAACAGGGTGCGGGCGACCAGGGTCTGATGTTCGGCTATGCCACAAACGAAACCGACGTGCTGATGCCTGCGCCGGTGACCTATGCGCACCGTCTGGTTCAGCGCCAGGCTGAAGTCCGTAAAGATGGCACGCTGCCGTGGCTGCGCCCGGATGCCAAGAGCCAGGTCACCTTCCAGTATGATGATGGCAAAATCGTCGGCATCGATGCCGTGGTTCTGTCGACCCAGCATGCCGAATCCATCAGCCAGAAAGATCTGCAGGAAGCGGTGATGGAAGAGATCATCAAGCCGGTTCTGCCAGCAGAGTGGATGAGCGCCACCACCAAATATCACATCAACCCAACCGGTCGCTTTGTGATCGGCGGCCCGATGGGCGACTGCGGCCTGACCGGTCGTAAAATCATCGTGGATACCTACGGCGGCATGGCGCGTCACGGTGGCGGTGCATTCTCCGGTAAAGATCCCTCTAAAGTAGACCGCTCTGCAGCCTATGCCGCGCGTTACGTAGCGAAAAACATCGTCGCGGCGGGTCTGGCTGACCGTTGTGAAATCCAGGTCTCCTACGCCATCGGCGTGGCTGAACCGACCTCTATCATGGTAGAAACCTTTGGCACCGAGAAGGTGTCAACCGAGCAGCTGACGCTGCTGGTGCGTGAGTTCTTCGACCTGCGTCCATACGGTCTGATTCAGATGCTGGATCTGCTGCACCCGATCTACAAAGAGACCGCCGCATACGGTCACTTTGGTCGCGAACATTTCCCATGGGAAAAAACCGACAAAGCCGCCCTGCTGCGTGACGCGGCTGGCCTGTAAGGTCACCGGCTGTCCATGAAGCCCTGCCTTCCGGCAGGGTTTTTTTATGCCCTTTTCAGCCGCATCACTGACGGCAGGCGCAGATTCTTCCTTTCCGCACTCTGGGCAGCGGCTGTTTCTGGCCTGGCTTCCCTGCTAAAAACGCAATTTCGGGCGTGATCTTTTCGCGCCAGGGCAATTTCTTATTTCTCAGCTACACTTCCTTTCGCTTTTTCTGACAACAAAATGTTAACGATTACAAATCGAAATGCTTTGTTTATCTGATATTTAAGATTTAACGCACGTAGTTATTCTTCTGAAAATGCGTTATTTTCAGCGTCGTCTGATAGCCGGTAAACAGAGCATTGTCAGAAACTTAATGAGTGCTATACCTCACTGATTAATGAATCTTTACGAGAGAAATAGGCTGAATTTCAGGGTTTCAGCATGTGTAAGCGATTACACTGATGTGATCGGTTTCACTTTTTTCTCGCAAAAGGTTTTTTAACATCGATAAAAACAATGATGGATAAACCTGGAGGCTAAAATGCCTGGCAATACACACAAAAGCAGAACTTCAAATAAGGCGATGACCTTATTTGTCTGCTTTCTGGCGGCCCTTGCGGGTCTGCTGTTCGGTCTGGATATCGGCGTGATCGCCGGTGCCCTGCCGTTTATCGCAAAGGACTTCAACGTTACCGCTCATCAGCAGGAGTGGATCGTCAGTTCGATGATGTTTGGTGCCGCCGTCGGCGCGATCGGCAGCGGCTGGATGTCATCCCGTCTGGGCCGTAAAAAAAGCCTGATGACCGGCGCGATTCTGTTCGTCATCGGTTCACTCTGGTCGGCAATGTCGCCGAACCCGGAGATGCTGATCAGCGCCCGCGTGCTGCTGGGTCTGGCTGTCGGTATCGCCTCTTATACCGCCCCACTCTATCTTTCTGAAATTGCACCAGAAAAAATTCGCGGCAGTATGATTTCGCTGTATCAGCTGATGATCACCATCGGTATCCTGGGTGCGTACCTGACCGATACCGCGTTCAGCTTTACCGGCAACTGGCGCTGGATGCTGGGCATCATCACGATTCCGGCACTGCTGCTGCTGATCGGGGTTTTCTTCCTGCCAAACAGCCCACGCTGGCTGGCGGCACGAGGCAACTTCCGCGATGCACAACGCGTTCTGGATCGTCTGCGTGACACCAGCGAACAGGCCAAACGTGAGCTGGAAGAGATTCGTGAAAGCCTGAAAGTTAAGCAGTCTGGCTGGGGTCTGTTCACCAGCAGCAGCCACTTCCGCCGCGCGGTCTATCTCGGCATCCTGTTGCAGGTGATGCAGCAGTTTACCGGCATGAACGTCATCATGTACTACGCGCCGAAAATCTTTGAAATCGCCGGCTTCGCCAACACCACCCAGCAGATGTGGGGCACGGTGATTGTGGGTCTGATTAACGTACTCGCGACCTTTATTGCCATCGGTCTGGTGGATCGCTGGGGCCGTAAACCGACCCTGATTCTGGGCTTCATGGTGATGGCGGCCGGTATGGGCGTGCTGGGTACTATGCTGCACTTCGGCATCCATACTCCGGGCGCGCAGTACTTCGCTATCGGTATGCTGCTGATGTTCATCGTGGGCTTTGCGATGTCAGCCGGTCCGCTGATCTGGGTACTCTGCTCCGAGATTCAGCCGCTGAAAGGCCGCGATTTCGGTATCACCGTTTCCACCACCACCAACTGGATCGCGAACATGATCGTGGGTGCGACCTTCCTGACGATGCTGAACACGCTGGGCAATGCCAACACCTTCTGGGTCTACGCGGCGCTTAACCTGTTCTTCATTCTGCTGACGGTGATGCTGATCCCGGAGACCAAAAACGTCTCGCTGGAGCACATCGAACGCAATCTGATGGCTGGTAAAAAACTGCGCGATATCGGTTCACGCGACTAAGATTACGCATAAAAAAAAGGGCGGGGTTTCTCTGGAAACCCCGCCCTTTTTATTGGTTCAGCGCATCAGGATGAGGATGTCATCCGCGCCGCCGGTAAAGCGCGCGGCAGGCAGCAGAGCGCCAGCGCCATAATAAAAATGGTGGCGGTCTGATTATAGGGCAGCACCGAGTCGGTCAGCCCGCAGATAAACAGCCCCACAATCGGCAGCGCCACGCCGCGCAGAGGGCATCTCTTCAGCCAGCCCGCCAGCACGGTCAGATAGAGTAACGCCAGCGACAGCGTTCCCAGCCAGCCCTGCAGCGTCGTAACCTCCAGAAACTCGTTGTGCATGTTGTATTTGACGTTGGTGTAGCCTTCGATATTGAGAGGATAGTGCGCCATGATGAACTTCCGCGCCTCGGTGGTCCGCGCATCCGGCGTCGCAAAGCCATCATGATGTTCGATGAAGTCCATCGCCCCACCCCAGATCGCCACGCGTGCACCCAGCGAGGTCGAACTGTTCGAGCCGTAGTTCTCAATATCCTGAACGCCTTCCACCCAGCGATTACCGGTCATCAGCACCAGCACCGCCAGCAGCCCCACCAGCAGCGAGCCCGTCCGCCAGCTGGCGAACAGCGCCAGCCTGTAGGTCTGTAACAGGAACAGCAGCCCGACGGCGACCAGCGCAATCAGGGTGACGCGGGTGCCGCACAGATAGAGCAGCGCGAGAGTCACCGCCAGCGCCGTGATATCGGCCACCTTCCAGTACGCGTGCGTCTCAAAGCGGCTCAGCCAGAGCCAGGCGCAGTAGATAAACAGAATCATATAGGAGGACATCGAGGCCGCTTCGGTGGTGAGCTTAATGCGGACATTCTCCGTATAGAGATGCTCATGAATCCCGAAGCCCAGCGTGATCAGCAGCCCCGCCAGCATCAGCAGCCTGCCGATACGCAGCGTAGTTAACGAAACCCGCTGCCCGTAAATGGCCAGACTGAGCAGGACAAAGGCCCCCAGCATCAGACGCTTCGCCCCCAGAAGATAGTTGCCGATATTGGTGATGGCGTCGGTCGAGGGCGCAGTTTCAACGCCTTTAACGTGAATCGCCCAGCACAGACGAATCAGCGCGAACAGGATCAGCACCGCAAACAGGAGCAGGTAAAAGCGGTTCTCTTTAAAGTCCATCCGCCTGCGCACCACGCCATAGAGCACGGAGGCGACAGAGAGATAGGAAACCAGATAGAAGATCTTTTGTGGCAGGCCCGTAACAAACATATTCAGCGACAGCGCCAGGCAGAGCGCAATAACGGCGAAATTCACCAGCAACGTCAATCCGTTGCGGCTGGTTTTAATCGTCATGCTTAACCTCAGTCAGGCGGTTAAACACACTCAGCAGGTGCTTCATATAATTCTCCTCATAAAAACCGGCAATGCTCGCTTTAATAACCTGATGCTCAGGGAAGTGAAAATCGTCGTTCATGGCGTTGAGAATCGCGGCCAGCGCCATGCTGTCATTAGTCGGGTAGAGCTGACCATTGAGACCGTTCTGAATAATCTCCGATGGCCCGCTGACGCAGTCGGATGAGACGCAGTAGACACCGCGCGACATCGCCTCCAGCAGGATCAGCGGGAAGCCCTCAAAGTTAGAGGTCATGATCAGACAGGAGACCTGTTTAATGTGGCTGCTGACATACGCCCAGGCGTCCTCCTGCCAGCCATGCCAGGTGATGCGATCCTGGAGGCCGAGCTGCGCCGCGTAGTGCTGACACTGCGCCAGATCCTCACCATCGCCCACCATCTCCAGCGTCCAGGGCAGGGTGAGCTGATGCAGGGCATCAAAGAGATCTTTCAGCTGTTTCTGGCGCTGGAAGTGAACACGGCCGATGTAGAGAAATTTCAGCGCCTGCGGCCTGCCAATCACCACGTCGCTGCGCCTGACAGGGTTATGGATGACGTCGACAGCGGCGGCCGGTACGCCCAGCTCCACCAGCTGCTGTTTAATCTGATGACTGATCGCAAAATGGTGATCGGCCCGTCGCAGATAGTGCGGACGGTAGCGATCCCGCGGGGGCAGATGCATCCAGCTCGACAGGACGATCTTACGGCCGGAGAGCGCGATTGCCCGGCGGGCCATTAACGTGGGGATCGTGTTCAGGGTCAGCACATGGTCGGGCCGATAGCGACGGAAAAAGACGGCCATTCTCAGCGTATGAATCAGATTCTTTATCTTCTTATTCCGCAGCGTGCAGACGCTCTCGGCTAAAACGGCGTTGGCGGTCCAGGCGCGGGAGTGGCTCTCTTCGCCGCTGTTGATAATGAACAGCCCCGCTTCCGTTCCGGCCTGGGCATTCAGAGCGGTGATCAGCTGACAGGTCACATTTTCCATGCCGCCGCGGCCAGCCATCAAATCGGTCACCAGCACTACCCGCTGTTTCCTGATGTTCTTATTTTTCATTGCGTTGTCCGTACACTCTGCCATCCGCTTCTTATCCATCCACTCTGCAGTGACCCCTGTCGACAGGATATTCTATAAGAGGCCATAACCCTATTTAATCCAGAAATTTCAGCCGGTCGCCAGGTCTCTCAAAGCAGGATCGCGATTACAGATTATCTGGCGGGAAACTGGCGGCAAAGTATAGCTACTGCGCCGCCGATTTTCGCGGACAACGTTGAGTTCCGACGCGACGGCGACTATTCTGGGCGCCATGAAAACGCCCCGACTTCCCATCGCTCTGCAGCAGGCCGTGATGCGCTCGCTGCGCCAGTCGCTTGAACGCGCCAATCAGACACTGGAGACCGCCTGGCCCGAACCAAAACTGCTTTATCAGCAGCGCGGCACGGCGGCGGGCACCGCCTGGCTCAACGCCTGGGAGATCCGCCTTAATCCGGTGCTGCTGCTGGAAAACCAGCAGGCCTTCATCGATGAAGTGGTGCCGCATGAGCTGGCGCATCTGCTGGTCTGGAAGCAGTTCGGTCGTGTTGCCCCGCACGGCAAAGAGTGGAAATGGATGATGGAGCAGGTGCTGGGCGTGCCGGCACGACGTACCCATCAGTTTGAGATCGCCTCCGTGCGCAGCAAGACCTTTGCGTATCGCTGTCAGTGCCAGCAGCATCAGCTGACCGTGCGCCGCCACAATCGCGTGCTGCGCAAAGAGAGCGAATATCGCTGCGTACACTGCGGCAGCCTGCTTATTGCGGGCGAGTTTATCGCGACCTGAGAAGAATCCCCATTCCGCCCTATTCCACATTCTGTTAACCTGCCGCCCTTTTTCGTACTGAGTAAAAATCCGGAATATGTCTCGCATAATAAGTCTGGCGCTGGCGCTGCTGTTTGCGCCCGCCGCTGACGCCCTCAATCTGAATAACTATCACCAGAATAATTTCCAGCAGGCCAAAACCTTTGCCGCGGCGATCAACGCCGATGCGCCTGGATCGTTCTACTGTGGCTGTAAAATTACCTGGCAGGGGAAAAAAGGCGTTCCCGATCTCAACAGCTGCGGCTATCAGGTGCGTAAAAACGCCAATCGCGCTGCGCGTATTGAGTGGGAACATGTGATGCCAGCCTGGGAGTTTGGTCATCAGCGCCAGTGCTGGCAGGCGGGCGGCCGTAAAAACTGCAGCAAAGATCCCGACTATCGTCGTATCGAAACCGACCTGCATAACCTGCAGCCTGCGGTGGGTGAAGTGAACGGCGACCGGGGCAACTTCGCCTACAGTCAGTGGAACGGCAGCGAAAAGCAGTATGGCCAGTGCGAGATGAAGATCGACTTCAAACTCAAACAGGCTGAGCCGCCTGCGCGGGCACGCGGCGCGATTGCCCGCACCTACTTCTACATGCGTGACCAGTATCATCTGCGTATTTCGCGCCAGCAGACGCAGCTGTTTACGGCCTGGGATAAGCTCTATCCGGTCACAAAATGGGAGTGTGAACGCGACCAGCGCATCGCCAGAGTCCAGGGCAATCACAATCCTTATGTGCAGCAGGCTTGCCAGCGCTAAAATCCCTGCCCTACACTAGCTTTTTTCCCATGACGCCGCCGCCGTGCGGCGTCCGGTTTCAGGAAACTTATGCGCATACCTCGCATCTATCACCCCGAGCCCCTCAGCATCGGCAGTGAAATTACCCTGGATGAAGATGCATCCAATCATGTCGGCCGGGTGCTGCGGATGACGGCCGGTCAGCGTCTGGAACTCTTTGATGGCACTAATCTGACTTTTGCAGCAGAGATCACGCATGTTGATAAAAAGCGTGTAAAAGTATCGGTCACAGAGAGCCAGCCGGACGATCGCGAGTCACCCCTGCACCTGCATTTAGGTCAGGTGATGTCGCGCGGTGAAAAAATGGAATTCACTATCCAGAAATCGATCGAACTGGGCGTGAATGTCATTACACCCTTGTTTTCCGAGCGCTGTGGCGTAAAGCTTGATGCTGAGCGTCTGGCAAAGAAAATCCAGCAGTGGCAGAAAATTGCGATTGCCGCCTGTGAGCAGTGTGGCCGCAATCGCGTGCCGCTGATTCGTGACGCGATGACGCTGGAGGCCTGGTGTGCGGAGGCGGACAGCGGTCTGAAGCTCAACCTGCATCCCCGCGCCAGCCACAGCATCAATACGCTGCCGCAGCCTGTCGGACGGGTGCGGCTGCTGATTGGCCCTGAAGGCGGGCTGTCTGCGGATGAGATTGCGATGACAGCAGAGCACGGTTTTACTGACATTCTGCTTGGCCCACGGGTACTGCGAACCGAAACCACCGCGCTGACGGCTATTACGGCACTTCAGGTGAGGTTTGGCGACCTGGGTTAAGCGATACTTTCAGCGGTGAGAGCGCAGGCATAATGTCCTGACCCATCGGCCCACTGCAGACCGAACCAGACGAGGCGGCAGACGCCGCCTCACCGAGGAGATAATAATGATTAAACTTGGCATCGTGATGGACCCGATTTCGTCCATCAATATTAAAAAAGACACCAGCTTCGCCATGCTGCTGGAAGCACAGCGCCGTGGTTACGAAATTCACTACATGGAGATGCAGGATCTCTCCCTGCGCGGTGGCGTGGCCTCTGCCCGTACCCGCCTGCTGAGCGTCGAGCAGAACCCTGACAACTGGTATCAGTTTGGCAGTGAGCAGGTGATCCCGCTGGCCGATCTGAACGTAGTGCTGATGCGTAAAGATCCCCCTTTCGACACCGAGTTTATCTATGCGACTTATATTCTGGAGCGCGCAGAAGAGCTGGGTACGCTGATCGTCAACAAACCGCAGAGCCTGCGTGACTGCAACGAAAAGCTTTACACCGCCTGGTTTGCCGAATTCACGCCAGATACGCTGGTCACCCGCAGCAAGGCGCAGCTGCGCGACTTCTGGCAGGAGCATGGTGACATCATCATGAAGCCGCTGGATGGCATGGGCGGCGCCTCTATCTTCCGCGTGAAGCAGGATGATCCGAACTTTGGCGTCATTACCGAAACCCTGACCGAACATGGCAGCCGCTTCTGCATGGCGCAGAACTACATTCCGGCGATCAAAGAGGGTGACAAACGCGTGCTGGTCGTGGACGGCGAGCCGGTGCCTTACTGCCTGGCGCGTATCCCGCAGGGCGGCGAGACCCGGGGCAACCTGGCGGCCGGTGGGCGCGGTGAAGCGCGCCCGCTCAGCGAAAGCGACTGGGAGATTGCACGTCGTGTCGGCCCGACGCTGAAAGCAAAAGGGCTGATTTTTGTCGGTCTGGACATCATCGGTGATAAACTAACTGAAGTTAACGTAACCAGCCCGACCTGCGTACGTGAAATTGAGGCTGCGTTCCCGATCTCCATCACCGGCATGTTGATGGATGCCATTGAGAAACGCCTGGGCTGAGCAAGACGCCGGGGCGTAGCTCCGTGATCAACCCAATACCGGTGCGGCCGTCGCGTGCCGGTTATTTTTTGGTACATCGTGTGAGAATGAATTTACAACATCACTTTTTGATTGCCATGCCTTCATTGCAGGATCCTTTCTTCAAACGTTCCGTAGTCTATCTCTGCGAACATAATGAAGAGGGTGCAATGGGACTGATCATCAATAAACCCATGGAAAACCTGACGGTTGAAGGCATTCTGAAAAAGCTGAAAATCTCCGCTGAGGATCGCGACCCGGCGATCCGGCTGGACAAACCGGTCTTTATCGGCGGTCCGCTGGCGGAAGATCGCGGTTTTATTCTGCATTCAGCGCAACGCACATTTACCTCCAGCATTCGTGTCTCCGATAACACGGTCATCACCACGTCCCGCGATGTGCTGGAGTCGATAGGCACCCCTTCTCAGCCTGCTAACGTGCTGGTGGCGCTGGGCTACTGTGCCTGGGAGAAAGATCAGCTGGAGAATGAGTTGATGGAAAACGCCTGGCTGACCACACCCGCTAATAGCAACATCCTGTTTCAGACGCCGGTGTCAGAGCGCTGGCGCGAAGCGGCGCGCAGTATTGGCGTCGATATTCACAATATGGCCAGCGACGCCGGACACGCCTGATGTCAACGCAGACTCTGTTAGGTTTCGATTTCGGCACTAAAAGTATTGGTGTCGCCGTGGGTCAGCAACTCACCGGCAGCGCCCGCCCGCTGGCGGCGCTGAAAGCGCAGGATGGCACCCCCGACTGGCTGCTGATCGAAAAACTGCTGAAAGAGTGGCAGCCCGACTTCGTGGTAGTGGGACTGCCGCTGAATATGGATGGCACCGAGCAGCCGCTGACGGCCCGCGCCCGTAAATTTGCCAATCGCCTGCATGGCCGCTTTGGCATTCGGGTTGAGCTGCAGGATGAACGCCTCAGCACGGTAGAAGCGCGGGCCGGGCTGTTCGAGCGCGGCGGCTATCGTGCGCTCAACAAAGGGTCGGTCGATTCACAGTCTGCCGCCATCATTTTGCAGGACTGGTTCGAAAACCATTACTGATGCCCGCTAAATAAGACCGGCGGCCTGCCGCGCCAGACGGCTCTGCTCAAACGTCTGCATACCGGCCTGCGCGCCGGTCTGCAACAGCGCGGGGATCTGGTGCATCTTCCCCTCGCGGATCAGATTGGTGATGCCGGGCGTGGCGATCAGTATCTCAAACAGTCCAATGCGCCCGCCCGCCGCTGACGGCACCAGACGCTGCGCGATCACCGCCTTCAGGCTGCCCGCCAGCTGGCTCCGCACCAGCGGCTTCTCCTCCGCCGGAAAGACATCCACCAGCCGATCCACCGCCTGCGCCGCCCCCCGGGTATGCAGCGTTGCCAGCACCAGATGGCCGGTTTCCGCCGCCGTCAGCGCCTGACGAATGGTGTCGCTGTCGCGAAGCTCACCCAGCAGGATAACGTCCGGGTCTTCACGCAGTGCCGCCCTGATGCCCAGCGCGAACGACGCGCAGTGCAGACCGATCTCCCGCTGCTGAATCAGCGACTGCCGGCTCTGATGGATAAACTCAATCGGATCTTCCAGCGTGATGATATGACACGCCTGCTGGCGGTTCAGCGCATCCACCAGCGCCGCCAGCGTGGTGGATTTGCCGCTGCCCGTCGCACCGGTCACCAGAATCAGCCCATCCTGCTGCGCCAGCAGTGGGGGTACGCTGGCGGGCAGTTGCAGTTCTGCCAGTGTCGGGCATGTCGTGGCGATAATCCGCAGCGCCAGCGACAGACCCTCGCGCTGCCTGAAGAGATTTGCACGCAGCCGTGAGCCGTCCGCCATACTCAGGGCAAAATCGATCTGGCCCGCCTGCGCCAGCTGCTGGCGCTGTGAGTCACTGAGCCACTGCGCCATAAACTGCGCGATGCCCTCCGTGGTGATGCGAGGCTGCTGCGGCATCGTCTCCAGCCTTCCCTGCTGCCGCCAGCAGGGCAAATGTCCGCTGCAAAGGTGCAGATCGGCGGCATTATGCTTTACACTAAGCGCCACCATTTCATCCAGATCCATGATTTCTCCTGACTATGACCTCAATCCAGCAGAACCTACAGCAAGTGCGGCAGAGAATCGCCGCCGCTGCCGCGCGTTGCGGCCGCGCACCAGAAGAAATTACCCTGCTTGCAGTCAGCAAAACCAAACCTGCGAGCGCGATCGAAGAGGCGTTTGCCGCTGGCCAGATAGCCTTCGGCGAAAATTACGTTCAGGAGGGGGTTGAAAAGGTTCAGGCGCTGGCCGCACATCCTGAGCTGGCGTGGCACTTCATTGGCCCGCTGCAGTCCAACAAAAGTCGTCTGGTGGCGGAAAACTTTGCCTGGTGTCATACGATCGACCGTCAGCGCATCGCGCAGCGGCTCAACGATCAGCGGCCTGCAACGCTGCCTCCCCTGAATGTGTTAATTCAGGTAAATATCAGTGACGAGAACAGCAAATCTGGCATCATGCTGGAGGCCGTTTCCGGGCTGGCAGAGCAGATCGCAGCCCTGCCACACCTGCGACTGCGCGGGCTGATGGCGATTCCGGCCGCGGAGAGTGATTACGCACAGCAGCTGGCGGTATGCCAGCAGATGGCGGAGGCCTTCCGGCAGTTGCAGCAGCACTATCCAGGCGTTGATACGCTCTCGCTGGGAATGAGCGATGACATGGAGGCGGCAATCGCCGCAGGCAGTACAATGGTGCGTATCGGCACCGCCATTTTTGGCGCACGAGACTATGCGCACAACTCACAAAAATAACAGAGGAACTTCATGTTAACACTGACGTTTTTAGTAAAAACGCTAATCGATCTCTACGTGATGGTGCTGCTGCTGCGCATCTGGATGCAGTGGTCGCGCTGCGATTTTTATAATCCCGTGGCGCAGTTTGTCGTGAAAGTAACGCAGCCGGTTGTGAAGCCGCTGCGCCGCATCATTCCGGCGCTGGGGCCAATCGATACCGCCTCGCTGCTGCTGGCCTTTGTGCTGACCACCCTGAAATACCCGATTCTGCTGCTGATTCAGGTCGGCGTGTTCTCGGTCGATCCGACCAATCTGCTGGTCGGTCTGCTGTCGCTGCTGAAATCCGCCGGTTATCTGGTCTTCTGGGTCATCATTGTCCGCTCGCTGATGAGCTGGATCAGTCAGGGCCGTGGCCCCGTTGATTTTCTGCTGGTGCAGTTAACCGAGCCGCTGATGGCCCCTGTTCGCCGCATTCTGCCTGCGATGGGCGGCATCGATTTCTCGGCGATGATCGTCATCCTGGTGCTGTATGCCCTGAACTTTCTCGGCATGGACCTGTTCCCGGGTCTCTGGTATCTGCTGTAAATGAATCAAACTGGAACCGTTATGCAAAAAGTTGTCCTCGCCACCGGCAATCCCGGCAAGGTACGTGAACTGGCGGAGTTACTCTCCGCTTTTGGTCTGGATATCGTCGCACAGAGTGACCTTGGGGTTGAGTCGGCGGAAGAGACCGGCCTGACCTTTATCGAGAATGCAATTCTCAAGGCGCGTCACGCGGCGCAGATCACCGGCTTACCGGCGATTGCCGATGATTCCGGCCTGGCCGTAGATGCGCTGGGCGGCGCGCCTGGCATCTATTCGGCGCGCTATGCCGGCGAGAATGCCAGCGATCAGCAGAATCTGGAGAAGCTGCTGCAGGCGCTGGAAAACGTGCCGGACGGTCAGCGTCAGGCGCAGTTTCACTGCGTGCTGGTCTATCTGCGCCATGCGGCAGATCCGACACCGCTGGTGTTCCACGGCAGCTGGGCGGGTGAGATCACTCGCTCAGCCTCTGGCAACGGTGGCTTTGGCTACGACCCGATTTTCTCTGTTCCGGCGCTGGGTAAAACCGCTGCCGAGCTGAGCAAAGCGGAAAAGGGTGCAGTGTCTCACCGGGGTAAAGCATTGACGCTGTTGCTGGAAGCGATGCGTAATGCCTAATCTGCCGCCACTGAGTCTCTATATCCATATTCCATGGTGCGTACAGAAGTGTCCCTACTGTGATTTTAACTCCCACGCGCTGAAAGATGAGGTGCCGCACGTTGAATACGTGCAGCATCTGCTGCGCGATCTGGAGATCGACCTGCCGCTGATTCATGGCCGGGAAGTGCGCACGATCTTTATTGGCGGCGGCACGCCCAGTCTGCTGAGCAGCAGCGCGATGCAGATGCTGATGGATGGCGTGCGGGCGCGTCTGAACCTTGCGCCGGATGCGGAAGTGACGATGGAAGCCAATCCCGGCACCGTGGAAGCGGACCGCTTCAGCGCCTATCAGCGCGCCGGTATCAACCGTATTTCGATTGGTGTTCAGAGCTTCAGCCCGCAGAAACTGCAGCGTCTGGGCCGTATTCATGGCCCGGAAGAGGCGGTTCGCGCCGCTGAACTGGCGGCATCCCTGTCGCTGCGCAGCTTTAACCTCGACCTGATGCATGGTCTGCCCGATCAGTCGCTGGAGGAGGCGCTCGACGATTTACGCCGGGCGATTGCGCTTAATCCGCCACATCTCTCCTGGTATCAGCTCACCATCGAGCCCAACACGCTGTTTGGTTCGCGTCCGCCGGTGCTGCCGGACGATGATGCGCTGTGGGATATCTTCGAACAGGGCGATCGGCTGCTGCGGGAGGCCGGTTATCAGCAGTATGAAACCTCCGCCTATGCGAAGCCGGGCTACCGCTGTGAACATAACCTCAACTACTGGCGCTTTGGCGACTATCTGGGGATTGGCTGTGGCGCGCATGGCAAGCTGACGCAGCCGGATGGCCGCATCGTGCGCACGGTAAAAACCCGTCATCCGCGTGGCTTTATGCAGGGCAACTACCGCGAAAAGCAGTATGAGGTAGCAGACAGCGACAAGCCGTTTGAATATTTCATGAACCGTTTTCGCCTGCTGGAAGCCGCGCCGCGCGACGCGTTCAGCCGCTACACCGGCTTAGCCGAACAGACGATCCGTCCGCAGATGGATGCCGCGATCGCCGCCGGTTACGTGATCGAAACCCCGGCGCAGTGGCAGATTACGGAGAAGGGGAAACTGTTCCTGAATTCGCTGCTGGAGCTGTTCTTAGCGGAAGAGTAGGCAGGACGCCTCAGCCCGGCAGGCTGAGGCGTTAACTTAGTTTTTCAGTGCGCCAGCGAGCTGTTTGCGCTGGTCTTCCAGGGAGATGACGCGATTACAGACTTCGTGACCGAAGTTCTGGAAATCCTGCTCCTGCCTGCTCCACTCAGCCTGAATCGACTGCTGCAGCCCCCCCAGATTTCCCATAATCGCCTGCAGCGGGTTGCTGCCGCCACTGCCCTGCTGACTGCCCATCTCATTCAGACTGTCCTGCATCACGCCGCCCAGCGTCGACTGCACCAGCCGTTCGCCTTCGGCGCGCACCTTGTCGATCGCCTGATGGTGGAACGTCAGGCCATCTTCGCGATGCTCAATGATGCGGTTCATCTGCTGTTTCAGCTGACCATTCAGGGTCGTCAGACGGTTACGGACGTTGCTGCCGCTTCCCAGCTTTTCGACGATGACCCGATCCAGTGCCGCACGCCCTTTCTCCAGCCGTGACGTCGCCCCGCTATCGATCCAGGGCAGATCGCGGCGCAGCGCATTCTGGTAGTCGATCGCTTTCTGACGGCCGGCCGCATCGAGCGTGACCCGCTTGCCGTTGAACTGCACATCGCCCTGCGGCGAGATTTCCATGTTGCCGTTGGCCCCGACCACCTGCACGCTCTGCGGCTTAATCACCACATCGTCCTGCGGCTTAACGCTGCATTCATAGGCGGCCTGCGCTTGGGTCGCTGCCACCAGCAGCACAGCAAGTAGCGCTTTACGCATCATATCCACTCCCTAACATCTGGTCTGAAACCGTTCAGAGATCGGGACTCAGCCCGACGCTGTGTGACTGACAACCTGGCCCGCGATATGCACCGGGGGCGTGGCTATTAGTCCCACCAGACGTCAAAGAGTTCCGTCATCTGCACATCCTGCAGCTTGTGCTCTTCCAGCCATTTGCGTACCAGCGCACGATGTTCATCGGTGCATTTGCCGGTTTTCTGCAGGCAGACCAGACCTTCCCACACCAGATAGCCGCTGCCATCGAAGGCCAGACCGTTAGGATCGATCGCTTCATTGATGAACTGGTTCAGCGTCTCATCGATTTCGCTTTCGCTGGTGCCTTCCGGGAAGCGCCAGGCAACCGAGAAACCCAGTTCCTGAAACTCGTCGATGTGCAGTTTTTTACGTAAACGGCGGCTGCGTTGTGTGGCCATTATTTCACCCTCTCAAACATTAAATCCCATACGCCGTGGCCTAAACGCTGCCCGCGCTGCTCAAACTTGGTCAGTGGACGCGTTTCAGGACGCGGCACGTAATTCTGTTGTTCTGACTGATTGCGATAGCCATCGATGCTGTTCATCACGTCAAGCATATGTTCGGCATAGGCTTCCCAGTCGGTCGCCATGTGGAACACGCCGCCCTTCTTCAGCTTGCGCATTACCAGCTCGGCGAAAGGCACCTGAACGATACGGCGCTTGTTGTGACGCGCTTTATGCCAGGGATCGGGGAAGAAGAGCTGAACCATGCGCAGCGAGTTATCCGGAATCATCTTCTCCAGCACTTCCACCGCGTCATGACACATGACCCGCAGGTTCTGCACACCGGCCTCTTTCGCAGAGGCCAGGCAGGCACCGACGCCCGGCGCATGCACTTCAATTCCCAGGAAGTTCTGGTGCGGCGTGTTCTGCGCCATCGTCACCAGCGAAGCGCCCATGCCAAAGCCGATCTCCAGCGTCACCGGGGCATCACGGCCAAACAGCTCGGTCAGATCGACAGGTTCCGGCTGGTATTCCACGCCCATAACCGGCCACAGGGTATCCAGCGCCTGCTGCTGGCCTTTTGTTAAGCGACCCTGGCGGCGCACAAAGCTGCGGATCCGGCGCAATGGCCGCCCGTTCTCATCAAATTCTGGGGTGATGACGTCATTAATCATGTAAAAGCCTGCTGGTTAGCCTGTTCCGGGAAACGGGCATTATGCAAAGTTCATAAGCAGAAGCAAGCCTTTGCAATCTTCCGGTTTACACCCAGGTGCGCATGTGCTGGAATTCCTGCCTGAGTGTAGAGTAAACACGGAAAATTTCCTTCTTATGATGCAAGCGCCGCAGTTCGCGCAACAGGTGCTGGACTGGTATCAGCGCTTCGGTCGCAAAACCCTGCCGTGGCAGCTGGAGAAGACACCTTACAAGGTGTGGCTCTCAGAAGTAATGCTCCAGCAGACCCAGGTTGCCACGGTTATCCCCTATTTTGAACGCTTTATGGCGCGTTTCCCCACGGTCACCGATCTGGCTGCGGCACCGCTGGACGAAGTGCTGCATCTCTGGACCGGCCTCGGCTACTACGCCCGTGCGCGTAATCTGCATAAAGCCGCAAAGCAGGTGGTCGAAGTTCATCACGGCGAGTTTCCGCAGAACTTTGAGGATGTCTCCGCCCTGCCCGGCGTTGGCCGCTCGACGGCAGGCGCGATCCTGTCGCTCTCCCTGGGTCAGCATTTTCCGATTCTGGATGGCAACGTTAAGCGCGTACTGGCGCGCTGCTACGCCGTCAGCGGCTGGCCGGGTAAAAAAGAGGTGGAGAAGCGGCTCTGGCAGATCAGCGAAGAGGTCACGCCCGCCAGAGGCGTCAGCCAGTTCAATCAGGCGATGATGGATCTGGGGGCGATCGTCTGTACCCGCTCGAAGCCGAAGTGCGAGATCTGCCCGCTGAACAGCGGCTGTGAGGCCTACGCCAGCAGCAGCTGGGCGAGCTATCCCGGCAGGAAGCCGAAGCAGGTGCTGCCGGAGCGCAGTGGCTGGTTCCTGATGATGCAGAATGGCGATGAGGTCTGGCTGGAGCAGCGTCCGCCGGTGGGGTTGTGGGGCGGTCTGTTCTGCTTCCCGCAGTTTACCACCGAAGCGGCCATGACCGACTGGCTGGCGGCGCGGGGCATCCATGCGAAACCGCAGCAGATGACCGCTTTCCGTCACACCTTCAGCCATTTCCATCTGGATATTGTTCCGATGTGGCTGGCATGGCCTTCTGCCGGGGCGGCGATGGATGAAGCAGGCGGTCTCTGGTATAACTTAGCGCTGCCACCATCTGTGGGATTAGCCGCACCCGTTGAGCGACTGTTGCACGAGCTGCGCCATCCCCGACAACTGGCTTTGAACAGTTGTGAGATTAATGAGGAAGAGTAATGAGCCGCACGATTTTTTGTACCTTTTTACAACGCGACGCGGAAGGACAGGATTTTCAGCTCTACCCGGGCGATCTGGGTAAGCGTATTTATAATGAGATTTCCAAAGAAGCCTGGCAGAAGTGGATGGCCAAACAGACCATGTTGATCAACGAAAAGAAGCTCAACATGATGAATCCTGAGGATCGTAAAGTGCTGGAGAAGGAGATGGTTAATTTCCTGTTCGAAGGCAAGGACGTTCATATCGAAGGCTATACTCCGCCAGAAGCGTAAACATTCCGGGCCTCTTCAGTGAGGCCGGTTATCCAGGTCAGGCTTGCACTCCCAATGAATAAAAAATTAATCGCCTTATTGGTGATAGCTCCACTTTTGGTCTCCTGTTCCGGGTCGAAGCATCAGCAGTCTCACGAAGAGTGGGTAAAAGATACCAATGGCTTTGATATTCTGATGGGGCAGTTTGCTCACAATATTGAGAATATCTGGGGTATCAATGAGGTCCTGATTGCCGGACCAAAAGATTACGTCAAATACAGCGACAACTATTACACCCGCAGCCACATCAACTTTGAGAGCGGTAAGCTGACGATCGAAACGATCTCAGGCACCGATCCTATGGCCAGCCTGCGCCAGGCGATCGTAACCACCCTGTTGATTGGCGAAGATCCGGGCAATGTCGATCTCTACTCCGATGCCAACGACATCGAGATCAGTAAAGAGCCGCTGCTCTATGGTCAGGTACTGGACAACACCGGTCAGCCGATTCGCTGGCAGGGCCGCGCTGAAGCCTTTGCGGACTATCTGATCCAGCACAAACTGATGCGCCGCACGTCCGGTCTGCATGTGATTTACTCTATTTCGATTCCGATGGTGCCGAACCACCTCGACAAGCGTGCGCACAAATATCTGCCGATGGTGCGTAAAGCCGCCGAAGAGTATGGTGTCGATGCGTCGCTGATCCTGGCGATTATGCAGACCGAGTCGAGCTTTAACCCCTATGCGGTCAGTCACTCAGATGCGCTGGGCCTGATGCAGGTCGTGCAGCATACCGCCGGTGTGGATGTGTTCCGTATGAAGGGCAAATGGGGCAAGCCGAGCCGCAGCTATCTGCTGGATCCGGAGAATAATATCGACGCCGGTACGGCCTATCTGGCGCTGTTGCAGCGCAACTATCTGGGCGGCATTCAGGACCCCCTGTCACGCCGCTATGCAGTGATCACGGCTTATAACGGCGGGGCTGGCAGCGTGCTGCGCGTCTTCTCAAGCGATAAAGATCGGGCGTTTGCGATGATAAACAATATGTCACCGGGTAAGGTTTATCAGACCCTGACCAGTCAGCATCCGTCGGCGGAGTCGCGCCGTTATCTTTATAAGGTGAATACTGCGCAGAAGAGTTACAGAGGGTTCTGACTGGGGGTGTTTGCTGCGCAAACAGGCTGGGCTTCGCCTGGCAGTCGTTTTACCCTGTGCGGGTTTCGTTCGCCTGGTGGCTGGGGCAGTTTCAGGCCCGCTTCAGCAGGCGACCGACAAGGGGGCGCCAGTCGCCGCGCCCCCCTGACCCCGGGCTCCGGCCTGCATCACCGCCGCTTCGATTCTTCCGGGTTTCTCACGGACCGGCGGGACGCGCCATCCCTGGCGTGAGCCCGCCTCTTCGCGACATCCCTGTCGCTCGTCCTGAAATCCCTCATCCGCTCAGCGGCTCTGACGGCCTCCCTCCCCGCTGTAACTTCTTCTTTCTGTGTTGGGTACTTTATCGCTTCAGGTTCAGAGGATTAGCTCTGGCTCTGGCTCTGGCTTCCAGGCCAGCAGACAACGCTGCATCGTAATAAACAAAAAGAATTCACAGGCGACAGTCTGACAGAGGCGTCCGCAGCGCCGGGGAACAACCGGAGGCCAGGATGAGCCGACAGGACGTCGGCGAAAGGACGGCACGCGCCAGGGATGGCGCGTCCGGATGGTCCGCAGGCCGCAGGGCGTGACGAGGGTACCGCACGAAGCGGGGCGCGAAGGCAGCCGGACGCCGGGATTGTTAAGGGGCGGGCGTCCGCCCCTTGACGCGTCCGCCCGCACGGGTGAACTGAAACTCCTTCTCGCCTGGCGGGCGAAACCCGCTCAGCGTAAATCCGCTGCCCGGCGAAACCATTGCCCCGTTCGCGCAGCGAACTCCCCTTCACCCGGCGGGCCGCTGCCCCGGCTTAAATCAGCCCGCCACCATCATATTCGCCACCAGATATTTCCGTCCCTGCTCATCCTCTTCGGTGTAAACACCCTGCAGCTCCGGCGAGAAGCCAGGCAGCAGATTCAGCCCCTCTTCCAGCGCCAGGAAATAGCGCTGCACCGCGCCGCCCCAGATCTCTCCCGGCACCACGCAGAGCACGCCCGGCGGATAAGGCAGCGCCCCTTCCGCCGCGATTCGCCCTTCTGCCTCGGCTATCGGCACCAGCTCCACCTCGCCGCGAATATAGGCCTGATGCGCATCCTGTGGATTCACCCTGACCGCCGGGAACTCCGCGGCGCGGAACATCAGGCGCTGCAGATCCTTCACATTGTGGCTGACGTAGAGATCGTGCATCTCCTGACAGAGACGCCGCAGGGTGTAACCCGCATAGCGTCCGGCATTTTTGCGGTAGAGGGTCGGCAGCACTTCGGCCAGCGGCGCATCCTCTTTAACGTGCTGCTCAAACTGCGCCAGCATCGCCACCAGATTGGCCATCTTCTCCGGACTCTCTGCGGGCGTCAGCAGGAACAGGATTGAATTGAGATCGCACTTCTCCGGCACGATGCCGTTCTCACGCAGGTAGTTCGCCAGGATCGTCGCCGGTATACCAAACTCACTATACTCACCGCTGGCCGCGTCGATGCCCGGCGTGGTCAGCAGCAGCTTACAGGGATCGACCCGATACTGATCGCGCGCATATCCGGCAAATCCGTGCCACTTCTCCTGCGGTTCAAAGCTGAAGTAACGCAGATCGCGGGCGATCGTCTCCG
The DNA here is from genome assembly GCF_048452665.1 of Pantoea graminicola. NCBI lineage: Bacteria > Pseudomonadati > Pseudomonadota > Gammaproteobacteria > Enterobacterales > Erwiniaceae > Pantoea > Pantoea graminicola. Next base: position 279,078 of record NZ_JBLWSJ010000004.1, on the reverse strand, counting down.
TCGGGGCATCCTGCCAGCGCTGTCCCGCTACCTTCTCCGGCACAAACGGCAGGATCATTTCGCAACGTTCCAGGATCGCTTTGCGCGCATCAATCCCCAGCCTGACGCACTCATCCCACATCCGACGCCCCGCTTCGCCCTGATGCATTCTGGCGTTGATATCCAGCGCGGCAAACAGCGGGTAAAACGGGCTGGTGGATGCGTGCAGCATAAATGCGTTATTCAGGCGCTTATGCGGGCAGAAGCGCCGCTGGCCACGGATGTGATTATCCTTTTTATGAATCTGCGACGTCTGCGAAAAACCGGCCAGCTGCTTGTGCACGGACTGCGTCACAAAGATGCCGGGATCGTTCTCATTCAGCTCCAGCGTCAGCGGTGAACAGCCCTCCATCAGCGGAATGAACTGCTCATAGCCGAGCCACGCGGAGTCGAACAGGATGTAGTCGCACAGGTGGCCGATGCGGTCCACCACCTGACGCGCGTTGTAAACCGTGCCGTCATAGGTGCCCAGCTGAATAATCGCCAGACGGAACGGCCTCTCTTCTCCGGCACGCTCGGGCGCTACCGCCGCAATCTGCCTGCGCAGATAAGCGTCATCAAAGCAGTGCGCATCAATGCCGCCAATAAAGCCAAAGGGATTACGCGCCGCTTCCAGATAAACCGGCGTCGCGCCCGCCTGAATCAGCGCACCATGATGGTTCGACTTGTGGTTGTTGCGGTCGAACAGCACCAGATCGCCACGGGTCAGCAGCGCATTGGTAACAACCTTATTGGCGCTGGAGGTGCCGTTCAGCACAAAGTAGGTTTTGTCGGCGTTAAACACCTTCGCAGCATACTTCTGCGCATCTTTGGCGGAGCCTTCATGGATCAGCAGGTCGCCCAGCTTGACGTCGGCATTGCACATGTCCGAACGGAAAACGTTCTCGCCATAAAAGTCGAAGAACTGTTTGCCTGCCGGATGCTTTTTAAAGAACGCACCGCCCTGATGACCGGGACAGGCAAAGGTGCTGTTCTGCATATCGACATAGCGGCTCAGCGTCTCAAAGAACGGCGGCAGCAGCGCCGCTTCATACGCCTGCGCAGCCGCCTCCAGCGCCTGCCACGCCTCCGGCTCGCCATTCAGCTCACCGCTGACGCCGGGCAGGTGCATCACCTCCTCTTCAAAGGCGTTCGCGACAAAGACCGGCAGATTGAAGCCGGTGTGGCGCAGCAGGGCCAGTACCCCGCTGCGGGTATCCGCCAGCGAGACGACAACCGCCGCCACATCGGTAAAGTCGGTGTTATCCAGCGTCACCACATCACGCGCGGTGTTCAGGGTCAGGCTGGGCGCAACGGCGGCGCTGGCAGCAATTTTCAGTGGAGTCATAGCGAATCCCCAACGTCAGGGAGAAGTGCCTGCGGCACAATTATGGGGACGGTGCCCCGGCGAATAATGAACGTTCGGCAGGCATTACGCAGCGGATGAAGGGTGCTTCACCGCCACCGCCTGACGGACTCACCGCATGGTCAGTAACGGAGAGATCGGGAAAGAGAAAAGCCCGCAGTGCGCCGGAAAACGCGAACGGTAAGACGGGCGGATGCGCGGTAAACCGGACATGGCGACGTCCTCGATGGTGAAGAAGCAGGGTCAAAAAAGTGGCGCTCATCATGTCATCTTTTTTAAGCACCGACAAGCCAGAGACGGGAATTGTTCATTCATTGAATTAAAGCTCAACCTTATGATTTATATACCATAATTCAAACAACAGCCTTTTTCAGTCGCGATTAATTATATGAAATATATGCAGATTTATGCACTTCTGCCTGCCAGCGTTAAACGCGTATTTTCCAGGCCGTCGCTCTGCTGGCCCGCACACGCACCCCGTGCCCTACCGCATTGCGACCGCCTGGCGTAGACTTAGCCTCTCTTTTCCACTCTGCCGGAGGCTGCATGTTCAAGGCACTGGTCATTGAAAATGACGAACAGGGTTACCGTTCTCTGCTGAAAGATCTTCCCGAATCCCAACTGCCCGACCACGATGTCACGCTCGACGTCAGCTACTCATCCCTGAACTACAAAGATGCCCTCGCGATCTGCAATAAAGGCCCGATCGTGCGCCAGTTTCCGATGGTGCCGGGTATCGATTTTGTTGGCCGGGTGACGGCCAGCCGCCATCCTGACTGGAAAGAGGATGATGTGGCGCTGCTGACGGGCTGGGGCGTCGGTGAAAAACAGTGGGGCGGCCTGGCGCAGAAAGCCAGCGTCAGTGGTGACTGGCTGGTGAAGCTGCCCGCCACGCTGAGTCCGTTGCAGACGATGGCGATCGGCACGGCGGGCCTGACCGCGATGCTCTGTGTGATGGCGCTGGAAAAGCAGGGGATCACGCCGGAACGGGGGCCGGTGCTGGTGACCGGCGCCAGCGGCGGCGTCGGCAGCTATAGCGTCAGCCTGCTGGCGCGTCTGGGCTATGAGGTCACGGCGTCGAGCGGACGCGCCAGCGACCACGGCTGGTTAATCGACACTCTGGGCGCAACCTCGGTGATGGATCGTGAAGAGCTCTCACAGCCCGGCAAACCGCTGGTTAAAGAGCAGTGGGCCGCCGCCATCGACAGCGTCGGCAGCCACACGCTGGCGAATGTCCTGGCCGCCACCCGGCGGGACGGCGTGGTCGCAGCCTGCGGCATGGCCCAGGGGCTCGACCTGCCAGCCAGCGTCGCGCCCTTTATCCTGCGTGGCGTGACCCTGGCCGGTGTCGATAGCGTGATGTGTCCGAAACCGCTTCGCCAGCAGGCGTGGCAGCGCCTCGGTGAGTTGCTGGATAGCGAACGGCTCAGCAGGCTGAGCCGGGTGATCCCGCTGAGCGAAGCCAGAGAGGGCGCGCAGGCTCTGCTGGAGGGCCGTGTGCAGGGTCGGCTGATCGTCGACTGTCGCTGAATCCAGAAAGGTGCGGTGCGCGCCTCTAGCGGGCGGCCCGCCGTAACCGTTTGATCAGCCCCTGCAGCGCGAACTCTGTGCCCTGCTCCATCACGGATTTTGGATCGCCGCTGAACTGATGGCACTCCGCCTCATCCGTGCCGTCCGGCAACATCCAGCCGAACCAGATGGTGCCCGCCGGGGTACCATCTTCACCGCCATCCGGCCCGGCATAGCCGGTAATCGATAATCCCACCGGTTCACCCGAACGGGCGCAGGCCCCCTGCACCATCTCTCTGGCCGTCTGTTCGCTTACCGCCGTATGCTGCTTCAGCGTGTCGGGATGTACTCCCAGCAGGCGGATTTTGGCGTTTTCGCTGTAGGTCACAAAGCCGCTGGTGTAAAAGTCGCCGCTGCTCTCTACTGCAGCCAGCGTCATGCTGATCAGCCCGGCGGTGCAGGATTCAGCGGTGGTCAGATGCCATCCGGAAGCGAGTAAAATTTTACCCAGTTGTTCAGCGGTCTGATCAAGTGATGTCGCCATAGTGGTCTCCTCAGTCTGTCAGGCACTCCAGGTATAGCGCAAAATCGGCAATTAAAAGCGCGCAAAGCAATGTTTTTAAAAGCGAAACGGCCAGAAATCAGGGTTGAACATCAGGCGGGTTACACTTAGCATGACCCTGAGGATCGGGCTGAGCGCGCCGTGGCAGAGGCTGTCCGGCAGCGCGTACACGCGGCCGCGCGGCCTCTCCGCAGGCAGGCGGGAAGCTGCGTCAATCGCTGAAAAACGGGTCGCAGAGGCGCGCAGCCACGGATTAGTTGTTACTCTTCGCCTTCCTGCCTGCCGGCAGCATAAAAAAGCACGCGGTCAACGCGGCACCAGGCATGAGCACCATGCCGACGATCCAGACTTTTTACCCGCCTCTATGCCCTCTGGCAGGTTTAACGGGATAACTCACCACAGCGCACAGATTTTTAACCCGAATGCATCTGCATTTATTAATACATAAAGGAAGAGAGTGATGGCGCAAAAACCGGTGGTTGTTATTCATTACTGTATGCAGTGCAACTGGCTGATGCGGTCAGCGTGGATGGCACAGGAGCTTCTGCACACTTTTGCGGAGGATCTGGCGGAAGTGACACTGAAACCGGGCACCGGCGGTGTCTTTGAAATTACGCTGGATGAGCATCTGTTGTGGGAACGTAAGCGCGATGGCGGCTTCCCCGACGCGACCACGCTGAAGCAGCGCGTGCGCGACATCTGCTTCCCGGACCGCACGCTGGGTCATATCGACAAGCACAAAACGGAAATCAGCTAAGGGCTATTCGCTGCCGGTGATTTTCTCTGCCGCGTCATGCAGCGCCTGAATCAGCGTTTGCAGCGCGGCGTCTGAGATATCTTCCTGCGCCAGCCGCCGATTCAGCGCGACCTTCAGCCCGTGAATCGCCTGCTCCACGGCAGGAATGCTGCGGTTGTTGACCAGCACCGCCAGTGAAGAGAGCCGCGCAATCAGGCTGAGAACCATGTCACGCTGTTCGGCCAGCTGCGCCCTGCCTGCGGGCGTCAGGCGATAGGCTTTGCGTGTGGCCTGCGCATCCACCACCTGAATCGCCTCCATCTCCTCCAGCAGCGTCAGATTGGGATAGATAATTCCCGGACTCGGTGAATACTCTCCCTTTGACAGCTCCTCAACCGACTTAATCAGCTCATAGCCGTGCGCCGCACGCTGTTCCAGAAAGTGCAGCATCAGCAGGCGGATCTCACTCGCTTCCAGCATTTTTTCACGTCGTTTACGACGCCCGCCGCAGCCAGCCTGCGCGTCAGAGGAAGTGGAAGTCGGATACGGTTTCATGGCCTGCCCTGCGGAGAAAAAGGAGGTTGATGGTAGTTCGCCGCCTGACAAAACTCAATTACCGTAACCGCCTACTTCGCGTGCCAGTAGGCCACCGCCCGCACGAAGCGGCTGTCGAGGCCGCGCTGCAGCGTGAAGTAGTCCGAGAGGGCTTTCACCGCCTCCCCCTCGCCGGTCAGCCAGATAAAGTAATCCTCTGCCGGCAGCGCGATCGCATCCAGCCGGGCCATCAGTTCGCTGATCTGCGCCTTCTGCATCTGACCGCTGCCGAGCCAGTGTGCTGTGAGGTTATCCGTCTCCGACAGATAGTCGCGGCCCGTCGCGCTATCGGTAAAGGCGTAAAGATGCAGCGCCTGCGCCTGAACGTCACGCTGACGACGCGCAAAGGCAGGCAGACCGGTTTCATCGCAGACGCAGAGCTGGAAGGCATAATCGGTCGGCACCACCAGCGAACCGCGCGGCCCGCCGATAATCAGCCGATCGCCCGGCTGTGCCCGCGTTGCCCAGTCACTGGCTACACCCTGCTGGTGAATATAGAAGTCCAGGGTCAGTGAAGACTCACCATCAAACGCCAGCGGCGTGTAGTCCCGCGCCTGGGGACGTTGCCCCTCCGGCCAGACAATCCCCTCTTCCGTGATTTGCGGCAGAGCGAGTGGCGTATCGTCAGCCGGGAAGAAGACTTTGATGTGATCGTCAAAGCCTGGCGAGGTAAAGCCCGCCAGATCGCTGCCGCTGAAGCGGATGCGCCAGAAATGACCGGCGACCCGCGTTTTACTGACCACTTCAATATGACGGAAACGTAATTCATTACGGACGCGCTGCGGCGTGCGTGGGTTCGCTGATAAAGGCAAAGTGTCTCTCCCGGAAACCGGTGTGCCCGCAGGCCGGGGCGCGCCGGAGTTAAATAACAATCATTCGCATCTGAAGCCAGAAGATTAGCTATGATATATCTTCAGCACAAGAACGAAAAATGCGATCGGCCGGGATAAGATATATTTTACGCGACGGACGCGAGGCGTCATCCAGCGCAGGAGCGACAGAGAAAAGAGAGGCAGGAAGAGCGTCGTAGCCAGCAGAAAAGTCAGACAGATAGAGCAGGTGAAAAGGAGCCAGGCGTCGGATTGCGTAAGCGCGTCCGGCTGCTGCTGAGCCGGACACGGTTGTGCGCCGCAGATGTTGGCAGCGCAGCCACGCTTACAGCGTGTCGTTAAATCCGGAGAGAGAAGAGTGGGAAGTGGTGTGCGCCGGCAGCTCCCCGTCGCCCAGAATTTCATGCTGAGAGCTTTGAGCATGCGGATGCAGTCCGTCAGGCGGTGAGAAAGGCTCAGCCTGCTGCGCCACTGCCATAACAGGCAATGCCAGAATAAGTGAAATCAATAAGCGTCGCATAGTGGTCTTCGGTTGTCGTTCTGGCCGGAAACGGCCTGAAATGCAGATGAATATTCCAGCCCCATCACAGATGCACGATGATTAAGGTATGATGAGGTTTCGGAGGAGGATTTTACGCCAGTCGGGCGCGTTATTTTATAAAATCGTGCGGTTTGTCACGGTATACCGCACGAAAGATGAATGAGCCATTCCCCTGCCCGGCTGCTTACGCCTGCGTCACCGGAATGGAAAAGACGCCGCTCAGCCAGTCGGCTCTGCAGTGCGCGAAATCGAGTCGCAGCAGATCTTTGCCCGGACGGCGCGACACGCCCAGCGCGGGCAGATGCTGATAGTAGATATCTTCGATAAAGCGCGTCAGCTGCTCCGGTTTGCCGCTCCAGCGGAGCGACGCGTAGAGGCCGCACTCCTCGTGCCAGCGGGTGGTCTCTCCCAGCAGCCCGGCATGCTGCGGCTCCAGCGCCTGAAACAGGCTGATATTCTGCTGGTCGGCAGAGCTGTAGCCTGGGCCATACTGAAAACCCAGCCAGCCCTGCGTCACCCTGCTGCCCGCCAGCGCGACGAGCTGCCGCGCCTGACTGGCGACCCGGTGGTCGCGATCGGCGATGTAATCTCCAAACTTACACTCCCACTCCAGCGTCTCACCGCACAGAGGCAGCGCTTCCTCGCGCTCCACCAGCGTTGCGCGCTCGGCCAGGGTTCGCACCAGGATGCGACCATGAAAGTTCTTTACCGGCAGATGGGGAATGCGGCGAAACGCGCCAGGCGTCAGCGAAAAGTGACCTTTAAAAACCCGGGTAAAGTTTTGCTGATTATCAAAGCCAAAACGAACGGCGATATCGATCAGCGTCATGCGCGTCAGTCGCAACGCCATCGCCGCCATCGTCAGACGCCGTTTGCGGGTATAGGCCGCCAGCGTCTGCCCGGTCATCTCCTTGAACATGCGCTGCATGTGCCACTTGGAATACCCGGACTTGAGGGTGATTTGATCGATATTGAGGTCGTCGGTGAGATTGGCTTCTATCCACTCAACCAGATCGTTGATGTGCTGTTTTTTAATGGCCTGAGTGAGCATGATGGCAAGTTACGGTGCAGTTTATCGCTGGAATTTTCGGCACAAGAGAATAGCAAAAATCGCCATTCGCCATAAGATGAGAGGTGCGATAAACCGCGATTTCAGCGGCATACCGCATTAATTGCTTAGGTTACTAATTAAAAAAGGCTGACCCGCGTCAGCCTTTCACGTAACACTACCCGGCGTGACGGGCGCACCTCAGAGTGAGGAGCAGGCCGCCCGCACCGGGCATATCGCAGAGAGCGCCCCTGCAAAAGGATCGGCTCTCTGCTGCCTGCGACTAATGGCTGCGCATGCCCGCTGCCGTCATCATCATACGGAACAGCGAGGCAACAACGCCCAGCGCCAGTACGCTGGCGGCATAGATAACGACCAGCCACATCACACGCTTCCACCAGGGGGCTTTCGTTTCGTCCTTGTGGTCTTTCATGCTGCTGAGGCTTTTCATATCAATGGTATCCTGCGTCTGCTTTGATTTTTCCACGGAACACGTAGTAGCTCCAGAAGGTGTAGCCCAGGATCATCGGGATAATCAGCAGGCTACCGACCAGCATGAAGGCCTGGCTCTGCGGTGGCGATGCCGCATCCCAGATTGTGACCGATGGCGGAATAATGTTTGGCCAGACGCTGATACCCAGCCCGGAGAAGCCCAGGAAGATCAGGGCCAGCGTCAGCAGGAACGGCGAGTAGTGCGCCTCGCGCTTGATGGCACGCACAATTCCCCACGAGCAGAGCAGCACCAGCACCGGAACCGGCAGGAACAGGAACAGGTTTGGCCGGCTGAACCAGCGATGGGCGATGTCCGCGTGTGAGAACGGCGTCCACAGGCTGACGATACCGATGATCACTAACAGCGCGATGACCAGCGGCGTCGCCAGCGCGGACATCTTACGGTGCAGCTCATTTTCGGTCTTCATGATAAGCCAGGTGCAGCCCAGCAACGCATAGGCGACGACCAGACCCAGGCCGCAGAACAGCGGGAACGGCGCCAGCCAGTCCATGGCCGAACCGGCGAAGCGACGGCCCTCAACCGGGATGCCATCCAGGAAAGCGCCGACCGCCACCCCCTGACTGAAGGTCGCGATGACCGAACCCGCAATAAAGGATTTGTCCCAGAATGCCCGGTGGCCTTCAACCGCCTTGAAGCGGAACTCAAAGGCGACACCACGAAAAATCAGGCCAATCAGCATGGCGGTCAGCGGAATCGACAGCGCGTCGGTGATCACCGCGTAGGCCAGCGGAAACGCACCAAACAGGCCCGCGCCGCCCAGCACCAGCCAGGTTTCGTTGCCATCCCAGACCGGCGCGACGGTGTTCACCATCATGTCGCGCTCACCGGCATCTTTATTGAACGGGAACAGCAGACCAATCCCCAGGTCGAAGCCATCCATCACGATATACATCAGGGTTGCGAAGACGATAATCACAAACCAGATTACGGAAAAATCGATCATCTTAGTGCTCTCCATCCTTAAAGGTGGCAGCGGAAAGCGGACGTGCCGGGGTTTTCTTCTGACCGGGCCCGCCCTCTTCGGTAACGTGACCTTCGCCGACAACCGGTCCCTGCTTAATCAGGCGCATCATATAGTGATACCCCACGCCAAATACCGAGCTGTAAACCAGAATAAAGGCCAGCAGACTGATGCTCATGTGCATGTCGCCATGCGCGGAGACCGCATCAACCGTTCGCTGTACGCCATAGACGACCCACGGCTGACGACCAATCTCTGTCGTGAACCAGCCCGCCAGAATCGCAATCAGACCCGATGGCCCCATCAGCAGCGCAAACCACAGGAAAGGACGCGACTCATAGAGGCGGCCTTTAACGCGCAGCCACAGGCTGACCACACCCAGCGTAATCATCAGCAGGCCCAGCGCCACCATTACGCGGAAGGACCAGAAAATGACCGTTGAGTTCGGCCGATCCTCTTTCGGGAACGACTTCAGTGCCGGCACCTGCTTATCCAGACTGTGCGTCAGGATCAGGCTGCCGAGATAAGGCACTTCCAGCGCATATTTGGTCCGCTCCTGCTCCATATCGGGGATGCCGAACAGGATCAGCGGCGTCGCTTCGCCCGGCGGGTTTTCCCAGTGTCCTTCGATCGCCGCGATTTTGGCTGGCTGATGCTCCAGGGTGTTCAGACCGTGCGCATCACCAATCATCGCCTGAATCGGGGCGACAATCAGGGCCATCCACAGCGCCATGGAAAACATCTTGCGGATAGCCGGATTATTGTTGCCCTTCAGCAGATGCCAGGCCGCCGACGATCCCACAAAGAAGGCGCTCGCCAGGAAGGCCGCCACCGACATATGGAACAGGCGGTAAGGGAATGAGGGGTTAAAGACGATTTTCAGCCAGTCCTGCGGAACCACCACGCCGTTCTGGATCAGATAACCCTGCGGGGTGTGCATCCAGCTGTTGGATGCCAGGATCCAGAAAGTGGAGATCAGCGTGCCCAGGGCGACCATGCAGGTGGCAAAGAAGTGCAGACCCGGACCGACGCGATTCCAGCCGAACAGCATCACGCCCAGGAAGCCCGCTTCCAGGAAGAACGCCGTCAGTACTTCATAGGTCAGCAGCGGACCGGTGATACTGCCCGCAAACTCCGAGAAGCCGCTCCAGTTGGTGCCGAACTGATAGGCCATGACCAGCCCGGAGACCACACCCATGCCGAAGTTAACGGCAAAGATTTTCGACCAGAAGTGGTAGAGATCGCGATAGGTCTGATCGCGGGTTTTGAGCCACATACCTTCGAGGACGGCCAGGAAGCTGGCGAGACCGATGGTGATGGCGGGAAAGATAATATGGAAGGAAACAGTAAATGCGAACTGTATCCTGGCCAGATGAAAGGCATCTAATCCGAACATTGCTTACCTCTTTGCCACATAGATTTGCCACATAGAACACCATGTATTTACTTATAATTAACAACTTAAGCCTGATACGCGACTTCTCTGCGCTTATTGAAATTCCCGCCGCAAATTTAGAACTATTCGCGGCGAGGAAACAGAAACAGTGGGGTTAATGAAAACTATAACAGTCTTTTTTGATTTTGATCATTGTTTTTAGCAGGAATTATCTATTTAAAAATAAGGCTTAAAGGTTAACCACAGGGTGTTTTTGTGTCATTAATGTTACGGTATTTGCCGCATTAAAAAGCGGGCCGGCGAACACAAATTCCGCCTGAAAAAGGGTCCCAACGGCCTGTTTTCAGACACTATTTTGCTGATCACACTGACCACGCGGGCCGAAAAGTGACGCAGAAAAAATGAAATCATCTTATTTCTTAACAGGTTAAACCTGAAAACAGCCGTCTCTGCCGCTTTGTTTTATTTTTGGTTTTACTCCGGCAGATCCCGTCGGGGATTCTGACAAAATAAACGGCGGAGCCGGGAATTAAGAGGCCGCAGGAATGTTAATAAAATGAGTCAAAATTTACGGATGAATTAACAATGAAAGTCAGGCCGCAGATTATTGCTGGCCCGGACCGGATAAATCGATTTAATTAGCGGCAATAAGTTGGGAGGCCGGCTGGGTTATTTGCGCCACCCTGCCGGTGGCGCGGTGGCGGTGCAGAAATGCGCTGGGCCGAAAAGCAGAATTGCAGATTAAAAAATGCCGGTGTCGTCACATTCTGACCACCAGCGCGGAAATTCAGGCTGCCGGAAGGCTGCCGCGCTGCGCCAGAATCCGGCCCAGATTCTCTTCCAGCCAGTCCGCCAGCCCCACGACCTGCTCCCCGACCTCGCGACCGAGCGGTGTCAGGCGATACTCAACGTGCGGCGGCACCACATCAAAAGCGATGCGCTGCACAAAACCATCCTCCTCCAGGTAACGCAGGTTCTGCGCCAGCATCCGTTCGCTGACGCCGCCGACGGCCCGGCGCAGCGCGCTGAAGCGCAGCGTCTGGTCCTGCAGCGCCAGCAGAATCAGTACGCTCCAGCGGCTGGTGACCCGCTTCAGGACGTCACGCGAGGGGCAATCAACGTTAAGCAGTTCGCCACGAATAAATTTTTCACTCAGTTTTTCAGCCATTTACTCTGCCTTTCCCACACTAACAATTCTGTAAGTACTTACTTAAAGTTAGTTTATCCCCTAGTCTGAATTTCACCAACAGCCACAGGAGAAAGATCATGATTGCAGTGACAGGCGCAACCGGCCAGCTCGGCCGTAAGGTGATTGCAGCACTACTGAAGAAAGTTCCGGCAGAGACGATCGTCGCCGCGGTGCGTACGCCCGCCAGAGCCGCCGATCTGGCCGCACAGGGCGTCATCGTCCGCCAGGCCGACTACGGCCAGCCAGAGACGCTGGAGGCCGCTTTTGCCGGTGTGGAAAAACTGCTGCTGATCTCCGGCAGTGAAGTCGGCCAGCGTGAAGCGCAGCACAGGGCAGTCATTGCGGCCGCCCGCGCCGCTGGCGTGCGCTTTATCGCCTACACCAGCCTGCTGCATGCGGATACCTCGCCGCTGGGCCTGGCGCTGGAGCACCGCGCCACGGAAGCGCTGCTGAGAGATTCAGGCATTCCGTTCGCTCTGCTGCGCAACGGCTGGTACACCGAGAACTACGCCGCCAGCATTCCGCCAGCGCTGGCACACCATGCATTTATCGGCGCGGCGGGCACAGGCCGCATCGCCTCGGCTGCGCGTCAGGATTACGCGGATGCCGCGGCGGAAGTGATGACCCGGCCGGACCAGGCCGGGAAAGTCTATGAGCTGGCCGGTGACGACAGTTATACGCTAGCGGCGTTTGCGGCCGAAATCGCCGCGCAGAGTGGTGAAAAGGTCGATTACGTGAATCTTTCCCAGGCTGAGTTTGCGGCCGCGCTGAAAAGCGCCGGATTGCCGGAAGGCCTGGCAGAGATGCTGGCTGACTCCGATGCAGGTGCAGAGAAAGGCGCGCTTTTCAGTGATTCCCGTCAGCTGAGCAGCCTGACCGGCCGTCCGACGACCGCGTGGCAGGCGGTGATCCGCGCTGCGCTGGCGAAGGCCTGATGCGCCAGATGCTGAGCGGGAGCCCCTCCCGCTCAGCGCCGCCGTCCGCCCCGCTTTCCCGTTGCGTATGCCATTTTTTGTCCCCTTTCCGGCCCGGGATTCTGTGTCAGAATGTTAACAGACGTCGATTTTCTTCAGGTTAATTTTTTAAATTCAGGCCGCTAAGAGATTCATCCGAAATGTGTTTTTGGTGAACAGCGCTATATTTGGTTGAATTGACTGAAATTTATTAAAAAACCTCGATTAATAGACAATTTTTATTACGTTCATAGATATTCTGCATTGTTGTTCCGCAGGTCGGGGAGGCTATAATTTGTCCTTTGTGCAACCCCGACCGCTCAGGAGGCCGCTATTAATACTTATCGCCAGCAACAGAATGCACTTGAAGAGGTTCGTGCCGGGGCGGAAGTTGAGTATCAATACGATCCCCATGAACTGAAACTGGAGCGCATGCAGGATTCCGAACCGGAGCCGGAGCTGATTGAAGGCCTGCCTGCCCCGGATGCGCTCACGCCTGCCGATCGTTATCTGGAACTGTTTGAACATGTCCAGATGTCGCGGATCTTCGAGGACAGCAAAACCTTCCCCGACTGTTCGCCAAAGTACGATCCGCTGGATGTGCTGATGCGCTATCGTCGTCAGAAACGCAGCAGTGACTTCGACCTGTCGCGTTTTGTCGCCGATCACTTTTATCTGCCTGGCGTAAACGAAAGCTTTTATGTCTCCAACCCGGATAAAACGCTCAACGAGCATATCGATGATCTGTGGCCGGTCCTGACCAAAATGCCGCAGCAGCATATGCCGCACTCATCGCTGCTGCCGCTGCCGAAACCCTATGTGGTGCCGGGCGGCCGCTTTGGCGAAACCTACTACTGGGACTCTTATTTCACCATGCTCGGCCTGGCGGAGTCGGGCCGTGACGACCTGCTGCGTCACATGGCGGATAACTTCGCCTGGCTGATCGACAACTACGGTCATGTGCCCAACGGCAACCGGACCTACTACCTCAGCCGCTCGCAGCCGCCGGTCTTTGCGCTGATGGTCGAGCTGTTCGAAGAGGATGGCGTGCGCGGGGCGAAACGCTATCAGGAACAGCTGATGAAGGAGTATCAGTTCTGGATGGATGGCGCCGGGTCGCTGATGCCTAATCAGGCCTATCGCCATGTCGTGCGGATGCCGAACGGTTCGCTGCTGAACCGCTACTGGGACGACCGCGATACGCCGCGCGATGAGTCGTGGATGGAAGATGTGGAAACCGCCCGCGAATCGAAACGTCCGGCCAGCGAGGTCTATCGCGACCTGCGTGCGGGCGCGGAATCGGGCTGGGATTACTCCTCGCGCTGGCTGCGTAACCCGAAACGGCTGTCGAGCATTCGCACCACACAATTTATTCCTATCGATCTGAATGCGTTCCTGTACAAGCTGGAGCTGATGATCGCCACCCTGTCGCACGCCAAGGGCGAAGAGCTGACCGCGCTGGCGTGGCAGAAAAAGGCCGAAGCGCGTAAACGTGCGATCACCCGCTATCTGTGGGACAGCACCGCTGGCGTCTTCCGCGACTACGACTGGCGGCGTGAGCGTTTCGGTGCCTTTACCGTGGCGTCGGTGGTTCCGCTGTTTGTCGGGCTGGCAACGCCGCATCAGGCGCACCTGCAGGCGATCTCCCTGCGTCACCTGCTGCTGAGCAATGGCGGCCTGCTGACCTCGATGGTAGAGAGCGGCGAACAGTGGGATCGGCCCAACGGCTGGGCACCGATGCAGTGGATGGCGATCGTCGGCCTGAACAACTACGGTGAAGAGACGCTGGCGACGGAAGTGGCGGTGAACTGGCTTAATACCGTGAATAACTTCTACCAGCTGCACCATAAGCTGGTCGAGAAGTATGACATCAGCGGCGAACGCGCCCGTCCGGGCGGCGGGGGCGAATATCCGCTCCAGGATGGTTTTGGCTGGACCAACGGCGTCACGCGTAAGCTGATGACGATGTATGGCCATCTGATGGCGGACTGAGTCCGTCACACCAGCAACGCAAAAAGCCGGGTTCGCCCGGCTTTTTCATGCAGGTCATCCTGCGGGACTACTTCTTCGCTTCGGTGCCCGGCTGTGAGGCACGTTGCAGGAACTGCTGTGTGACTTCAGGAATATGCTGCAGCAGCCACTCCGCCATGGCCACTTCCTGATCGCGGATTTCACTCAGTATGCGAACGCCCTGCGCGTCACCGACCTGTTCAGCCGTGGCGATCAGGCTGGTATAGCTGGCGATTTCGGCATTTTCAAAAACATAGCCACTGATTGCGCCCTTGACCACTTCATCTGAGTTGAACATCCCGCCGACTGCCTGACCGGTGGCCGCCATCTTACCCATCGCATCTTTCATCACTGAGTGGTCGATACCGTGGCTGTCGAGCAGCTGTTCCAGAAGCGTCAGCTGATGTTTCGTCTCGTCGAGATGCTGAGCCAGACGCTGCTCCAGTGCCGGATAGTGTTCAAGACGGCCCGACATCTTGCTGAGCATGCTTTCTGCCTGTTTTTCCATAGCATGCGCGTCGCGCAGCCAGTCGTGATAATGTTCAATCGCAGTCATGTCGTTCTCCTTAAGAAACAGTAATCGCTTCGGCTACCGAGGTGAGCTTCTCATCCGTTTGCTTCTCTTCATTCAGGGTCGTCTCCAGCAACTCTGCCGCTTTGGTGTACCCCAGCTTCAGCGCCAGCGCATGCAGCGTACCGTAAGTGGCAATCTCATAGTGCTCCACCTTCTGCGCCGCACCGATCAGCCCCTGATCGCGGATTTCGCCTTTTTCGACGGATTCGATAATCTCCTGCGCTTCTTCGACCAGCCCTTCCAGCGCATGACACTTCATTCGTTTAATTCTGACCTCAGGTGTGACCTCCACCAGTTCATCCAGTCGCTCAATCTGCGCACGGGTCTCTTCCAGATGCTGATTAAAGGCAGCGATAAGATTTTCGTCACTGGCAGCACGCGCCATTTTAGGCAATGCACGGGTTATCTGTTTCTCAGCGCTGTAGACATCGGACAAGTCGTGGATGAACAGGTCATTTAACGTTTTCACTGTCATAAGATAGCCTCACTGTTAAAAAAGCTGCGCCGTTAATAACGCAACGCCAGTCATTTCGTTGACACACGGAAAGTCTAGTGGAGATTTATAATATCGCCCACCGCATCGGTATAAATTTAAAACAAAAGTAGCATATCAGATGCACTTTCCCCTTTTACGGCAACACGTTAGCTCTTAATTCTTTTTCCTGCAGCCGCTTCGTCAGCCAAGCTGCAATTTGTACAATTTTATAAATAGCTGTATACATTTTTCAATCTGGCGCATAAAAATTGCACCGGCCAGGCATTACCTGTACAAAGTTTTATTAAATGGTATAGCTTTAATCGATCGGAAATAAAAAAAACCGGAAAGGAAGCCTCTCCGGTTTAATTAACGGCGTCTTTGCCTGCTGTTGATTCAGCAGCGACACAATTCAGAATGTAATTATCTTGCAGGAAAATAAAAGAGATCTTTTACAGCCCGGTAAACGGCATCCACAGCCCTGACAGCAGCATCAGATTCGTTTAGCTCCGGCGACTTACCTTCCCTCCCTTACGCCCTGCCTCAATCGCACGTTCGGGATCGTTCTTGAAGTTCCCGCCGCTTTTCTGGCCACCTTTACGTCCCGCTTCCGCAGCACGCTCTTTGTCAGCCGCAAAATTTCCGGCCCCACCACGATATTGAGTCATTCTGTGTTCCTCTTTGAAATTAAAAATCAGAATTTGCACAGTTAATGCTTCATCAGGCCGATTCAGCAATCTAAATGTAGACAGAAAATCGGACCGATCAAGCGACAAAATAACAATCCGTCACGCTCTGGATTATTAGAGAGAGTTACCTATCCTGGATTGATAACATATTTAAACTATCGCTGCGCGTCTATTCGAAAGAAGCGCAACGACGCGGCAATGCTTTTTCACATAAAAAGCCGCGCCCTATTAATCGATCATTTTCGAAAAATGTCCAATTGAAAAAATAGTAAACGAAGCGGCAGAAAGATAACCTCATCAATATCAGTTAGTGAAGATGATCAACAAACGATCAATTTACCTAAGCGAAGCGGTAAATATAATCAGGTTACTTTGTTATCACCCAGGAATTAAGCGAGACGCAGAAGGTCAATCGCGCCAGTTGAAAATAACCATTTTTGATCGATAAACGATCAATTATGCTGATTTAATGAAAATTAAATTCAAATGTCACCTCATCATCAGCGATGGGTATTAAAGAATAAACGAAGCGGTAATAGAGAGAGGTGAGAAAATGAAAAGCCGTTTTAGGATTAATACTAAAATTTAGGTTGTGTGGTGCTGCGCACCGATCGCTGAGGCGACCGGCAGGAAAAAAAAGCCAGGGAGGATCCGGTAAGGTCAGAAGAAACGGCTGCGCCAGCGGTCAGGCTCAGCAAAGGTCGGCTGCGTCGGGAAAGGCGTCATCTATCGCGATACCGCGTTTACCATTTTTCTTAATGCGATACATCGCTGCATCCGCCCGAGCCAGTGCGGTATCGAAGTCATCATTTTCCTGCACCTGCGACACGCCGACAGAGGCGCCGATCTGAGCGTGACCGTTTGACATATCAAAAGGGGTGAGCACCGCATCAAGACAGGCGTCAGTCAGTTCGCGGACCAGGGGGTGGTGCAGCGGATAGGGCAATAACAGAACAAACTCATCGCCGCCGAGCCGGCCAATGACCCCCTCAGCGGGTACGCATTCCGTTAAACGCTGACTGAGCTGGATCAGTACCTCATCCCCGCTGCGATGTCCCAGAGTGTCGTTAACATGCTTGAAGTTATCCAGATCGATAAAGGCAACACAGAGTGCTCCCTGCGCTTTCATTTCGCAGAAATAGTTTTGCAGAGCGTGGCGATTGTTGAGCAGCGTCAGGGGATCGTGCAGTGCCAGCAGCGCGAGCTGCGCTTCATACTGCTTCTCTTTCGTCATGTCGATATGGGTGCCGATCACTTTTACCGGCTCGCCCTGGGCGTTCCACTCACTGACCCGGCCACGATCCAGCACCCAGGTAATGCTTCCATTCTTTGCGATCATGCGGTGCAGCGCCTCGTAGTAAGGCGCTTTGCCGGCAATATGATCGTAAAACGCCCGCAGAACCTCAGCGGCATCATCGGGGTGCAGGCTCTCTTTCCAGGATTCAAAGTTGGCGTCGGTCTCTTTCGGCTGGAAACCCAGCATCGCGCCCCAGCGCCGGTTAAAGATCACCAGTTTGCCGCTGGGGATATCGAGCTGCCAGAGAAACAGCCCGGTGCCATCCAGCGCCGCATTGAGTTTGTTCCGGGCGTCATGGGCTATACGCTTCAGACGCGCATTATGCTTTTTCAGGTTCTGTATCTGCAGCCGCAGTGCTTCTTCTGACATGACCGTGAGAGCGCTGGAAAAAAGGGGTATTGTGCCTGTCAGGTGGATTCTGTAAAGAGTGGCTTATAAAACACGATTAGTCGCGGTCAATTGCAGGCTGGACAGCATATCAGGCGGTGACACTCTGGCAACGCAGCACAGAGCCGGGACGGCAAATTGGTTTCGCCGTGAAATCTGTTTGTGTGGCTACTCAATTCAGAGCCGGAATGAACGGCGGAAATGGAAATTCGGATTGTTCGGCGGGATGTGGCGAGTGAATCGAACCTGTCGATAACGGGTTCGCCTCAGAATGCAAAAACCCGCCAGAGGCGGGTTCTTTAAATATGGTGCCCGAACCCGGAATCGAACCAGGGACACGGGGATTTTCAATCCCCTGCTCTACCGACTGAGCTATTCGGGCAACGGGGCGCATTAAACCAAAGCGGCCCGGCAGCGTCAAACGCTTTTCACCAAAATCACACCAACTGACCGCTTTTCCATCAACCCGGCCATCGGGTCTGTTTCACGGCAAAAAAGCGGCCGTCGATCGAATAAATTTCAGCCAGCAGCGGGCTGCCCTCTCTATTGCGCCGCTATTTTGCCGATATAACTTGCGAGACCCACACTAATAATAAGGATCATCATGTTTTCTACTATTACATCAGGTATTGCTTCCCGTCATAGCTGGCAGAAGCGCTCACACTCAGCGGCTACGCTGAGCTCTCTCAACGGCTCCATCGCCATGATCGAATTCTCACCCGATGGCACCATTCTCGGCGCCAACGCGCTGTTTCTGGCGAGCATGGGCTATACGCTGGCGGAGATCGAGGGCCAGCACCACAGCCTGTTCTGCACGCCGGAACAGCTGCAGTCGCAGGCCTATCGCGACTTCTGGCAGCGACTCAACCGGGGCGAAAGCTTCAGCGATAAGTTTCTGCGCATGGCGAAGAACAGCCGCCCGATCTGGCTGGAAGCCAACTATGTTCCGGTGCAGAACCGTCACGGTCGGGTAATCAAAATCGTCAAGCTGGCCACCGACATTACCAGCCATATTAACGATGCGCAGGAGCAGCGCGCCATCACCACCGCCATTGAACGATCGATGGCGGTGATCGCCTTTAACCTCAAAGGGGAAGTCCTGAAAGCCAACGACAACTTCCTGAAAACCATGGGCTACCGTCGCGAAGAGGTGGAAGGCGTTCATCACAGCCGCTTCTGTTCTGCGGCCGTGCGTGACAGCCGGGAGTACAGCGAATTCTGGCAGCAGCTGAATCGGGGTGAATTTGTCTCGGGTCAGTTTCCCCGCGTCAACAAGCAGGGCGAGACGATCTGGCTGCGTGCCACCTACAACCCGGTATTTGATGAACAGGGCAGGCTCTACAAAATCGTCAAGTTCGCGACCGACGTCACCGCCCAGGTGGAGAAGAATCAACAGGAGCATGATGCGGCGCAGCGGGCATATCATACTGCGCTGCAAACGGATAAGAGCACAAAACTGGGGGCGGATGTGATCGCCAGCAGCGTCGAAACCATGAACGCGCTGGCCGGCGAACTGCAGGGGATCTCCGGGGATATTACCGGACTGAGTGAATCCTCTGATCGCATCGGAGCAATTGTTGAAGGGATTCGTCGGATCGCCGATCAGACCAACCTGCTGGCGCTCAATGCGGCCATCGAAGCGGCGCGCGCCGGAAGTCATGGCCGCAGCTTTGCGGTGGTGGCTAACGAAGTTCGCACACTGGCGGCGAACATCAACCGCGCGACCACCGACATCGAAAACCGGATACAGCAGAACCATCTGCTGGCGAGCCGGGCACTGAAAGGGATTGAGTCGAACCTGAAGCGCGCCGATCAGGGCGTGCAGCTGGCGCAGGAGGCGGGTGGCGTCATTGCGGAGATTCGGGAGGGCGCAACGGATGTGGTGCACGCGATTGGTCAGGTGACGAAAACCCTGAGCGTCTGACGCGCGGCGGGGGGCTATGCCCCCCCTTTTTAGGGTGTAGCCGGGGCTGGCGCGTCCGGCGTCGGTGGAATAAAGATGTGATCCAGTATATCCCGCATTACGGGCGCCGCCGTGACCCCTTCCCCGCCTCCGTTCTCCAGAATCAGCGCCACCGCCACTTTCGGGTCATTGAAGGGCGCAAAGGCGGTATAGAAGATATGGTCGCGCAGCCGGACCGGGATCATCTTCGCGTTATAGGTCTGATTCTGGCGCAGGCTGAACACCTGAGAGGTCCCGCTTTTCGCCGCGATGCCATAAGGTGCGGTGTGGAAATATTTATACCCGGTGCCGTTGGGTGAGTTAGCCATGCCAAACATCGCGTGGCGCACCAGCGACCAGTAAGGTGAACGGGGATCGCCAATCTGCGTTTCGCGCTGCTGCGGATGGTAGTTCTCAACCAGGGTGCCGCGCTGGGTTTTCTCCAGCAGATGGGGCGCGATGACCCGGCCGTTGTTGATCAGCGCCACCATCGCTTTCACCATCTGAATCGGCGTCGCAATCCAGTACCCCTGGCCGATGCCCACGGACACCGTGTCTCCCTGATACCAGGGCTTTTTATGCACCTTCTGCTTCCATTCGCGGCTCGGCAGTAAGCCGTTGTACTCCTCATTGAGATCGATCCCGGAGGGCCTGCCATAACCGAACTGGCTGAGCATGGTGTGAATCCGGTCAATGCCCATCATGAATGCCACCTGATAGAAAAAGGTATCGGCGGACTCTTCGATGGCGCGCGTCACATCCAGCATGCCGTGACCGGTTTTTTTCCAGTCGCGATAGCGCCGATCGGTGCCGGGCAGCGTCCAGGTTGGCGCACCGAAGAATTGTGTCTGTGGCGTGATCACATGGGTCAGCAGCGCCGACATCGCCATATACGGCTTCACCGTCGAGGCGGGCGGATAGAGTCCCTGGGTCACGCGGTTGATCAGCGGCAGATCCTTGTCCTGCAGCAGTTTTTTATAGGCCTGATAGCTGATGCCTTTAACGAAGGGATTGGGATCGTAGCTGGGGCTGGAGACCATCGCCAGCACCGATCCGTCATGCGGATCTTCTATCAGCAGCGCCGCACGCTGCCCCGCCAGACGGCTCTCCACATACTGCTGCAGATGCAGATCCAGCGTCAGCGTCAGGTTTTTACCGGCGACCGGCGGCACCTCTTTCAGCACCCGCACAATGCGGCCGTGGTTATCCACCTCCACTTCCTGATAGCCTGGTTTGCCATGCAGCAGCGTTTCGTAATAGCCCTCAATCCCCTGCTTACCGATGTTATGGTCTGCCGCGTAGTTCTCCGCAATGCCTTCGGCATTCAGCCGTTTGTAGTCGCTGTCATTAATTTTCGACACATAGCCGACCACATGCGCCAGATCCGCGCCATAGGGATATTCGCGATCCTGATAGGTTTCAATCGTCGCCCCGGTAAAGTGGAACTGATTCACCGCAAAGCGGGCGACCTCCTCCTCGGTCAGCTCCTCTTTCAGCACCACCGGCTTGTAACGGCTGGTCTGCTTCAGCGCATGGCGGAACGTCTCAATCTCGTCAGGCGTCAGATTCACGATGGGCGTCAGCGCCCGCAGCGTGGCGTCCATGTCGCTGATCTTGTAAGGCGTCAGCGTGATGGCGTACCAGCTGACGTTGCGCACCAGCGGAATGCCGTTGCGGTCATAGATCAGCCCGCGCGTAGGGGCGATGGGGATCATCTTAATGTCGTTCTGGTTAGAGCGCGTCTGGTAGTAGCTATGATCGCGCACCTGCAGGCGGTAGAGGTTTACGCCAAGAATAGTGAAACAGGTGCAGACCAGAGCAAAGGCTATCGCGGCACGGCGGGCAAACAGCTTCTCTTCAGCGTCGAAGTTACGAAAGTTCATCAGGGGGTATTATCGGACAATTCATTATTATCTGTTGTTGCGCACCATGATAAGGCGCGAACGCCGGGGTGCCAGCGCGAAGATGCACAAGCCTCAGTTAAAGTATGTCATTTGATGTGAATGTTACGGGAAGTCGGCGGGAAAATGCCGATCCTCCGGCAGAGGAGGATCGGTTCAGGGAGAGAGGCAGCAGACGGGCGCGCCCGTCCGCCACGCGGATTAGTCTCCCAGCAGGACAGACTCCAGCGCAATTTTGATCATGTCGTTGAAGGTCGTCTGGCGCTCGGCAGCGGTGGTCTGCTCGTGCGTACGGATATGGTCAGAAACGGTACAGATGGTCAGCGCTTTCGCACCGAACTCAGCGGCCACACCGTAAATACCTGCGGCTTCCATCTCCACGCCCAGGATGCCATATTTTTCCATCACGTCGAACATCTGCGGATCCGGGGTATAGAAGAGATCGGCAGAGAAGATGTTGCCCACGCGCGCGTCAACGCCCAGGTTTTTCGCCGCATCGACCGCGTTACGCACCATGTCGAAGTCCGCAATCGCCGCGAAGTCGTGATCCCTGAAACGCATACGGTTCACTTTGGAATCGGTGCAGGCACCCAGACCAATCACGATGTCACGCAGTTTGACATCCGCGCGTACCGCACCACAGGAGCCCACACGGATGATCTTCTTCACGCCGAAATCGGTGATCAGCTCTTTGGTGTAGATTGAGCAGGAAGGGATCCCCATGCCGTGGCCCATCACAGAGACTTTACGGCCTTTGTAGGTGCCGGTGTAGCCCAGCATCCCACGCACGTTGTTCACTTCGACCGCGTTTTCCAGGAAGGTTTCTGCGATGTGTTTCGCACGCAGCGGGTCGCCAGGCATCAGTACGACGTCTGCGAAATCGCCCATTTCAGCATTAATATGAGGGGTTGCCATTGTTTAATCCTTATTAAATTGCTGATTTACAGCATGTTCTTGCCATAGTCCATCTCGGACAGGCCAAAATAGTGTGCGATTGTCTGACCAATATCGGCGAAGGTTTCGCGATAGCCGAGCGAACCCGGTTCCACGTTCGGTCCGTAGATCAGAATCGGAATGTGCTCACGGGTGTGCTCCGTACCCTGCCAGGTCGGATCGCAGCCGTGGTCTGCGGTCAGAATCAGAATGTCATCTTCCCCGACCAGTTCCATCAGCTCCGGCAGGCGGCGGTCAAACAGTTCCAGTCCGCCCGCGTAACCGGCGACGTCGCGACGATGGCCCCAGGTGGAGTCAAAATCCACGAAGTTAGTGAAAACAATCGCCTGATCCGGCGCCGTTTTCATCTCCTGAATCGTGGCGTCAAACAGCGCATCCAGACCGGTCGCTTTGACCTTTTTGGTAATGCCCTGTTCCGCGTAGATATCGGCGATTTTACCTACGGAGATCACATGACCGCCCTTCTCATCCACCAGCTTTTTCAGCATGGTCGCTGAAGGTGGCTCGACCGCCAGATCGTGACGGTTACCGGTGCGCTCAAACTGACCCGCCTTGTCACCCACAAACGGACGCGCGATGACCCGGCCAATGTTATAGCCCCCTTCGGTCAGCTCTTCGCGGGCAATTTCGCACAGCGCGTAAAGACGCTCAAGACCAAAGGTCTCTTCGTGACAGGCGATCTGAAAAACGGAGTCCGCCGAGGTATAGAAAATCGGCTTGCCGGTTTTCATATGCTCTTCGCCCAGCTGGTCGAGGATCACCGTACCGGAAGAGTGGCAGTTACCGAGGTAGCCCGGCAGATCCGCGCGCTCAACCAGCTTATCCAGCAGTTCCTGCGGGAAGCTGTTCTCTTTGTCGCTGAAGTAGCCCCAGTCAAACAGCACCGGTACTCCGGCGATCTCCCAGTGACCAGAGGGCGTGTCTTTACCTGACGAAAGTTCGCTGGCGTAGGCGTACGCGCCGGTGATTTTCGCTTCAGGATCCAGACCTGCCGGGAAGCGACCGGTAGAGAGTTCAGCCGCCTTACCCAGACCCAGCGCGGTGAGATTCGGCAGATGCAGCGGGCCTTTGCGCCCTTTATCTGCTTCACCTTTGAAGCAGGCTTCGGCGATGTGACCTAAGGTGTCCGAACCTGCGTCGCCGAATTTATCGGCATCTTTACTGGCACCAATTCCAAAGGAATCGAGAACCATAATAAAAGCACGTTTCATGCAAGTCTCCTGCGCATCCGCGCGTGACAAGTCAAAAAAAAGCGATCAGATCAGTATACCCGAATGGATCGCCGCTGGCACCGGTTACGGATCAGTTAGCTGATATCAGTCACACGACGGTAGACGACCGGCGTCTCCGCCGGGGCGCTGTCACCGATCACCAGCGCGGCTTTCACCGCGGCGGCGGCCTGCTGCCATTGATCCTCGCTGCTGGCGTGAATGACGGCCAGCGGACGCTGCGCATCAGCGCGTTCGCCCAGGGTGATCATTTCGTCTAACCCGACGCTGTAATCGATCGTATCGCTGGCGCGCTGACGTCCGCCGCCCATCGCCACTACCGCCAGGCCCAGTGCACGGGTATCCATGCTGCTGACAATCCCCGGCTGATCGGCATAGACCGGTTTACTCAGTGTGGCCTGCGGAAGGTAGGTCGCGTAACGCTCGACGAAATCGGCAGGCCCCTTCTGCGCGGCCACCATGCGGCCAAAGCACTCGGCGGCCTGGCCATTGTCCAGCACCCTCATCAGCTTCTGACGCGCTTCGCTCTCGCTCGCCGCCAGTTTGCCGGAGATCAGCATTTCACCGCAGAGCGCCAGCGTGACGTCGAGCAGGCGCGGATTGCGCGCCTCGCCGGTCAGGAAGCGCACCGCTTCACGCACCTCCAGCGCGTTACCGGCTGAGGAGGCCAGCACCTGATTCATATCGGTCAGCAGAGCGGTGGTCTGGCAGCCCGCGCCATTGGCAACGCCAACGATCGACTGCGCCAGGCTCTCTGACGCCGCATAGGTTGGCATAAACGCGCCGGAACCCACTTTGACATCCATCACCAGCGCATCCAGCCCCTCGGCCAGCTTTTTCGCCAGAATCGAGGCGGTAATCAGCGGAATGGAGTCGACGGTGGCGGTAATGTCACGCGTCGCGTAGAACCGCTTATCCGCCGGTGCCAGCGAGCTGGTCTGGCCGATAATGGCGACACCCACCTGCTTAATGATCTCGCGGAAGCGGTCGTCGCTGGGGAAGATATCGAAGCCCGGAATCGCCTCCAGCTTGTCCAGCGTGCCACCGGTGTGGCCCAGGCCACGCCCGGAGATCATCGGTACATAGCCACCGCAGGCGGCGACCATCGGCCCTAACATCAGCGACGTGACGTCGCCGACGCCGCCGGTCGAGTGCTTATCCACCAGCGGGCCGTTGAGGTTCAGCGACTTCCAGTTCAGTACCGTGCCGGAATCACGCATCGCCATCGTCAGCGCCACCCGCTCCGGCAGCGTCATATCATGAAAATAGATGGTCATCGCCAGCGCAGCGATCTGCCCTTCCGACACGGTGTTATCACGCACGCCGTTGATGAAGAAGCGGATCTCCTCTTCCGTCAGCGCAAGACCATCACGTTTTTTACGAATAATTTCTTGTGGCAGGAACAAGGTAGCCCCCTGGTTCAGGGAAAGAGTGAAGAACAGGCGGTCGGCGACCGCCAGAGGGATCAGTAACCGGCTTTGCTGGTGTCGCTCTCGTGACCCAGCGTGTTAAGCAGGCTCGCCAGCAGGCTGGATGCGCCAAAGCGGAAATGGCGTGCATCGGCCCACTCTGCACCCAGTGTCGCGTCGGCCATCTGCAGGTAGATCGCAGCATCTTCAGCGGTACGTACGCCGCCCGCCGGTTTGAAACCGACCTGCTGGCTGACACCTTTATCGCGGATCACGTTCATCATGATCTGCGCCACTTCCGGCGTGGCGTTAACCGGCACTTTCCCGGTGGAGGTTTTGATGAAGTCCGCACCCGCGTCGATAGCAATTTCAGAGGCCTGACGGATCAGCGCCTCCTCTTTCAGCTCACCGGTTTCGATGATCACCTTCAGCAGCACATCCGCTTCCGCGCAGGCGGTTTTACAGGCTTTCACCAGATCGAAACCAACCTGGCTGTTACCGGCGATCAGCGCACGGTACGGGAAGACCACATCCACCTCATCGGCACCGTAGGCGATAGCCGCGCGGGTTTCTGCCAGCGCAATGTCAATATCGTCGTTGCCGTGCGGGAAATTGGTGACGGTGGCGATACGGATCTCCGGGGTGCCCTGCTCGCGCAGCGTTTTACGCGCGATCGGAATAAAACGTGGATAGATACAGATCGCAGCGGTGTTGCCCGCCGGGGATTTGGCCTGATGACAGAGGGCGATCACTTTTGCGTCGGTGTCATCTTCATTCAGGGTGGTCAAATCCATCAGTTTCAGGGCGCGCAGGGCAAGGTGTTTGATATCGGTCATGTGGCTCTCCAAAGGATCGGGATGCAACCCACCGGCTCGTCGGCGGAATGTTATAATAATAACACTCTGACGCGCACTGATATGTGCCAGGAGTCACATAGAAATAAGAATCTGCTGCAAAACTGGCGCGTATACTGTGACTAAAATCTCAGATAACAGGGCCTGATCGCCATTATACGCCAGCCGGGGCAATGTTACTATTATCACATTTAACGGGCGACTGGCCGGGCGATACGGAAGGGATCAGTTGCGCACTGCGGGAAACGCGGAATCGAGCTGAAACAGCTGCTGACTGTTCTGCCACAGCGCGTCGGCGATCGCTTCTGGTGACTCTTTACGCAGGCTGCAGAGCGTCTGCCACACCTGACGCGCCCGTTCCGGGCGGTTAGGCTGGCCCTGAAAGCCGTGCAGCGGCATATCCGGTGCATCAGTTTCCAGCAGCAGCGACGCCAGCGGCAGTTGCGCCACGGTCTGCCGGGTTTTACTGGCGCGTTCATAGGTAATGGTACCGCCGATGCCAATCGCATAACCCAGTTTTATAAAGGCCTGCGCCTGCTGCAGGCTGCCCGCAAAACCGTGTATTACGCCCCGGCGTGGCAGATCGTGACGACGCAGGATCTGCGCCAGCTTGTCGTGGGTCCGGCGGGAATGCAGGATCACCGGCAGCGTGTAGCGTTTCGCCAGCCTGAGCTGCGCTTCCAGAAAGCGTTGCTGCTTATCAAACTGCGGATCGTCGCGATAGAGATCCAGCCCGATCTCACCGATCGCCACCAGCTTACGCGGCCGCTGTTGCAGCAGGGTTTCCAGTTGATCAAGGTGCGCTTCCCGATGATTTTCAATCACGATGGGATGCAGCCCCAGCGCGGCATAGAGCGCCGGATGCGTTGCGGCCAGCTCGCAGACCCGCCCGAAGCGGCTGGCATCGATAGCCGGAATGATGATTTTCTCAACGCCAGCCTCCGCCGCGCGGGCCAGGCTCGCGACGGTATCCCCCTCAAAGGGCGGAAAATCAAAGTGACAGTGCGTGTCGATAAATTTCATGCCAGCGATCCTTTGTCGTAATCTGCATCGTTGTCCGCCAGCGACGGCGTGATAATCAGCCGGGTATCGGGCGCATTGGCGACCGGCGCGGGCGGCGTCACGATGCGCGGCGGGCTAAGCGGCTCCGCGTCGCTCAGCCACTGGCCCAGCGTGGCGATAAAGTAGCGCCCGCAGCGCCGTCCCAGATGATAATCCTGATTCAGCGAGGCGATCCGGCTGCCCAGCGCACTGCTGGCCAGCGCGTGCGGGGGAAAGATTTCAATAATACGCAAATCGTCCGGCGGATTTTCAATAAACTGCTGAATCTCGCGATAGCTCTGCTCATGCATATTGAGCACATTGATCATCGGCTGCAGCGCGCCGGTACTGAGCCAGCGCTCCATGCGTTTAAACCATTTGGGCGTGTAGAACATCTGCGAGGGCACGGTGCGGATCACCACAATCGTATCGGCACCGCGACGCGCGGCCTCCCGCACCGGGATCGCATCGCTGATGCCCCCGTCGAGGTAGCTGATCCCCTCCAGGTTCACGCCCAGCCGGTAGAAACCAGGAATGGCGCTGGAGGCTTTAATCAGCTCCAGCCAGTTATCAGCCGTAGGAGTAAAGTAACCTGGCGTGTAGTCGTCGCTGCGGCAGGCGCACATATAAAATTCACGCCCGCTGGCAAAGGCCTGCTCGGCTTGTCGCATCGCCAGTGGAAATTCGCTGCGGGTAATCTCAATCAGCCAGTCGAGATCGATCAGATTGCCGCCCCGCACAAAGCGCAGCGGATCAAAAAAGAGTTTACTGGTGGTATAGCGGGTAATCACGCGCCGGGCATAGCCGGGCTGACCGCAGACATAGGCAGAGAGATTCTGTGCGCCGGCAGAGGTGCCGAGCATAAGCTGAAAGGGATTAAAGCGGGCGCGCTGAAATTCATCCAGAACACCGGCAGTGAAAATGCCTCGCTGACCGCCGCCTTCGCAGACGAGCGCGATTTTTCGTGATTTAAAGGGGGTCAGGGCCAGAGGTTCAAGGGTGCCGAGCGTGACAGGAATGCGAATACCCACTGTGCGAACCTCATCAGGGTTCCGGGTATGCTGAGGGATCGCTCCGTTGATGAAGGCAGCATGCCGGAGAACCAGTCATCTCATCCTTTAACCAGCAGGCCAGCGTGCTGGCTTGCCATCGCAGCGAAATGAAGGGATCCCTCTCTTCAGGTGACTCGCTGCGGATGACGGGTCTCCGCTTTATGCAACAGGTTGCATTATACTGCAGGACTCATCGGCTAAAGCTTTTTACGGCCGGTGAACAGGCTGATGAGGAACAGGATAATACCTACAACGAAGACAACTTTAGCTGCCCATGCTGCTGTACCCGCTAAACCGCCGAAACCTAACGCTGCAGCAATCAGTGCGATTACCAGAAAAATAATGCCCCAACGAAACATAAGCCTCTCCTTACCCTATTTAAATTCGAACTGCTTATTTCATCCCCGGATGGGTGTCTTTTATTCGTGCGGCCACCGGAGCAACCGCACGTCAGCTATTAAGATTTAACCGTCAGGTCATTCTTAACGCTTTTCACGCCTTCAATGGCTTTAGCGATGCTTTCTGCACGGTCTGACTGTGCCTGATTAGCAACATGCCCTGAAAGCTGAACAACACCGTCGGTAGTCTCAACTTTGACGTTGCGCGACGGAACAATGTCATCTGCTAATAGCTTAGCTTTAATTTCGCTGGTCGTTGCGGCATCGCCCGCATAACCTTTCACTGAAGATGATTTGCTGTCTCTGACGTGTAGTTTGTCGCTGACGGATTTAACACCTTCGATCTTCTGCACCACAGCCACAGCCTTTTCAGCCTGTTCCTGTGAGGTGACGAAACCGCTTAAGGTCACGACGCCCTGATGCGTTTTTACCGAGATATCCGTGCTTTTAATCGCGTCGTCATCCACCAGGGCCGCTTTGGCTTTGGCGGTGATGGCGCTGTCATCCATAAAACCATCGACTTTTTTCATAGAACTATCGATTTTTGAACCCGCGCTGTCGGCTGTCTGTGACGCTTTCTGCGACATGGATTCATCAGCCAGTGCGCTGCCGCTGATCAGAGCTGAACCAATCATGGCGGCCATCAGGGTTTTAGCAATCTTAGTCTTGTTCATCGATATCTTCCTTCTATCAGTTAACTCACCCAAAAACTGTGGGCGAAACAGCGGCAATAAGGCCACTGCGTTACAGGACGTAAGGACAAGAGAAGTCTCTTCCGCCGTCCAATAAAATAATCATAGACGGCATTTTGCAACTTGCCTGGCTAACTGGTTGATCACACGTCAAAACAGAATAAAAGCAGTGTTTTTAGGAGGAGTCTGGAGCGGGGGAAACAGGGCCACTCCCAGCTGGAGTGGCCCGGAAACAGCGCGATCAGTGCTCGCGTGTTTTACGGAAACGGACGTCGGGATAACGTTCCTGAGTAATATTCAGATTGACCATGGTTGGCGCGATATAAGTCAAATTATCACCGCCATCGAGCGCCAGGTTCACTTCGTTTTTACGCTGGAAGTCATCAAACTTTTTCGCGTCGTCACACTCTACCCAGCGCGCCGTTGAGACGTTAATCGCTTCGTAGATCGCTTCGACGTTATATTCACTTTTCAGACGCGCCACGACCACGTCGAACTGCAGCACCCCAACAGCGCCCACGATCAGATCGTTGTTATGCACCGGACGGAAGACCTGTACGGCGCCCTCTTCCGACAGCTGAACCAGCCCTTTCAGCAGCTGTTTCTGCTTCAGCGGATCGCGCAGGCGGATACGGCGGAACAGCTCTGGGGCGAAGTTCGGAATGCCGGTGAACTTCATGTTCTCACCCTGGGTAAAGGTGTCGCCAATCTGGATGGTGCCGTGGTTATGCAGGCCGATGATATCGCCGGGGTAGGCTTCTTCAACATGCGCACGGTCGCCCGCCATAAAGGTCAGCGCATCGGATATCATCACATCTTTGCCGGTGCGCACCTGACGCAGCTTCATCCCTTTTTCATATTTACCGGACACCACACGCATAAAGGCAACGCGGTCGCGGTGTTTCGGGTCCATATTGGCCTGGATCTTAAACACGAAGCCGGTGAACTTCTCTTCCTTCGCTTCCACCCGGCGGGTGTCAGTGTCGCGCGGCATCGGACGCGGCGCCCAGGAGACCAGGCCATCCAGCATGTGGTCGACGCCGAAGTTCCCCAGCGCGGTACCGAAGAAGACCGGTGAGAGTTCGCCATTCAGGAAGGCTTCCTGCTCGAACTCGTGCGAGGCACCCTGAACCAGCTCCAGCTCTTCGCGCAGCTGCGACGCCAGATCTTCGCCTACGGCGGCGTCGAGATCCGGGTTGTTCAGCCCCTTCACGATGCGCACATCCTGAATGGTGTGGCCTTTACCGGTCTGATAAAGATAGGTTTCATCTTTGTAGAGGTGATAGACGCCTTTAAACAGCTTGCCGCAGCCAATCGGCCAGGTAATCGGCGCACAGGCGATTTTCAGCTCGCTCTCGACCTCATCCAGCAGCTCCATCGGATCGCGGATGTCACGGTCAAGTTTGTTCATGAAGGTCAGGATCGGCGTGTCGCGCAGGCGGGTCACTTCCATCAGCTTGCGGGTACGATCCTCGACGCCTTTCGCGGCATCGATCACCATCAGACAGCAGTCAACCGCCGTCAGGGTACGGTAGGTATCTTCGGAGAAATCTTCGTGGCCCGGGGTATCCAGCAGATTCACCAGGCTGTCGCGATAGGGAAACTGCATGACCGAAGTGGTGATGGAGATACCACGCTGTTTCTCCATCTCCATCCAGTCTGACTTGGCGTGCTGGTTAGAACCACGGCCTTTCACCGTACCGGCGGTCTGAATAGCCTGTCCGAACAGCAGCACTTTTTCGGTAATGGTGGTTTTACCGGCATCCGGGTGCGAAATGATCGCGAAGGTGCGGCGGCGAGCCACCTCTTCTAAAAAGGGATTAGACATGGAATTTTTCTCAATAGGCAGCGCACCTGCTGGCGCTGCTGATAAATCATGGTGGCCGGCAGAACCTTACCGGCGGGTAAACGGTGCCTAAAACGATCTTTCATCGTTGGCGGGTCAGCGCGACGTTACATTGGCGTGAAGTCCGGTTACCTGGTCAGCTTTAAGGCGGCATAGCATACAATATTTTGCGCGCGCGGCCTACAGGGAGAGAAACGCGATTTATCGGAGGCAGAACGGTAAACAGAGAAGGCGGCCGCAGTTGCGCCCGCCCGGTCCCGGTTATCCCAGCACCTTTCTGACGCAGGCTTTAAAGATCTGTACCCCGATCTCCAGTGAGCTGAGGTCGAAACGCATATCGGGATGATGCAGACCCGGCGTCAGGTTGGTGCCCAGCCCCCAGAATCCCGCTTTTACGCCCGGCCGCGTCACCGGATAGTAAAAGAAGTCCTCACTGCCTGGTGTCGTCCGGGTCGGCAGCGCCCCCTCTTCGCCCAGCACCTCGACGATGGCGGCGCGGATCACGGCGGTCGCCTCATCGTCGATCTCGGCTGCGGGCATCTCTTTCAGCACGCGGACCTCCGCGCTGGCCCCCAGCGCCGCGACGCTGTGGGTGATGGCGCGCGTGACCTGCTCCTTCAGCAGCGTCATCGGTCCGTTCTCCTGCGAGCGCAGATCCCACACCACGCGGGCCTCATCCGGCACCGAGTTGGTGACGCCCGCATCGCAGAGGAAGCGGGTCGCTTTGACGCTCCAGGTCAGGCCGGGTGGCAGATGAATAGCGTTAACGGCCTGCACCGCCTGCACGGCGGCATCCAGCGCATTGACGCCCAGATGCGGACGGGCCGCATGGGCGGGCTGGCCTTTGATCGTGGCTTCCAGCGTGCTGCAGGCGGAATAGAGCACGGCGGGCACCGCCTGGCCGACCACACACTCCTCCAGCGGACGCAGATGGAACCCCAGAATCATCTCCACATCATCCAGCGCGCCCCCCTCAATCATCGACAGCGCCCCGGCCCCTAACTCCTCGGCGGGCTGGAACAGGATCTTCAGCCGGCCACGTTTTACCGTGCCCTCGCGCAGCAGCGCCGCCGCCGCCGTCAGCACCACCGAAGAGTGGCCGTCGTGGCCGCAGGTGTGACGCGCACAGGGCACGCCATCAATAATGTGCCCCAGCGCATCCATATCCGCGCGCAGCGCCAGCACCGGGCCCGGCACGCCGCTGTCGATCTCCGCCACGATGCCGGTGGTGTTATTGATGTTGCGCGTCACCTTCAGGCCCGCTTTCTTCAGCTGGTCTGCGATATAGGCCGAGGTTTTCACCTCCTGAAAACCCAGCTCCGGAATCTCGTGCAAATAGTGGTAATGCTCTAAAACCTCAGACACAGCGTTACTCCTGTATAAACAGACGCATAACAGACATCGCGATCAGCGCGTTGATGATGCTGACCAGCATCAGCAGCGGCCAGTATTTTTTGGGCACGTCGGCCACGCCCAGCAGCCGCCCCATATATTGCAGCTGTGATCCCATAAGGAAAATCGCCGGAGCCAGAATCGTGATGTCGGCACCTGTCAGCAGCCCTTTGGTCAGCAGGCTGACCGCAACACCGGTGCCAGCCGATGATGACAGCCATGCCGTGAGCAGCACCGTGATCGCCTCGCCCGGCAGGCCAAACAGCCCCATCA
The DNA here is from genome assembly GCF_048452665.1 of Pantoea graminicola. Classification (NCBI taxonomy): domain Bacteria; kingdom Pseudomonadati; phylum Pseudomonadota; class Gammaproteobacteria; order Enterobacterales; family Erwiniaceae; genus Pantoea; species Pantoea graminicola. Next base: position 246,446 of record NZ_JBLWSJ010000004.1, on the reverse strand, counting down.
CCGGCGCAAAAACCTGGCCGAGAAACGGCATAATCCCGAGCAGGTTCAGGACTTCGGCCAGCACATAAGCCATCACCACATTGGGCATCAGGTTATGGATGGCGATGTGAAACCCTTTACGCGCCCCGGTGACAAATACATCGAAGGGGTTACCTGATGTTGTGACGGGATTACTTTTCATCGGCGAAATCCTTTTTGTAGACACTGTTTAACACGGCACGCGTTATCGCCGCACCGACAAATTTCAGTACGAACATCAGTAACAGCGGAATGATGATCGGCAGCGTCATCGAGGCAAACAGTGCGGAGCCGATGGCGAAATAGTTATTAATTAAGCCAGCGCCGGAATATTGCCAGGCGCTCATCACCACCAGCTCTTTTTTACCGATCTGTTTCTGGTCGGCCATCTCTTTAGTTAAGGCCGCCCCGGCGTCGGTGCTTTGCAGATCGGTGATTAATGCCAGACCACACCGGCCTGGCAGCCCCATCAGCGGCTTCAGCAGCGGCGTCAGCAACCGGTGTGCCGCGCGGATCGCGCCGTAGTGGGTGAATATCTCCAGCACGCCCAGCGCCAGCATTACCGTAGGCGTCAGCGACAGGGCGAACAGGAAGCCCGCTTTGGCGCTCAGCCCCCCTGCGCCCAGAAAGGTATTACTGGCGGGATCTTTCATCGTGCCGAAGCTGCCTCCCAGGGTGGTAAAGTCAAAGGCGCCGAGCCAGGAAAGTCCCTCCACCTTATAAAAGAGCCCTGAGAAAAACAGAATGGCAAAAATTAATGCGACGTAGCTGCCTTTGGTGGCCGCTATTTTCACCGGATTCGCTACCAGCTGTTCATCTGACATAATCGTCTCCTGTAAACCGGGTTAACTGCCTGTTTCCGTTGCAGGCAGGTGTCACTAAGGGAATGCGGTTTCAAGCAGGATCTATGCCAGAGCCGCATAATAAACCGTCGCGCTGACGGCAGGGGCGACGCAGGCCGCGTCATTGCCCTTATCAGCGGGCGGGATCATCACTTCAGAATCCGGCGTCATCGAGCCGGGCCATCAGCGAATCAGAAATTCCCCCGGCGACTGCGCCCCCGTCACCCGCAGAGGCCCGCCTGTCCGCACTATCATGGTGCTGATTTATCTGGCTTTATGGCCCGGCTGGTCGCGTGCAAAAATGAGAATTGGTCGCATTCAATTTCCGAAATAATTCTATTTAAATCAAACAGATAAATTCACGTTTTTTGATAAAAAGGCTTCACACCCCTAACATCTCTGATGCATAATCCACCGCTTAACCTCTGTATTTAACATCTTCTTAAAAGGACCCGGCCATGCTGACTGCTGAAATGACTGGACGTTTAAACGACCAGCTAAACCTGGAATTTTTCTCTGCCAATCTTTATCTGCAAATGAGCGCCTGGTGCAGCGATAAAGGCTTCGAGGGTGCCGCTTCTTTCCTGAAAATGCATTCACGCGAAGAGATGCAGCATATGCAGCGTCTGTTTGATTACCTGAGCGACACCGGCGCGATGCCGGTACTGGGCACCATTGCCGCGCCGCCGGTTGCGTTCACCTCGCTGAATGAAGTGCTGGAGCAGGCGCTGGATCATGAGCAGCTGATCACCCGCAAGATCAACGAACTGGCGCATGCCGCCATGACCTCACAGGATTACTCCACCTTTAACTTCCTGCAGTGGTATGTCGCCGAGCAGCATGAAGAAGAGAAGCTGTTTAAAACCGTGCTGGATAAACTGGCGCTGGTCAGCAACAGCGGCAACGGCCTGTTCCTGGTCGATAAAGATCTGGGCCGCATGAGCACCGAGAATCACGCCGAGTAATCGTTATCGGGGCCGCCTCAGATCGCTGACAGTTCCCTTACCGGCCGCGGTCATCACGCGACATCAGCCGGAAACAGCTTCCGGCGGCGAAGCGAATCCGCTTTTACCGGCTGCCCCGTTCGGCCCTTTTTTGGGCCGAACGCCTTTCCCTCCGTCTGCTACCTCATCACCCCTTTTACAGCCGGTAACTCGCTGCTTTCTCGCCATTTACCCACAGCTCACGGTGTTCTCCCGCCGGGAGTAACAGGGTGATCTCGCGCCAGGCAGGCTGATAATCCCCGCGTTTCTCTACCGTCAGATCGATACGGGTGGCGCTGCTGCTGAGCGTCCAGTTCAGCCACAGAGCATTCCCCTGCTGCCAGCCGTGGCTCTCGCCATCATCGTCAAAGGTCTCCCCCATAGTGGTCACGCCTTCCGGTGCAGGCCAGATCTGCCACTGCCGCACCGTATCGCGACGCGCATCGGTGGTGGTTTCGCACTCGCCCAGCGGGATCACCGCACCCGCCCGCACCAGCAGCGGCAGCCGATCCAGCGGCGCATCCAGGGTGACCGTTTCGCCGCCCGCAAACGCTCTGCCGCTGTGCCAGTCATACCAGCCGCCGCGATGACGGGGCAGATAGACTTCACGGCTGCGCGCGCCCTGCTCCACCACGCTGGCCACCAGCAGGTCACGCCCCAGAATAAAGTCATCGCACTCCTGCCAGGTCTGCGGATCCTGCTCGTGATCGAGGAAGGTCGGCCGCAGCATCGGCTCATCTTCGGCGCTGGCCTGCCACGCCAGGGTGTAGAGATAAGGCATCAGGCGATAGCGCAGCCGGATCGCCTCGCGGATCATCGGCGTCACCTCCGGATACATCCAGGGCTCATTGACCGTGTGATCGTCATTCCAGGAGTGGATGGTAAAGCGCGGATGCATAATGCCGTTCTGAACCCAGCGCACAAACAGCTCGGCATCCGGTTTGTCGCCCGAGAATCCGCCGACATCGTGGCCGACGTTAAACAGCCCCGACAGGCTCATCCCCAGCCCCATGCGGATGTTATAACGCAGCGTCTGCCAGCTGGTGCGGTTGTCGCCGCTCCAGGTCTGCACATAGCGCTGCATCCCGGCACAACCGGAGCGTGAGATCAGATAGGGCCGCTTGTGCGGCGCGAACTGCTGCTGCGCTTCCATTGAGGCGCGCATCATCAGCAGCGGCATCACCGGCCGGATGTGCTTGATGGCGATCGGCTGACCGAATCCGTGACAGCGGGCTTCGCCATCCCAGACCTCATATTCGTTGTTGTCGTTCCAGGTGGAATCGATCCCCTTTTCCAGCAGCTGCTGAGTGACGTTCTCCTGCCACCAGCGCACCGCCTGCGGATGGGTAAAATCGAGGTGCGATCCCTCATCGTCCCAGAACACCGAACGTTCCGGGCGATCCTGCTCCGAGTCACGGATAAACAGTCCCTGCGCCGCCACCTCCTGATAGCGCGGATGATCCTGCAGCAGACAGGGCTTGATGTTGGCCGCCAGCTTCATGCCAGCGTTATGGAAGGCATCGCTCAGCGCGTCTGGATTCGGAACTTTGTCGTAGTTCCAGTGGAAGACGTAGCGTTTATTGTTAATCGAGGTATAACCCGATGAGAGCTGGAACGAGTCACAGGGAATCTCATGCTCACGACACAGGCGGATAAAGGATTGCAGCTGCTGCTGCGCGTCGGCCGCGTCGGTGTAGTGCATCGTGGAGCCGCTGTAGCCCAGGCTCCACTTCGGCTGAAACAGGGTGCGCCCGGTCAGGCGGACAAAGGCTTTGGTGACGTCGAGCAGGGTCGGGCCAAGCATCATGTAGTAGTCGAGATCGCCCGCCTCGGCACGGTAGCGGCGGTAAGGCAGGTGGTAGTTGTCCAGCTCATTGCCCAGGTCGAGCCAGCTGCTGCTGAGGTTGTCATAGAACAGACCAAAGCTGACGCCGTCGCGCTGCGTCAGGGTAAACGGAATATGTTTATAGAGCGGATCGGTCGTGGCGGCGTTGTAGCCCATGGCGTCGAGATTGCGCATCTCAAAGCGCCGGTTAGCCCGGTTCAGGTCGCCACTTTTTTCGCCCAGACCGTAAACCCGATCCTGCGGCTGACGCCGCTGATAGTGCTCCACCCCATCGCCATGCGCATTGAGCAGATAGGCCCCGGTGTGGCGATCCGCCGTCAGCGGCTGCCAGGTCTCGCCGTCGAACTGCTCCCAGCTCAGGCAGAGCGGCTGATGCACCGTTACCCGCAGCCGTTGCGTGCTGATCCGCAGCTGCTGTGCATCGTGCTCCAGCTGAAAGGCGGGCAGCGTAAAGCCATCCAGCGCCTCGCGATCGCGTCCCTGCCAGGGCACATCTCCCACAGGCGCAATGCTCCATGTGCGGTTCAGCGCCAGCTCGCCGTCGCGCTTCAGCAGCACACGCATCAGCTTATCTTCCAGCACGTACAGCCGCAGGAAGTGACGATCGTCGACCTTCAGCTCAACAAAGTGATCGGCGTGCTGATGCAGCGTCCAGTTCTTCAGAGTTTTCATCGCGGTATCCTTACAGGTTAGCAGGGCGCTGGCGGCGTTCGGCGATCAGCATCACCAGGAAAACAGCACCAATCAGGTCAAAGAAGCCCATCGCCACAAACAGGGGATTGAAGCCGATGGTATCGGCGGTTACACCGATAATCAGCGAGAAGATAAAGCTGGCGATCCAGGCGCAGGAGCCGCGCATCCCGTTGACCGTGGCCATCTGGCGGCGATCAAACCGTTCCACCACCAGCGCACTCAACATGCAGGAGATCACCTGATGTCCGAAGCCCCCCACGGAGATCAGGGCGATCGCCAGCCAGGGATCTTTCACCAGGGTCATCAGCGCCAGCGAGACCATCAGCAGCGCGCCGGTCACGGAGCTGGCGACAATCGAATTGACGCGGGTCATGCCGAAGCAGCGCACATAGAGTCGGGTCAGATAGCCGCTGGCCACGCTGCCGAGATCGGCGGCCAGAAACGGCAGCCAGGCGAACATCACGATCTGTTTGAGATCCATGCCGCGCTCATTGGCAAGATAGAGCGGCACCCAGAAGCTCAGCACTGCCCAGGCCGGTTCGGCCAGAAAGGCCGGGATCGCGATGCCGTAGAATTTTTTCTCTTTGCCGATCACTTTCAGCGCGGTGAAGAACGGCAGCTTTTCGCCGACGGCCTCATTGTCCTGATTAATAAAATCGCGCTCTTCCGCAGAAAGACGGGGATGATTTTGAGGCGAGTGATAGCCCCACCACCAGAGTCCGACCCACAGCAGCCCCAGCCCGCCAGTCAGCAGGAAGGCGCCCTGCCAGCCAAAGGTAACGTGCGCGACATAGATGATCGGTGGTGCCAGCATCGCCCCAATCGAAAAGCCAACCCCCGCCCAGCCCGCAGCGACCGGCCGCTCCTTTTTGGGGAACCAGTCACCGATGGCTTTGGCGTTAGCCGGGGTCGCCGCCGCTTCCGATGCGCCCATCACAAAGCGCAGCAGGGCCAGATGCAGCCAGCTTCCTGCGCCCGCATGCAGCAGACAGGTCACCGACCAGACCAGCGCGCAGATCAGAAAGCCCATTTTCAGGCCGATCACGTCGATCAGCCAGCCGCACAGCGGCTGAAACAGGGTGTAGGCCAGCTGGAACGCGGCCACCACCCAGGAGTACTGCTCGGTGGTCATGTTGAGGCTGGTTTTCAGCTCCGGTGCCAGAATACCGAGCGAGTTGCGGGTGATGTAGTTGACGGTTACCCCCAGCAGAAACATCCCCAGCATCCACCAGCGTAAATTTTTAATCACGCGCACCGTGCGCGAAGCACTAATGGGTTTGGTTGTCGATTCGAGGCTCATCGTGCCACTCCTTATTACCATTGATTACGCACACCGCCTGCTGGCGTACCGCGTGTCCTTTTTTTCGAACTTAAAAAAGTGCGAAACGCGGGTACAGCCTCTTTTTTGCAACTCTTTTCATGGCAGGCTTAACAGGGGCGAAAAATGGCCTCCAGACTCTTATCTGAAGCGATTTAGCAGGCTATGAAAAATTTTTCATTGGCAGATTTGAAGGCGATCACAGAATGAAACAAAGGCTGAAAGTCAGTGAAATTGCGGCCCTGAGCGGCGTCTCCATCAGTACGGTGTCGCGGGTGCTGGCGGGTAAAGCCAATACCCGGCCCGCGACCCGCGATAAAGTGCTGGCCGTGGCGCAGCAGCAGGGCGTGCTGAATAATCTGCACAGCGGTCGCCTGCTGCTGAATGATCTGATGGTCTTCGCTCCGCCTCGCGCCTTTGACGTGCGCAGCGACATCTTCTATTACAAGGTGATTCAGGGGATCAGCCAGGCGGTGGAGCCGCATGAGGTACGGCTGCGCTTCTGCCCGCTGGATGAGCTGGAAAGTGATGCCGCGCGGTTTATCGATAAAATGCAGCAGACCGAAGCGGCCGTGCTGATTGGCATTGATGATGAGCATATTCATCAGCTGGCGGCAGAGATGAATAAACCCTGTGTGCTGATCAACGCCCGCGATCGCCGTATGCGCCTGCCTTCGGTTTCCCCCCATCACCAGTTGATTGGCGAGTTTTCAGCGCGCTACCTGTTTGAGCAGGGGCACCGGCAGATCCTGTCGCTGCACTGTCTGCGCCGCTACACCATGGAGCAGCGATTGCAGGGGGTCCGTGACGCCTGGCACGCGATGAATCTGCGCTTTGACAGCCGCCAGCATCTGCTGACTCTGAACGGCTTCAGCAGCCATGAGGCGGCGGAACGCCTCGGTGACTATCTGCGCCACTGCCCGGACACGCTGCGCCCCACTGCGATCCTCGCCAGCGGGGATTACATTGCCGCCGGGGCGGTCAGTGCGCTGCAACAGGCCGGACTGCGGGTGCCGCAGGATATTTCGGTGATGAGTATGGATGGCTTTAACCTGGCGACCATCCACGATATTCCGCTGACCTCGGTGCAGGTTCCACGGGATGAGCTGGGAGCCGCCGCCGTAAAGCTGCTGCAGGAGATGCGCCTGAATCCCGCTACCCCCACGGGCAGCCTGCTGCTGAATGGCAGGCTGGTGGTACGTGATTCGGTGCGCCGCATTCGGGATAATCTCAGCCATGCGCCGGTTCAGCAGCATGGCCTCTACGATTAATCCAGCGTTTTAAGCCGCAGTTCCGACGGCTGAGGGCGGCCAAACAGGAAGCCCTGAAACAGGGTGCATCCTTCGTCGCGCAGCCGCGCGAACTGCTCATCGCTCTCCACCCCTTCGGCGGTGATCTGGATATCCAGACTGCGGCTCATGCCGGTGATGGCCCGGATAATCGCCAGCGCCTCGCGGCTGTCGCCCATATCGTTAATGAATGACTTGTCGATTTTGATCTTGTCGAACGGAAAGGATCGCAGGTAGCTCAGCGACGAATAGCCGGTGCCGAAGTCATCCAGCGCAATCTGCACGCCCAGCGCCTTGAGATTCTGCAGGGTGCGGATATTGCCCAGCGAATCATCCAGCAGCACCGATTCGGTGATCTCCACTTCCAGCCGCGCCGGGTCCAGCCCTGACTCCCTCAGGGCACCTTCCACCACCGGCACCAGCGAGCTGTTTTTAAACTGCAGCGGAGAAAGGTTGACCGAAACCGACTGCTCCCCTTCCCAGCTCGCTGCTTCGCGGCAGGCTTCATACAGCGCGAACGCGCCCAGCATATGAATCAGGCCGGTCTCTTCGGCAATGGGGATAAAGTCGTTGGGCATGATCAGGCCACGGATCGGATGGTGCCAGCGCATCAGCGCCTCGTAGCCAATAATGGTGTGATGATCGCCGTTGGTGATCGGCTGATAGTAGAGCCGCAGGTGCCCGCCGCTGATGGCATCACGCAGATCGTTCTCAATCAGCCGCCGGCTGCGCGCCTGATCATCCATCTCCAGCGTAAAGTGCTCGTAGCGGTTGCGGCCGTTGCGTTTGGCTTCATACAGCGCCATGTCTGCACAGCGCAGCAGCTGCTCGGGCGTATTGGTGATGGTGGTGCTGAGCGCAATCCCCACACTCAGCCCGACCGACAGATTATGACCTTCGATGTTGACCGGCGGACGAATCGCCTCAATCAGGCGCCTCGCCACAATGCTCGCCTCATCACTGCTGGCGATCGACGGCAGCACAATGGCGAACTCATCGCCGCCGATGCGCGCCAGCGTATCCTGGTCACGCAGCGCGCTGCGCAGCCGCTTTGCCACGCTGCGCAGCAGCTCATCGCCGATCTGGTGACCCAGCGCGTCGTTCACATTTTTAAAGTGGTCGAGGTCAAGGCAGAGCGCGGCACTCTGCTGCTTTGTCTGACCGGCGATGCGCAGGGCTTCGCTCAGCCGCTGACGAAACAGGATGCGGTTCGGCAGGCTGGTCAGATTGTCGTGATGCGCCATATGGTGAATACGGGCATCGGCGGCGCGCTGGTCGGTGACATCCTCCACCAGCAGCATCAGATAGTTGCGCCGCGCATCCTGCCCGGTAATCGCTTTCGCACGGGAGTGCAGGATCCGTTCGCCGCTGGCAGTCATCAGCAGCTGCTCACGCTCATGAACGCCCTCACTGCGCAGCGCAACATCGGCCAGATTGTTGAAGTAGTCGCTGAGTTCAGGCGACATACATTCATGCGGGCGCTTATTGACGATCAGCGTTTTCGACAGGCCGAACAGCTGCTGCGTGCGGTCATTGACCAGCAGGATCTCGCGCGTGATCGCATCCTCAACGATCACGCAGGAGGGGATGTTGGCGATGATGTTATCCAGAAAGCGGGAGAGCGCGGTTTTCTGAGCACTCTGCGCTTCCGCCAGATCGCGGGCGCGCAGGATCTGCTGCTCCTGTTCACGGCGTTCCGTGCGGTCGCGGGTGATCTTGGCAAAACCGACCAGTTTACCCTCATCGTCATGGATGGCATCGATCACCACATGCGCCCAGAAGGCGCTGCCATCTTTGCGGTAACGCCAGCCCTCATCTTCAAAGCGGCCGGTCTTCAGCGCAATGCCGAGGTTCGCTTCCGGTGTCCTGTTGAGCCGCTCCTGCGCACTGTAAAACAGCGAAAAGTGTTGCCCCACCACCTCGTCTGCCCGGTAGCCTTTGGCCCGCTGCGCACCGGCGTTCCAGTTCACCACGACCCCGTCGATATCCAGCATATAGATGGCATAGTCGGTAACGCCCTCCACCAGCAGACGGAAACGCTGCTCCTGCTGCTGCTGCTCTCTGCGGATGCGCTGCTGCTCCGTGCAGTCGCGGGTGATTTTGGCATAGCCCAGCAGTTTGCCCTGATCGTCGCGGATCGCATCGATCACCACATGCGCCCAGAAGGCGCTGCCATCTTTGCGATAGCGCCAGCCTTCATCTTCAAAACGGCCGGTGCGGAACGCGGTCTGCAGGTTCTGATCGGGAATATGATTCAGGCGATCCTGGGCGCTGTAGAATCGGGAAAAGTGCTGACCGACGATCTCTTCCGCCACATAGCCTTTGGCACGCTGCGCGCCGGCATTCCAGTTCACTACGTTGCCGTCATGATCGAGCATATAGATGGCGTAATCGGTGACGCCCTCGACCAGCAGACGGAAGCGCATCTCCTGCTCACGCTCTTTTCGCTGCTGCTCCTGCTGCCGGGTACAGTCCCGGCAGACCAGCGAAAATCCCAGCAGATGAGCCGCCTCGTCGCGGATCGGATAGATCATCACCTCGGCCCAGAAGGTGCTGCCATCTTTACGGCAGCGCCAGCCTGCGCTTTCAGCACGTCCGGTGCTGACGGCCCTCTCAAGATCCCGCTGCGGATAACCGCGACGACGATCCTCTTCGCTGTAGAACAGGGCGACGGACTGTCCGATGATTTCGTCAGGCTGGTAACCCAGAACCTGTTGACCGCCGTCGTTCCAGCTGGCGACCGTTCCGTCCGGTTTAAGCATGGTGATCGTGTAGTCGATCACGCTGTGTACCAGCATGCGATACATGACATCTGAGTGATTATCCATTGTTATTTGCCTGCTACTCGGAAGCCGGATGTGGGCCTGAAATTCTGTTAATACGCTGGCCGGGACTAAAACGGAAAAGGCCGGCAAAGACAAGCGTATTAAGAAAAATAGTGAGTCTTAACAGGAGGGTTATCGGCAGCGGTGAGCAAATGTTCAATGGTGCCGCAGCGGAAATGGGTGCAGATAGTGCATCGTGACAGCAGGCTCCGGCAGCCAGAAAAAAGCGCGGGACGGCTCGCGCGCTTTTATTTGCCAGGGCTGACAGGCGTCTAAAAGTCGGTCTGTTGCTGCAAATGCATTGCCGCAATGGGCTGCCAGATCTCCGTTAACGCGCCCTCTTTACCGGTAAAGGGATCCTGCGTGGGCAGAGGCACGTTTTTTACCTGCTCCTGCGATCGCTGCAGCATCGCAGGCTCATCGCGTAACGTCTCGGGTGACATGCCACGGGGATAGGCGCCCACCACCATAAAGTCGTCGCTGGCGCTGACCTGCCGGTGGCCGACACCCGCCGGGATCAGTACCGCATCTCCGGCGCGCAATGTGACCATCCGGCCGGAATCGCCGCCGAACAGCACTTCCGCCCAGCCTTCCGCGACGCCCAGCAGTTCGTGGGTGTTGGGATGGTAGTGGGTGTAAGGGTAGATCGGGTAGCGCCAGGCTGGCGGCCAGCCGTTCTCTTCAAAGGTTTTCTCAAACCAGAGCGCAATCTCTTCATCTTCCGGCACCACGCGCGGCCAGATGATCAGCGGCAACGGATTGTTGGGCACGCCACCCGAGGGGCTGGCAAGCATCAGGTGCTGCGGATTGTCAGAGGCCCCGGCCGAGAAGGTGCCTGCGGCAAAAGACATCATTAATAACAGACTGGAGGATGGGGCTCGCATACAGGTTCTCCGGCTTTTTTCTAAGTGTGGCAAACCCCGGCCACAATGCAATGTGCGCCAGCCAGCAGAATTGTGATAATTAACTGATATTGCTGACTAAAGCCAAATGTGTCGCGATCTGTAGGGCCAGACTGTGCCGGGATGACGGCGGAGAGCGGTTCTTGCTGCGCTAAAGTGTTGCAAATTGTCAGCCCGCCGCAGAACCCGTTTCGGGCCGCGCACGTTCCGGCAGCCGGTTGCTTAACTGTTATATATAAAATGCGCAGATCTGTTTCTGATGTGCTTGACTGTTATCTGTTGTAATAGCTAACAGATGACAGTGAGGTAACTAATGGACGCTATTAAACAAATCCTGATCGACGAGATCGCCACGCTTAACCGTGAAGAACGTCGCGACAACCTGCCGCGCTTCAGCCTTTCGTTTCTGAAAAACCATCCAGGTCTCTGGGCCGTGATGTACCTCTGCTACGGCCTCTGCGTGGCGCTGATTTTCACCACCGAGATGCTGGGCTGGCCTGCCTTCTGGTTTGCTACCGTGTTTGTGCTGGTGATGAGCCTGCTGATGCTGCTTGATATCAACCCGAAGTATCGCTTTGAAGATATCGATGCGCTCGACCTGCGTGTCTGTTACAACGGCGAATGGTATTACGTTCAGCCGGTGCGTGAGCAGGCCATCTCACGCATCCTTTCCCTGCCCGATACGCCGGAGCGGGTGAAGAGCGGCATCCAGCGTCTGCTGACGCAAAAAGGGGAAGTGGATTTCTACGATGTCTACTACCTGACCTGGGGCCACCAGCAGGCGGCGAACGTTTAATCCGCCAGCCCTTCCGCCATCAACTGCCCCAGCGTTTCGATTGCCGCCTCGGCCCGACTATCCCACGGCCAGGCGGTGTTCAGCCTGAAGCAGTGACGGAACTGCTCGCCTGCCGAAAATAGCTGTCCCGGTGCAATACTGATCCCCAGCGCCAGCGCCTGCTGATAGAGCCGGGTGGTATCAATACGTTCAGGCAGGGTCACCCAGAGAAAGTACCCCCCGCGGGCTTCACTGACCGTCGCCTGCAGCGGCAGCACCTTCAGCAACGCCTGACGCACCATCTGCTGTCGCTTCACCAGAATCTGCCGCAGCCGTTTCAGGTGGGTGTCGTAACGCCGCGTGGCGAGAAAATCGGCCAGCGCCAGCTGCATCGGCGCGCTGGTTGAGAGCGTACTCATCAGCTGCAGGCGCTGGATCCGCTGCGCATGCTGGCCTGCGGCGACCCAGCCGACGCGGAATCCCGCCACCAGCGATTTCGAGAACGACCCGCAGTGCAGCACGTTTCCCTGACGATCCCAGGCTTTGGCTGGCAGCGGCGGCACATCTCCGGCCCAGAGTTCGGCATACACATCGTCTTCGATCATCGGCACCTGATACCGCGCCAGCAGCGCCACCAGCTGCTGCTTACGCTCCGGGGTCAGGGTGACGCTGAGCGGGTTCTGCAGCGTGGTCATCAGCCAGCAGGCTTTTACCGGCCAGCGCTGCAGGGCCTCCTCCAGCTGCACCAGATCGATGCCCTCTCTGGCGTCCACCGGGATCGCCAGCGCCTTGAGCCTGAGCCGCTCGATCGCCTGCAGCGCTCCATAAAAGCCCGGCTGTTCAATCACCACATAGTCGCCCGGCTCCGTCAGGGATTGCAGGCTGAGGTTCAGCGCCTCCAGCGCCCCGCTGGTGATCACAATCTCATCCGGCGACAGAGTGATGCCCTGCCGCGCATAACGCTGTGCCAGCAGCTGCCGCAGCGTGGCGTTGCCGGGTGGCAGGTTGTGCAGCGCATCGGTGGGGGTCAGATGGTGTGAGACGTTCGCCAGCGAGCGCATCAGCTGGCGCTGCGGAAAGAGCGCGGGATCGGGAAAGGCGGAGCCAAATGGGACGATGGCGGGATCGCGCGTCGCCTGAAGCACATCGAACACGAAGCCGTTGATATCGACCTGTTCGCTGATCGCCACGCTCAGCGGCGCGGGGGCCAGGGCACGCGGCGCCACGTAATAGCCCGACTGGGGACGCGAGACGATCCAGCCCTGACTCTCCAGCAACTCATAGGCATGAAGCACCGTCATCAGGCTGACGCCCTGCTGCGCCACCTGCTGACGCAGCGACGGCAAACGGGTGCCCGGCAGCCAGATACCGGCCTCTATCTGTTGCTGAATCTCATCCATCAATCGCTGGTATTTCGCCACGGGTGACCTCTCCTTGTTTAACCGCGAGACTTTACCACGCACAGCGATCAATGACAGGCGCTACGCGTCGCTTATCGGCCGGATAGAGAAGCTTCTCTGCCCGGCCAGCGGCGCGTCAGAGGGAGGCGACCTGCGGCATCAGCGGCTCGTCGGCGTCTGCAGAGTGGCTTACGCTGGCGACCGCCTCTTCAATCTCTTCCGCCACAAAGTTCGCCATTTCCGGCACCCGCTCAGGCGGAACCGGCCTGCCCAGCAGATAGCCCTGCAACATATTGCAGCCCAGGCGGGTCAGGAAAGCCTGCTGTTCGGCGGTTTCTACCCCCTCGGCCACCACCTTCAGTTGCAGCGACTGCGCCAGGGCCACAATCGCCGAGACGATAGTGGCATCCTCTTTCTGATGCTGCAGTTCGCTGACAAACGCCCGGTCGATCTTGAGTTCACTGGCCGGCAGTCGCTTCAGATAGAGCAGGCTGGAGTAGCCGGTGCCAAAGTCATCGATCGAGGCTTTGACACCCAGCCGGGTCAGCTCGGTGAGGATGCGCACGCTCGCATCCGGATCGCGCATCGCGGTGGTTTCGGTCACCTCCAGCGTCAGTTGCTCAGCCGGGATCTGATGCTTTTGCAGCGCCTCTGTCACGATTTCAACCAGATTCGCCTGTTCAAACTGTAACGGCGACAGGTTTACCGCGATCGACCAGTCCGGATGGCCCTGCAGATGCCACTGACGCAGCTGCCGGCACGCTTCGTGGATCACCCAGTTACCGATGCTGACAATCATGCCGGTCTTTTCCGCCATCGGCAGGAATTTATCGGGCGACAGCAGGCCGTGATGCGGATGCTGCCAGCGCAGCAGCGCCTCAAAACCGAGGATCGGGCCACGCGGGGCGCAATATTTAGGCTGATAGAAGAGCCGCAGCTCCTGATTGTCCAGCGCCTGCCAGAGATCGTTGTTGAGCTGAAGCTGGCTCTGCGCCTGGATGTTCATGGAGGGCTGGAAGAAGGTGTAGCCGTTGCGGCCGTTGTTTTTGGTGTGATACATCGCCGCATCGGCGTTAAACATCAGCTCACGCTCATCCACTCCATCGCCGGGGTAGACCGCGATGCCGATACTCAGCGACACCACCAGCTCGTAGCGGGAGATATCGAACGGGCAGTCCACCGCTTTTACCAGCTTGTCGGCGATGGTCGCCGCATCGTTGGGATCCTCGATTTCTGCCAGCAGCACAAACTCATCGCCGCCCAGCCGCGCCAGCGTGTAGTAGCCGGTCATCTGCTGACTCATCCGCTCGGTTACGCCTACCAGCAGGCTGTCGCCAACATGGTGGCCGAAGGCATCGTTCACCGCCTTGAAGCCGTCGAGATCCATAAACATCAGCGCAAACTGCGTCTGTTCGCGATTCGCTTTGTTGATCGCCTGCTCCAGCCGATCTTCCAGCAGAATGCGGTTTGGCAGCCGCGTGAGGTTATCGTGCAGCGCCAGTTGCGCCAGCTCGCGGTTGGCCTCCGCCAGCGAACTGGCGAGAAGCGAGGTGCGCGCCTGGAGCCGCGCATCCAGCATCGACACCAGCAGCGTGATGCCCAGGATGGAGAGCGTGACCACCGTGACCAGAATCGCCAGCCAGTCACTGTTGACCCCCTGTCCGACGGAATGACTGTGAGCGGGAAACTCTGCCGCCACCATGCCCGTGTAGTGCATCCCCGCAATCGCGCATCCCATCACGATCGAGGCGCCGATGCGCAGCATGGTGATCCGGCCGGTTCTCCCTTCACGCAGGTTAAACGCCAGCCACAGCGCCGCGCCGGAAGCGGCCAGCGCGATCACCACCGACAGCGCCACCCAGCCCCATTTCCAGACGATGCCAGGAGAGAACATCAGGGCCGCCATGCCGGTGTAGTGCATCGCCACCACGCCGCTGCCGAGGATGAGAGCTCCCCCCGCCAGCCGTCGCAGAGGCAGTTCGCCATGGCAGACCAGCCACAGCGCAAAGATAGAGGCACACACGGCGATAGCGGCCGATAACGCCGTGAGTGCGGCGTCGTAGCTCATGACCATATCCATGTTCATCGACAGCATGCCGATAAAGTGCATCGCCCAGATGCCAATGCCCATGGAAAAACCGCCGCCAAACAGCCAGACCAGGGCCACTTTGCCGGTCGAATGCACCACCCGGCCGGCCATATCTAAGGCGGTAAACGAGGCCAGCATCGCGACAAGAATCGAGACGATGACGATAAAAGAGTCGTATGAGGTTGCTAACATTGTGCATTCCCGGGTAAAGCCGCGTCTGGCGTTGAACAGAGGTTTTTGTGACTGTTTTCGTTATTATCGGCGCGGCGTGACGGCTGATGAGCCGTTAACGCCGCAGGTTTCCACTCATTGTAAGTGCCGAAACCTATCGTTATCGTCCATTATCGTCAGCCTGACGCCGACGCCATCGGGGGTTGCCGGGCCATGAGGCCAAACACTTCCACCCGGTCTGCTGGCGTCGGCTTGCCCAGCAGATAGCCCTGCAGCGCATCAAAGCCCAGGCTGGTAAGCAGATGCTGCTGCTCTTCCGTCTCGACACCTTCCGCCACCATCCGCAGGTTGAGACTCTGCGCCAGCGTCAGCATGGCGCTGACCACCGTCGCATCTTCACTGCCGGGCCGCAGGCAGTTAATAAAGCTGCGATCGATCTTAAGTTCGCTGGCATCCAGATCTTTCAGATGCAGCAGATTGGCATAGCCGATGCCGAAATTGTCGATCGCGATGCTGACGCCCGCCTGCTGCAGTTCGCGGATACGCTGCTGGCTGAACGCGGGATCGCGCATCGCGATCGCTTCGGTGACCTCCAGCATCAGCGCGCAGCCCGGTAACTGATAACGGGTCAGCGTCTGGGTCAGGATAAACAGCAGATCGCGCTGATGGAACTGCAGCGCGGAGAGGTTGACCGAGACAGTCCATTCACTGTGGCCCTGGTTGTGCCAGATGCTGAGCTGACGACAGGCTTCCTCGATCACCCAGTTGCCGAGCGCCACAATCTGCCCGGTTTTTTCGGCACGCGGCAGAAACATCTCAGGCGTCAGCAGGCCGCGCTGCGGATGCTGCCAGCGCAGCAGGGCCTCAAATCCCATCAGGCGTGTGCCGCCGGAACGAAATTTCGGCTGATAGAACAGGCGCATCTGCTGGCGATCCAGCGCCTCCCAGAGGTCGTTGGTCAGCTCCAGCTGATGCTGCGTTGCGGCGCTCATAGCCAGCTCAAACAGGCACCAGCCGTTGCGCCCGCTGTGTTTAGTGTGGTACATCGCCGCGTCGGCGTTAAACATCAGCTCCTGACGATTGCGGCCGTGCAGGGGAAAGATCGCAATGCCCGCGCTGAGCGAAACGTGCAGGACATAGCGGTCAAATTCAAACGGCGCGCCGATCACGTTTACCAGTCTTTGCGCCAGCTGGCAGGCCACGCTGATATCGCATCCCTTAACCATCAGCACAAATTCATCACCGCCCAGACGCGCCAGCAGCATCGTCTCGCTGAGCTGGCTGCGCAGCCGTTCCGCAACCGCCATCAGCAGCCGATCGCCGACGTGATGACCCCAGGTGTCATTCACGGCCTTGAAGCCGTCAAGATCCATATAGATCACGGCAATGCGATGCCCGTTAAGCATCGCTTTTTTGATCGCCTGATCGAGCTGCTGCTCCAGCATGACCCGATTGGGCAGCGCGGTCAGGTTGTCATGCAGCGCCAGCTGCCGCAGCTCCTTGTTCGCCTGCCTGAGTCGCGTCGCCAGCCGGGCGGCGCGCATCTGCGCATCCAGCATCGAGCAGAGCAGCGTGATCCCCAGAATCGAGAGCGTAATCAGCGTCACCCACACCGCCAGCCCCGGATTACTGAGACCGTGCGCCTGCATCGTACTGTCGTCACTGAATGTCGCCGCCGCCATGCCCACATAGTGCATACCGGCAATCGCGATCCCCATCACCAGCGAGGCCAGCCCCCGCATCAGCAGCAGATGGTGATCGCCCTTGCGCAGATGAAACGCCAGCCAGAGCGCCACGCCGGAGGCGACAAATGCAATCAGCACCGAAAGCGCCACCAGCAGCCCATTCCATTCGGGTCGCGGTTCAACCAGCAGCGCACACATGCCGAGATAGTGCATCACCACTACCCCGGAGCCCAGGATCAGGCTGCCGCGCAGCAGTCGCTGTCGGGTAAGATGCAGCCCACCCACCGTCTGACCAAAGGCCAGCATCGACGTCAGGATCGCCACCAGCAGCGAGAAGATCGTCAGCCGGATGTCGTAGCGCATCGTCATAGGCATCATCATCGCCAGCATACCGATAAAATGCATCGCCCAGACGCCGATGCCCATAGTGGTTCCGCCCACCAGCAGCCAGAACCGGGCGCGCCAGCCACGGGAAACCGCTACGCGTCCGGCGGTATCCAGCGCAGTAAAAGAGGCAATAAAGGCCACGAGCAGCGAAACGCAGATCAGAACGCTATCCCAGGTGACAGGCAACATAGATAACTCCTCACCACCCGTGGAAAAACGGGTGCTGTGTACAGTCTTTAAAAGTCATTAAAAAAGCACCCAACGGGTGAAAGCAGATAAATGCCGGTATTTTTGGTTCTTAAGTTCCGGCCAAACGTGCCCGCAGACGCAGGCTTTCTCTATGCTGCATCTTATTACCCGCCAGCGGTGCCAGCCGGTAAAACGTTATTTTGTCTGATTGGTACAGGAACATATCACCGAAGCAGAAAGCGTGCCAGCGGCCAAAAATAGCGGGCAATTTCGTTTTGCCGTCTCGCTTTACGCCTTGCTGTTACTGGGTTATCGGCCAGGACGCGCATTAGATTAGGGAAAAATAAAAGCCCGTGCTTCGCGGAACGCTTTAACTGATCTATAGTAAGTAAAACTGATATAAATCATCACTCTTAAGCCTAAGATTTTTCTTATGACTGCGGCGCCGACCGCTCTGCTGTTTTTATTTCCTTTTTTTGGGTTGAATTATTAATTAACACCGGGTGAAAAAGCACTGACTCTCGATAATCCGTAAGGAAATATTATGAAACTCAAGCTTTTTCTTATTGCCGCTGCAGGGTTTACTGTCGCCCTTCCCGCATTAACCCAGGCGGCGACGACCTCGGGAACGATCAACGCCACCCTGACACTGACCACCGGGTGCCTGGTCAATGGCCAGTCCGCTACAGCCGGTGTTAACTTCGGTACCCTGAACTTCGGCAGCAGCGCAGCCACCTTTGATACCCTGAATGCCACCCTTGTCGGCGCGGCGGGTAACGGTATTTTTGTGCGCTGCACTACCGGTCAGGACTACAACGTAGTGGTGACCAGCAGCAATGCGGCACCCGCCACGATTTACGGTACTGCCTCTGCCTCCCCCCGCTATCTGCTGCTGGGATCGAACAATGCGCAGGGCATCGCCTATACCCTCTACAGTGACGCCTCTTTTACGACCGCAATCGCGAACAATACGCCGATCGCGGCCAGCGGCACCTCCGATCCGACGCTGGGCACCAACTACGCCATCTACGGCCGGGTGGTGGGCGGTGGTTTTAATCCGCTGATCCCTGCCGGTACTTACACCGATACGATCAACGTCGCCGTGAACTATTAACTGCTGCTGCAGGACAGAAAAGGTGGTTCTCTGGCGAGCCTGCCTGACGATCGCGTGTGGCCTGACGCTGCTGACAGGCAGCCTCCGCGCCTGGGGTCTGCCGACCAGCACCTTCCAGGTCACCGCGTCGATTGTGGCAGGCTGCGTGATCTCCGGCACCAACACCGGCGTTTTCGGTGCGCTTGATTTCGGTTCGCAATCTGGCGTGTCAGCCAATACCGTCAACGCCAGCTTTGTGCAGAGCACCTCCATTAACCTGGCCTGTACGCCGGGCACCACGCTGAACTTGAGCATCAATCAGGGCAGTAATTTCACCACCACCCGCAACCTGAAGCTGCCCGGTTTCAGCAGTACCGTTCCCTATACGCTCTTTAGTGACGCCAGCCGCACCTCGGTGATCCCGGTTAATCAGTCGGTGCCACTGAGCTACAGCAATGCCAGCAACATTACGCTGCCGATCTACGGCCAGCTGAAACTTCCCGGCACTGCACGCGCGGGCGTCTATACCGACACGCTGACCGTCACCCTGAGCTGGTGAGGCAATAAAATAAGGATATGCACATGAAGCCACTGCGCGCCCTGCTGTTACTGCTGAGTTCCGGCCTGCTCTCACCGGCCTTTGCCGCTAACTCGGTGATGATCTGGCCCATCGACCCCGCCATCAATCCCGAGGAGAAAGCCAGCGAACTCTGGCTGGAGAATCGCGGAAACAGCACCACCATGATGCAGGTCCGGATCTTCAGCTGGCAGCAGATTAATGGCCAGGAGCAGTATCAGACCCAGCAGGAGGTGGTCGCCAGTCCACCGATGGTGCGGATGGAGCCGGGTCAGAAACAGCTGGTGAGGCTGATCAAACAGACCGCGCCTGCGGCCGGTAAAGAGCGGGCCTATCGGGTGGTACTGGATGAGATCCCGACGCCGCGCAATCCCGGTGAAAACCAGGCCGGGCTGACTTTCCAGATGCGCTACTCGGTGCCGCTGTTTGTGTATGGTCAGGGCGTCACCGCCGACAGCGTGCGCCCGGCGCTGCGCTGGCAGCAGGTCAGCGAGGGCGGCAGGCGCTGGCTTCAGCTGACGAACAGCGGCAACGGCCATGCCCGGCTGAGCAATGTGACGATTGGCGGTCGCCGACTGGGAGAAGGCCTCTATGGTTACGTGCTGGCGGAGAGCAATCACCGCTGGCCCCTCAGCTCACCGGTCAGTGGTGAACTCAGCGCAGAAGTGAATAAAAAGCAGTGGCGTAGCGCGGCTCAGAAGTAAGCGCTGAATGCGATCTTTCTCCCTGCATCCCTGTGCGCTGGCGGTCGCCAGCCTCCTCTGCACCGCCGCGCCCGACGCGCTGCGGGCGGAGACTTACTCCGCCCTGCCGCCGCCGCCCAGCCTGCAGAGCCAGGGCGACGCGCAGCAATATATGCTGGAGCTGGTGGTTAACCAGCAGGCCAACGGCAAAATCGTGCCGGTCGAGCAGCGCGACGGACATTTCCGGCTGCGCAGTGGCGATCTGCAGCGTGCCGGTTTGCCAGCGGAGAAGCTGGGCGCTGAGGCGCTGGTCGATGTCAGCAGCCTGC
This sequence comes from Pantoea graminicola, assembly GCF_048452665.1. Classification (NCBI taxonomy): domain Bacteria; kingdom Pseudomonadati; phylum Pseudomonadota; class Gammaproteobacteria; order Enterobacterales; family Erwiniaceae; genus Pantoea; species Pantoea graminicola. The sequence continues at coordinate 226,352 of NZ_JBLWSJ010000004.1, read as the reverse complement.
AGGCGGTAAAGGTGGAGTATGACGCGGCACGGCAGCGGCTGCTGCTCACCGTGCCGCCCGCGTGGCTGCCGGGTCAGGTGATCGGCGAGGCGAAAAACGGGCCACGCTATCCTGGACGCACCAGCCGCGGCGCACTGATTAACTACGATCTCTACGCCAGCCGCACCGACAACAGCGGCACCCGCCTCTCGCTCTGGAATGAGCTGCGCCTGTTCGGGGAGGCCGGACACCTCTCCAGCAATGGCGTCTGGCTGCAGCAGCTCGAAGGCCAGACCACCTATCAGGACGATGGCTATATCCGTTATGACAGCTGGTGGAGTCGCGACGATGAGAACACGGCGATGAGCTGGCGGGTCGGCGACCTGGTCACCGACTCGCTGGCGTGGAGCAGCAGCGTGCGGCTCGGCGGCCTGCAGGTGGGCCGCGACTTCAGTGTCCGCCCCGATCTGGTGACCTATCCGCTGCCCGCCTTCTCCGGCCAGGCCGCCGTGCCCTCTACCGTCGATCTTTTTATTAACGGCTATCGATCCAGCCAGGCAAATGTGCAGCCAGGCCCCTGGTCGATGACCAATGTGCCCTTTGTTAACGGCGCGGGTGACGCCGTGATCACTACCACCGACGCGGTGGGACGTCGCGTCACCACCACCATGCCGTTTTATGTCTCCAGTAGTCTGCTGAAGCCGGGACTGTCTGACTACGCGCTCTCTGCAGGCGCGATCCGCCAAAACTACGGTATCCGCAACTTCGATTATGGTGCTGCCGCCGCCAGCGGATCCTGGCGATACGGCATGACCGACTGGCTGACGCTGGAGAGCCACGCCGAAGGCAGCAAAAGCCTGGCGATGGGTGGCGTCGGCGGGCAGCTGCGCGTTGGCAGCTGGGGCGTGGTCAACGGTGCGGTAGCCCAGAGCCAGCTTGAGGGCGACAACGGCAGACAATATAGCTGGGGATACCAGTACAACAATCGCTGGTTCAACCTCGGCACGCAGCAGATCCAGCGCAGCAGCACGTTCGGCAACCTGGCACTGGTCGGCAGTCGTGCCGGAGGCCTGCCGGACAGCCGCCGCTACGCGCTGTCGCGCCGCAGCGCGCAGTACAGTGCCAGCGTCTCACTGAACCGCTTTGGCAGCGTGGGGGCCGCCTTTATCGATATCACGGACGGCCAGGGCGATCGCACCCGGCTGTGGAACCTCTCCTGGAGCAAAAACCTCTGGGGCAACAGCAGCCTCTATGTCTCCGCCAGCCGCGATCAGCAGGAGAAGAGCTGGACCGGCGCTATTTCGCTGGTGATCCCGTTTGGCGAACAGGGCAGCGCCGCGATCAGCACCGAACGCGATCAGCGCGGCCGCGACAGCCAGCGCCTCTATGCTTCCCGCGCCATGCCCAGCGACGGCGGCATTGCCTGGGATGCGGGCTGGGCGAATCAGAGCGGTAACAGCGGTGACTATCGTCAGGGCAGCCTGCGCTATCGCAACAATCAGATCGACACTTCGGCGGGCTTCTACGGCGACAATGAAAACCTGACGCAGTGGGCCGATCTCTCCGGCGCGCTGGTGCTGATGGACAATCATCTCTTTGCCGCTAATGCGATCAATGACGCCTTTGTGCTGGTGAAAACCCGCTACCCCGACGTGACCGTCCGCTACGAAAATCAGCCGATGGGCCGCACCAGTCAGCAGGGCTACCTGCTGGTGCCCGCCATCAGCAGCTACTACCCGGCCCGCTATGATATTGACACGCTCGATCTGCCCGCCGATATGACGCCCCCTCGGGTGGAGCAGCGCTTCGCGGTGAAACGCCAGAGCGGCTACCTGCTCGATTTCCCGGTAGAGAAGCTGCGCTCGGCCAGTGTGATCCTGCTCGACAGCCGGAGGCAGCCGCTGCCGGTCTCCAGCCAGGTGCTGCGTCCCGGCCGTCCCACCGAATATGTCGGCTGGGATGGACTCGTCTGGATGGAAAATCTCACCGCCAGTAACCCGATTGCGGTGCTGACGCCCGACGGTCGCCGCTGTGAAACCGAACTGCGCATCGCCAGCGGTCAGCCGCAGGCGCTGAAAACCTACGGTCCCCTGACCTGTGCGCTGCCGCCCCCGGCGACAGGCAGCGCCACTTCCGCTGATCCTCTCTACGGAGCGCAACCATGATGAGATCTCTGCTACTGGCTGGCCTGCTGCTGCTGCCCTCGCTGGGCTACGCCGCCTGTTCCCTGCCCGCCTCCAGCGCCAGCTTCGGATCGGTCTCTACCTTTGTGGCGAACACCACCATCAGTTCAGTGACCACCAATGCCAACGTCAACTGCGGGTCAGGGTCCGCCGTGTCGCTGCTGGGCAATAACCAGATCACCTTTCAGCTGACGGGCGCGACCAACAGTAACGGCACGCGCGGGATATTAAAGCGCAGCGGTGACACCGGCAGCGACAATGTGCCGGTCCGGCTCTGTACCGACTCAGCCTGCGCCAGCGAACTGACGATTGGCGGCACGCCGTTCGTCTATGGATCCCAGACCCTGATCAACCTGGCGGGGTTGCTGGGCAGCCTGAACTTTGCCATTCCGGTCTATCTGCGAACGGTGCCCGGCCAGGTGGTGGCCGCCGGGACATATCAGGTGACGCTGAATATGGCGGTGACGTACCGCATCTGCACCAGCATCGCGATAGGGGGGCTCTGCTTAAGCGAACAGAACGGCAGCGGCGTCATCCCGATCAACCTCACCGCCATCCTCACCAATGACTGTACGACGATTACCTCGCCCAATATCAGCTTTGGCAGTGCGCCGCTGGTCGGCAGTTTCTCCGCCGTTACGCAGACCATTAATGTCCTGTGCAGCAAAGGCAGCACCTATACGGTCGGACTGAGCAATGGCAGTTATCCGGTGGGCAGCGTGCGAAATATGGCCAGCGGGGCTAATCGTCTGAGCTATGAGATCTATAAAGGATCCAGCAGCAATCGCTGGGGGTCGGCAGGAACGGAACGCTGGAGCAGTACGATCTCCTCGGCGGTGTCAGCGGATGGACTGACGCGCGGCTATAACTACACCGCGCGCATCCTGACTTCGCAGAGCACGCCGCCAGCCGGAAACTACAGCGACAGCGTGGTGGTCGATTTGTCGTTTTAGAGCGAGGCGCTGACCGGTGCGGTGCGGTGACGCAGCTGATACTGCTTCACCATCCGGCCAATCAGCAGCGTGCCGATCAGCCCGCAGACGGCCGCAAAGGTCAGCCAGACGCCCGGCATCGCCTTATCACCGGTGGCGTGGATCAGATAGCTGGAGATGGCCGGGGTGAAGCCGCCAAACAGCGCCGTTGCCAGGCTGTAAGCCATTGAGAAACCGGCAGCACGCACCTCGGCAGGCATAATTTCCGCCAGATAGACCACCATCGCGCCATTATAGCTGGCGTAGAGGAACGACAGCCACAGCTCCGCTTCCAGCAGATGGGCGAAACTGGCCGAGCCCACCATCCAGTGCAGCACCGGCCAGGTGGTGACAATCATCAGCAGCGTAAAGACGATCAGCAGCGGGCGGCGTCCGACGCGATCGGACAGCGCCCCCATCAGCGGCAGCCAGAAAAGGTTTGAGAGGCCGACGCAGAGCGTCACCATAAACGCCTGCCTGTCGCTCATCATCAGCACAGTTTTGCCAAAGGTAGGGGTAAACGCAGTGATCATGTAGAACATCACCGTGGTGGTGACCACCATCAGCATCCCCGCCAGCACCAGCGCCCAGTTGCTCGCCACCGACCGCATGATTTCCGTCATGCTCGGGTGGTGTTTGCGTTTGCTGAATGCTTCGGTCTCCTCCAGCATCCGGCGGATATAGAACAGGAACGGCACAATCAGACAGCCGACCACAAACGGGATGCGCCAGCCCCACTCCGTGACTGCCTCTTTCGCCAGCAGGTGGTTCAGCATCAGCCCCAGCAGCGCAGCGAAGATCACCGCAATCTGCTGACTGCCCGACTGCCAGCTGACGAAAAAGCCTTTGCGCCCTTTGGGGGCCACTTCCGCCAGATAGACCGACACGCCGCCCAGCTCAACACCCGCCGAGAAGCCCTGCAGCAGTCGCCCCAGCAGAATCAGGATCGGTGCCGCCGCGCCCAGGGTCGCGTAGCCTGGCACCAGCGCGATGGTCAGCGTGCCGATTGCCATCAGGCTCAGCGTCAGCAGCAATCCTTTGCGACGGCCATGATGGTCGATGTAGGCACCCAGAACGATCGCCCCCAGCGGGCGCATCAGGAAGCCCGCGCCAAAGGTCATCAGGGTCAGCATCAGGGAGGCAAAGGGATCATCGCCAGGGAAGAAGGTTTTGGCTATCGCGGTCGCGTAGTAGCCAAAGACCATGAAATCGTACATCTCCAGGAAGTTACCACTGGTGACGTTAAAGATCGTTCGGGCGGCACTTTTGGGTGGTTTTTGTAAAGACGGGGTGTGACTCATAACGGCTTCCTGTTGTTTTTTAGCCGTTTTAGCCTGCCTGCGTCAGGAATAATGTGACCAGGCTCACCATTGCACTTTACAAAACTATGTACATAGGTAACAACAAATTAACAATTCAGCTCAGCCAGCATAACCGATCGGTGCGATCGTCGGTTGGCCTGATTTTGTGTGGCTGGCGCGCAGCCATAAAAAAAGGCGACGGAAGCCGTCGCCCTGTTCAGCGGACGGATAACCCGCTATTTCTTCACGGTTTCCATACCCATCAGACCGATTTTCAGGTAGCCCGCGGTGCGCAGCTTATCCATCACGCTCATCAGCGTTTCATAGTCCACCGACTTATCTGCCTGGAAAAAGATGGTGGTCTCTTTATTACCCTGGGTCTGGCTGGTCAGTACGTTCACCAGCGAATCGGACGTCACGCGGTCGTTGCCGACATAAAGCTGCTTATCCGCCTTGATCGACAGGTAGACCGGCTTTTCCGGTCGTGGCTGCGGCGCGCTGGTTGATGCGGGCAGATTGACCCGCACGTCGACCGTCGCCAGAGGCGCGGCCACCATAAAGATGATCAGCAGGACCAGCATAACGTCGATAAACGGCGTCACGTTGATCTCGTGCATTTCACCCTGTGTCTCCAGGTCGTCGTTTAATCGCATTGCCATCGGTGCTTACCCTAACCGCAGTTTCTGAGCGGTGGCGGGACGCGGAACATCCGGGGCAACGGTGCCGAGGTCGATATCACGGCTTTGCAGCAGCATGACCTGAGCGGCCACATCGCCCAGCGAGGCTTTATAGTTAGCGATCATGCGGGCAAACACGTTGTAGATCACCACCGCCGGAATAGCCGCCACCAGGCCGACCGCGGTCGCCAGCAGCGCTTCGGCGATGCCTGGCGCGACCACGGCAAGGTTGGTGGTCTGGGTTTTTGCGATGCCGATAAAACTGTTCATGATGCCCCAGACGGTGCCGAACAGCCCTACGAACGGCGCCACCGAACCGATGGTGGCCAGGAAACCGTTGCCGCGTCCGGCGTGGCGGCTGAAAGCTGCGACGCGGCGCTCCAGGCGGAAGCTGGTGCGGTCTTTGATGCCGTTGGTGTCTTCCACACCCGCCGACAGCGCAAGTTCGTTCTGCGCATCGTTCAGCAGCACCGCGCTGTGGCTGTGACCGGTAAACGACCGGGCGATGCGGGCGGCGTCATTGAGAGTGCGGGCTTCGCCCAGCGCCTGCTGCTCGCGCTTCAGGCGACGCTTCGCCGCGCTGAGTTCGGCATATTTGCCGAAGAAGATCGCCCAGGTTACGACAGAGGCCAGCAACAGGCCAATCATAACCACCTTTACCACGATATCGGCATGTTGATACATGCCCCAAACGGAGAGGTCCGTTTGCATCAACTCACTGGCTACCACGCTGCTTCTCCAACTTCTGATTCAGGGATGCAAAACAAGCGCAAATAATAGCAAACTGGTGCCGAATTGATAGTAGTTCTCATTAGTATTTACAAACAGCCGTCGGGCGACGGCGCTGTCTGCGACCGCTTTCAGAGGACATATGCCCGGATGTTTCTAAAATGTGAAGTTGCATGAAAATTTATTAAAACAACGTTTCAAAATGTGATGGAATTCATTCAATCAGCATCGCTGCATTTTACTCAGGCCGGTTTTCACTATGCTGGCTCCTCACGGCCCTCTCCGGTTTGCCCCAATCCCGGGCCGTCCTACCTCTGCGGGAGACAATATAATGAGAATGACAAAAACAGGCCTGGCGACTGCCCTGGCGGTGATGATGATGAGCGCTGCCGCCCAGGCACAGGTCATTAAAGTTGCCGAAGTGCAGCCCGCGGGCTATCCGACGGTGGTCGCTCTGCAGCATATGGGTGACAAACTGAAACAGGCTACCGACGGACGGCTGGAGATGAAGATCTATGCCGGTGGTGTGCTGGGTGATGAAGACCAGACGCTGCAACAGGTGCAGCTCGGCGCCATCGATATGATCCGCGTTTCGCTGGCACCGGTGACCTCGATTGCCCCGGAAACCAGCGTGCTGACGCTGCCCTATATTTTTCGCGACGTTGACCACATGCACAAGGTTCTGGATGGTGAGATAGGTCGCGAGATCGCCAGCCGGTTCGATAACGATCCCAACGCCCGCATGGTCTTTCTCGGCTGGACCGACGCCGGTGAGCGCAACATGATCACCAAAAAGCCCCTCGCGCAGCCCGGGGATCTCAAAGGGATGAAGATCCGGGTGCAGAACAGCGCCATCTCGCTGGCAACGCTGAAAGCGATGGGCGCAAACCCGGTGGCGATGGGCGTCAGTGAAGTGTTCAGCGCCATGCAGACCGGCGTGGTCGATGGCACCGAGAACAACCCCCCGACCTTTGTGGCCCACAACTATCTGCCGGTGGCGAAGTATTACACCCTCAGCGGCCACTTTATTCAGCCGGAGATGATCCTCTATTCAAAACGCGCCTGGGATCGCCTGAAGCCCGACGATCAGGCGCTGCTGAAGAAGCTCGGTAAAGAGGCGCAGGATGAAGAGCGCCAGCTCTGGGCGACCTACACCGACGACTCGATCGCGAAGATGAAGGCGGGCGGCGTCACGTTCCAGCAGACCGACCGCGACTATTTCGTTAAAGCGACGCAGCCGGTGCGCGATCAGTTTGGCGGCAAATATCAGGATCTGATGACCCGGATCGCTGAGGTGAAATAATCCCGGCGCCACACTGCCGTGTGGCGTGCTTAATCAGGTATCAATTATGACTGCTTATACGCGTCTGATGGATGGGCTTTATCTGCTCTGTATGCTGGTGGCCGCTGTGGCGCTGCTGATCATGGTGACGGTGATCCCGATTGGGATCTTCGCCCGTTACGTGATGAACAGTGCCCTCTCCTGGCCGGAACCGGTCGCCATTATCTGCATGATCATTTTTACGTTTATCGGCGCACCGGTGGGCCTGCGCGCCGGAACCCATATCTGCGTGTCGATGATCACCGATCGCCTGTCACCCGCCGGACAGCGCCTGATGCTGCGCGTCAGCGATTTGCTGATGATCGTCACCTGCCTGGTGATCTTTCAGGCCAGCTACAGCCTGTGTGAAGCGATGTGGGGGCAGAGTCTCGCGGCACTGCCCGCGATAACATACGGCGAGATCTACCTGCCGATCCCGATCGGCGCGATCTTTACCCTGCTGTTTGTCATTGAGCGATTGCTGAACGGCGATCAGAGCCAGCGGCCGATCGTCTCGCTGGGCGGCACCCACTAACGCGGAGCAGAAAAATGGATGCATTGATTCTGATAGGCAGTTTGCTGGTATTGCTGATGGTGGGCTTTCCGGTCGCCTTCGCCGTCGGCCTCAGCGCCTTTATCGGGGCGTGGTGGATCGATCTGCCGCTGGAGGCGGTGGTGATTCAGGTGACTAACGGCATCAACAAGTTTTCGCTGCTGACCATCCCGTTCTTTATTCTGGCTGGCGCGATTATGGCAGAGGGCGGCATTGCCCGGCGGCTGGTCAACTTCGCCTATATCTTTGTCGGCTTTATTCGCGGCGGGCTCTCCCTGGTGAATATCGTCGCCTCGACCTTCTTTGGCGCGATCTCCGGTTCATCGGTAGCGGATACCGCCTCGATTGGCTCGGTGATGATCCCGCAGATGGAGGAGAAAGGCTATCCACGGGATTTTGCCGCCGCCGTCACCGCCAGCGGCTCGGTGCAGGCGGTGCTGACGCCCCCCAGTCATAACTCGGTCATCTATTCACTGGCGACGGGCGGCATGGTGACTATTTCCTCCCTGTTTGTTGCCGGGATTTTCCCTGGCCTGCTGCTGGCGGCCTGCCTTATGGTGATGTGTCTGGGCTTTGCCCGTAAACGCGGCTACCCCAAAGGTGAACGGATCCCGTTTCGTCAGGCGCTGAAGATCTTCTTCGATGCGTTCTGGGGGCTGTTTACCGTGGTGATCATCATGGGGGGCATCCTCTCCGGCATCTTTACCGCCTCGGAATCTGCCGCCATCGCCTGTCTCTGGGCCTTCTTTGTGACGATGTTTATCTACCGCGATTTCAAATGGCGGCAGCTGCACATCCTGCTGTTCCGCACCATTAAAACCGTCACCATCGTTATGGTGCTGATCGCCTTTGCGGCAGGCTTCGGGGCGGTCATGACCTTTATGCAGCTGCCGACCCTGATTACAGAAGCCTTCACCAGCCTCTCCGATAACAAATATGTGATTCTGATGTGCATCAACATCCTGTTGCTGGTGGTGGGAACGCTGATGGATATGGCACCGCTGATCCTGATCCTGACCCCGGTGCTGCTGCCGGTAGCGACCGCGCTGGGCATCGATCCGGTTCACTTCGGCATGATCATGCTGACCAACCTGGGGATCGGGCTGATTACGCCGCCGGTCGGCACGGTGCTGTTTGTGGCCAGCGCGGTAAGTAAGCAGAAGATTGAACAGGTGGTCAGCGAGATGCTGCCCTTCTACGGCATGCTGTTCCTGGTGCTGATGCTGATTACCTATATCCCTGCCATTTCACTCTGGTTACCCCACCTGATGGGCGTGATGTAGCACAATAAAAGCGGCCCGTTCGCGGGCCCGTTTTTTTATGCTGCGACGCACTCTTATAATCGCCATTGAGTCTCAACCCTGCTGGTCGTTTCATGATAACGTGAGGGCTTAGTCAGAAGCGGCAAAGGCGACTCATGACCACCAGAAAAATTGATACCACGCTCGTTAGCGCAGGACGCAGTAAGCGTTATACCCAGGGTTCGGTGAATGCAGTCATTCAGCGCGCCTCCTCGCTGGTTTTCGATAGCGTTGCGGAGAAAAAACGCGCCACCGCAGGCCGGGCAAAAGGCGAACTCTTTTATGGCCGCCGGGGCACCCTCACCCACTTTGCGCTGCAGGATGCGATGACCGAGCTGGAAGGGGGCGCAGGCTGCGTGCTCTACCCCTGTGGCGCGGCAGCGGTGGCGAACGCGATTCTGGCCTTTGTGGAAGCTGGCGATCATGTGCTGATGAGCGGCGCGGTCTATGAACCGACGCAGGACTTCTGCACAAAGATTCTGGCGAAAATGCAGGTGTCGACGGGCTGGTTCGATCACACTATGGGCAGCGAAATCGCTGAGCTTGTGCAGCCTAACACCCGGGTGGTTTTCCTTGAGTCGCCCGCCTCCATCACCATGGAAGTGCAGGATATCCCGGCGATCGTCGCGGCCGTTCGCGCCCGCGCACCCGACGCGATCATCATGCTCGACAATACCTGGGCAGCCGGGATTTTATTTAATGCTCTGGCGCACGGCGTCGATATCTCCATTCAGGCCGGCACCAAATATCTGATTGGCCACAGCGATGCGATGATCGGCACCGCCGTAGCCAATGCACGCTGTATCGATCAGCTGCGCGAGAACTCCTATCTGATGGGTCAGATGGTCGATGCCGACACCGCCTACATGGCGAGTCGCGGTCTGCGCACCCTGGGCACCCGTCTGCGTCAGCATGAAGAGAGCGCCCTGCAGGTGGCGACGTGGCTGGCGGCGCGTCCGGAAGTGGCGCGGGTCAACCATCCGGCGCTGGCGCAAAGCAAGGGGCATGCGTACTGGCAGCGCGATTTTAACGGCAGCAGCGGCCTGTTCTCCTTTATCCTGCAGGAAAGATTGAGTGACGCCCAGCTGGCGGAATATCTCGACCACTTCCATCATTTCAGCATGGCTTACTCCTGGGGTGGCTATGAGTCGCTGATTCTGGCGAATCAGCCCGAAGAGCTGGCCGCTATTCGTCCGGCGGGCGGTGTGGATTTCACAGGAACCCTGGTTCGACTGCACATCGGCCTGGAGCACGTTGATGACCTGCTGGCTGACCTGGAGGCGGGATTTTCGCGTCTGACGCGCTGAGTCAGTTAAACAAAGCGTAAACGGATGCTAAACCGATGGCGGCTGTCCGCAGAGTCTGCCGGGCAATCGCACTTTTGTTGTTAAAATTTATCCCGCATCGTTCAGGTCACTCGTGCATTAACTGTGTAATCTGGATGCCGACGGATAGTTCCTTGTGACGTGATGGAATAGCTAATGGGTGTTTTACACGAGATAGTCCAGGCGCTCTGGCATCAGGATTTTGCCGCGCTGGCGAACCCGGATGTGGTGTGGGTGGTGTACGGCGTGATGTTCCTGACGCTGTTTCTGGAAAATGGTCTGTTACCCGCCTCGTTTCTGCCAGGCGACAGCCTGCTCCTGCTGGCAGGCGCGATGGTGGCAAAAGGGGTAATGGATTTTGTGCCAACGATGGTGATCCTGACGACAGCCGCCAGTCTGGGCTGCTGGCTGAGTTATCTGCAGGGGCGCTGGCTGGGCAATACCCGGCTGGTAAAGAGCTGGCTGATGCATCTGCCCGCGCAGTATCACCAGCGCGCCTGGAATATGTTCAACCGACATGGCCTGATGGCGCTGCTGGTTGGCCGTTTTCTCGCGTTTGTCCGCACCATTCTGCCAACCATGGCCGGGATTTCCGGCCTGCAGAATGGTCGCTTCCAGCTGTTTAACTGGCTGAGCGGCGTGCTGTGGGTCGGAATTGTAGTGGCCTTTGGCTATGGCATCAGCCAGGTACCGTTTATCAAGCGCCACGAAGATCAGGTGATGGCAATCCTGATGGTCCTGCCGATGGTGCTGCTGGTGCTTGGCCTCTCCGGCAGCATTCTGGTCATCTGGAAGAAGCGTCGGCAGAAACGGGCCTGACGCGCCCGTTGCCTCCGGGTCCGCCGCTGCTCAGGCGGACGGATCCGCAACCGTCTGCCTGACCCGGCTGACCTCCTCCCCCGGCGTCACGCCAAAATAACGTTTAAATTCCCGCGAGAACTGGGACGGGCTTTCGTAGCCAACCCTCACCGCCGCCGCGCTCGCCTTCAGCCCATCATGCAGCATCAGCAGGCGCGCCTGATGCAGGCGATAGCGCTTGAGATACTGCAACGGCGAGGTCTGCGTGACCGCCTTGAAGTTGTGGTGAAAGGCGGAAACGCTCATGTTTACCTCGGCCGCCAGCGCATCCACGCTGAGGTTTTCCGCATAGTGATTCTCAATCCGTCGCAGCGCACGCGCAATCAGGCTGAACTGCGTCTGTCTGCTGACCAGTGAGAGCAGCGCCCCGCCGATCGGGCCGGTCAGCACATAGTAGATAATCTCCCGGACGATGTGCGGCCCCAGTACCCGCGCATCGCGCGGCTGAGTCATGACATCGAGCAGCCGTTCGGCGGCACACAGCATCGGTTCCGTCAGCCACGCCGAGTGAATACCGGAGGTCAGCGGCTGCGGCTGGAACTGGTCGTCATCACCGATTTCAATCAGCAGATCCTGCAGGCTGGCGGTATCGACGTTCAGACAGAGCCCGGCAATCGGGACATCCGGCGAGGCCCAGGTTTCGCACTCTACCGGCAGCGGCACCGTCAGCATCAGGTATTTGCTGGCGTCATACTGGAAGGTAGTGCTGCCGAGATAGCCGGTTTTGCTGCCCTGAAACAGGATCACGATGCCGGGCTGATACATCATCGGCGTGCGGGGACGATATTGGTTCGCATAAATCAGCGACACATTTTCAACCGGACAGAGACGGTCATGACCGTGCGTCATTAAGGTAACTACCTGCTGTGCCAGCCGGTGACACAGTGCATCGTGCGCCATAGTGACTCCTTTTCGGACAAAAATTCAGTGTGCCGTGACTGTGCCTGAATCGCCAGCGGTCTGGAGAATCAGGCAAGAAGTTGACGGGATCAGGCATAACCCGGGGCGGCAGATGTTGCCTGAGCTGAGCAGGCTGACAATTGTTGGCTAGACTTAAGCACAGTGAAATCTCACGGGTTAACCGCAACGGAAAGGAGCAACTATGGCAGACCAGCCCATTATCAAACTGCGCGATGGCAATATGATGCCGCAACTGGGACTCGGCGTGTGGCAGGCCAGTATCGAAGATGCGCGCCATGCGGTGCTGAAAGCGCTTGAGGTCGGCTATCGCTCAATCGATACCGCCGCCGCCTACAAAAACGAAGAGGCGATTGGTCAGGCACTGCAGGAGACCGATGTGCCGCGTGAAGAGATTTTCGTGACCACCAAACTGTGGAACGACGATCAGCAGAACGTTCAGCAGGCGATGGAAACCAGTCTGGAGAAACTAAAACTGGAGCAGGTGGATCTCTATCTGATGCACTGGCCGTGCCCGGAAAAAGATCACTACGTTGACGCCTGGAAGAAGATGATTGAACTGCAGCAGCAGGGTCTGACTAAAAGCATCGGCGTCTGTAACTTCCACGAGGCGCACCTGAAGCGACTGCTGGATGAAACCGGCGTGACGCCGGTCGTGAACCAGATTGAGCTGCACCCGATGCTGCAGCAGCGCACCCTGCACGCCTGGAACGCGCTGCATCAGATCCAGACCGAATCCTGGAGTCCGCTGGCTCAGGGCGGTAAAGGGGTATTCGATCAGGAGATCATCAAATCTCTGGCGAAGAAATATGGCAAAACCCCGGCGCAGATCGTGATCCGCTGGCATCTGGACAGCGGCCTGGTGGTGATTCCGAAGTCCGTGACGCCAGCGCGTATCGAAGAGAACTTTAAGGTCTTCGATTTCCGTCTGGATACGCATGAAATGAGTGAGATATCGAAGCTGGACAGCGGCAACCGTCTGGGGCCAGACCCGGAAACCTTTAACTGAGACGCAGTTTCAGGGTAATCATATCCGCCGTCTGGTCACCGGCGGCGGGTGAAAAACGCGGTCAGGCGGGTTATCCGGCCTGACCGCGCGCTTATGCAGTGGGCTGAACCACCAGTTGACCTGCGGTTCCGCGATCCGCCAGCTCCAGCGTCTGACTGTAGTAGACGAACGGGAAGTGGTCGGACGAACTCTGCGGGAAGCTCACCAGCAGCTCCACGCTGCCATCAACCCACACCGTATCTTTCCAGCCGCGATCTTCGCCCATCGGCTGTGCGCCATTGACGCTTTTGATCAGGAACATCACGCCCTGAATATGCAGCGACTGGGGCCGGTCAGCGTGCAGGATCCAGCGTTCGAAGGTGCCCTGCTGGGTCGTGGTGTCGATGCGGTTCATATCCCATACCGCGCCGTTGATGCCCGGCATGCTGTCACCGATACGGAACTCCCGCGTGCGAACCGCCGTGCCATCCAGAATCTGATCGGCCAGCAGCCGCATCGGCAGATTATCGGTCACCAGCGGCAGCAGACCGGTGGGCCGCAGGGTCAGGATCAGGGTCGAGGTCAGAATGGATGAGGGCTCAAAGAAGCCGCGCAGCCGATCCATAATGCCCGCCGCCGTGCCTGCGGTGATCGAGACTTCGTCGCCCTGCGACATATCGACCAGTACTTCGCGGCGTTCGCCCGGTGCCAGAGAGAGACGCTGCACCGCCACCGGTGCAGGCAGATAACCCTGGTCGCTGGCAATCACCATAAACGGCCGGTTGTCGCTGAGCACCATCTCGTAGCGGCGCGCATTCGACGCGTTCAGCAGACGCAGACGAACCCAGCCGCGCGAGACCTCGACGAACGGATTGCGCACGCCATTGACCAGCAGCGTGTCACCCAGGAAGCCGCCATCCTGTGGCGGGTCATACACCGGCGTCGCAAAGTTATCGAGGCGTTTGTCCTGAATGATGATCGGGAAGTCATCCACGCCGTAGTGCTTCGGCAGCGGCAGCTGTTTGCTGACCTCATCTTCCACCAGCCACATTCCTGCCAGACCGTTGTAGATGTGCGGTGCCATGCGGTTTGGGGTGTTCGCATGATACCAGCAGGTCGCGGCCGCCTGACGGATCGGCAGCACCGGCGACCAGTCCACGCCCGCCGACATCATTCGCGGTGCGCCGCCCATCAGCGCGCCCGGCAGTTGCAGGCCGCTGACGGTCATGGAAACCGGCTCATTCAGCCTGTTGCTGTAGATAAGTTTAACGTCATCACCGCTGTAGACCCGCACAGTCGGGCCAAGGTAGAGACCGTTAATGCCCCACACCGGCACCTTGTTGTTATCGCCGTTGAACGACCAGTGACTGCGCTGCATCGTGAGAAACAGCGGCTGGCCGCGACGGGACTCCAGCAGCGGCGGAACGGGAAGCGGCGTGTCGCCGCTGGCGGATGAGGCGGCCTGGGCCGCACGGGGCATAACCGTGGCGCTGAGCGCCACGCCAGCAGAAAGCTGGATGAACTGACGTCTGCTGAAAGACATAAAACTTCTGACCCTTTACGCGTGGCGCTAAGCGCCGACCCTGTTTTTATTGATCTGTTTTTGCTGTGCTGCGTTCACGGCGAGCCAGCGCGGGCTCACCGTGGGCATCCATGCAGGATAGTTCGGCGAAGGAGTCGCCGGTCAGATTTTTCCGTTTTTTTCGCGTTCTGCGACTTCGGCGTTCAGCTCTTCCAGCTTCGCCGCCATCAGTTCGCGACAGTGGGTAGCCAGCTTACGCACCGATGAGGATTCAAACGCCTTTACGTCAACCGGTGGCAGCATCTCCACGATCACCAGCCCGTTCTTCAGGCGGTTCAGGTTGACCTTGCCGTGGGTGTTAGAGACCACAATCGGAATGATCGGCACCCCTGCCGCCACCGCCGCATGGAAGGCACCGGTTTTAAACGGCAGCAGGCCACGGCCACGGCTGCGCGTCCCTTCCGGGAACATCCAGATGGAGATGCGCTTGCGATTGAACTGATCGACCAGCTCGCCGATGGTACCACGCGCTTTGGCGCGGTCATCGCGGTCGATCAGCAGGTTACCGGTCAGCCAGTAGAGCAGGCCGAAAAACGGCACCCACAGCAGGCTCTTTTTACCCACCGTCACCGTCGATGGCTGCACAATTTTAGCCGCAGTCACCATGTCATAGTTGTTCTGATGGTTCGCAATGTAGATCGCGTTGCCATATTTCTCCGCGCCTTCCGGCTTGCGCAGCTCCACTTTAAGGCCGAACACCGTCGACAGTTTGCCAAACAGATGACCAAACCGGGCAACGTGACGCGGGTCGCGCGGCGAGAAAAGACACCAGACAGAGCCAAAGATACAGATGGCGATCGAATAGATGACGACGATAATGGTACGCAGAATCAGTAACATAGTTCCCTCATTGAGCCACGGCTGACGCAGGGTCAGCCGGGTAGTTTACGCTTCGCTATCCGGGCTTGCCGGACGCGCGGGCGCATCCAGTTCTACACGATCGATTTTTTGCAGGCCGCGCGGCAACAGCGTGCCGCGACGTCCGCGATCGGCGCGGAATTTCTGGAGTTCTTCACTGCGCAGCAACATTTTACGTTTGCCGACATGGAGCGTGATGGCACTGCCCGGTGGCAGGATCATCAGCCAGGCCAGTTTATCCTGACCGGCAGCCGCTTCCGCCGACGGGATCGAGATGATTTTGTTGCCCTTGCCTTTCGACATCTGCGGCAGCTCACCGACCGGGAACATCAGCATCCGTCCCGCCTGGGTGATCGCCAGCAGCATGTCATCTTCGTGATGCACCGCCATCGGCGTCATCACCCGGGCATTTTCCGGCAGCGTCAGCAGCGCCTTACCGGCACGGTTGCGCGACACCAGATCGCTGAAGGTACAGATAAAGCCGTAACCCGCATCGGAGGCCATCAGCAGACGCTGGTCGTCCGGCTCCATCAGCACCTGTTCAACTACCGCGCCCGGCGGTGGCGTCAGCTTGCCGGTCAGCGGCTCGCCCTGCCCGCGCGCCGACGGCAGCGAGGTCGGATCCAGCGTGTAGCTGCGGCCGGTGGAGTCGATAAAGGCCACCGGCTGATTGCTCTTGCCGCGTGCGGCCGCCAGATAGCTGTCGCCCGCTTTGTAACTGAGCCCGGCCGGATCGATATCGTGACCCTTGGCGCTGCGCACCCAGCCCATCTGGGAGAGCACAATAGTGACCGGTTCAGACGGCACCAGCTCTGTTTCGCTCAGGGCTTTGGCTTCTTCGCGCTCGCAGAGTGGTGAGCGACGATCGTCGCCGTAGCTGGCACTGTCAGCCTGCAGCTCTTTCTTCAGCAGGGTATTCATCTTGCGTTCAGAGGCCAGCGTCGCCTGCAGCTGATCGCGCTCTTTTTCCAGATCCGCCTGCTCGCCGCGGATCTTCATCTCTTCCAGTTTTGCCAGGTGGCGCAACTTCAGTTCGAGGATCGATTCGGCCTGGGTTTCGCTGATACCAAAGCGCGACATCAGCACCGGCTTCGGCTCATCCTCTGTACGGATTATCTCGATAACCTCATCGATATTCAGGAACGCGACCAGCAGACCTTCAAGGATATGCAGGCGGCGCAGCACGCGTTCCAGCCGGTAATTAAGCCGGCGTTTGACCGTTTCACGGCGGAACACCAGCCATTCGGTCAGGATCTCATGCAGATTTTTCACCGCCGGACGGTTGTCCAGCCCGATCATGTTGAGGTTAACGCGGTAGCTCTTCTCCAGATCGGTAGTGGCAAACAGATGATTCATCACCTGATCGAGATCGACGCGGTTGGAGCGCGGGACGATCACCAGACGGGTCGGGTTCTCATGATCCGACTCATCGCGCAGATCCTCGACCATTGGCAGCTTTTTATTGCGCATCTGGCTGGCAATCTGCTCCAGCACGCGCGCGCCCGACACCTGATAAGGCAGCGCGGTAATAACAACCTCGCCCTCCTCTTTTTTCCAGACCGCGCGCTGACGGATGGAGCCGCGACCGCTCTGGTAGAGTTTGCGGATTTCGTCACGCGGCGTAATGATCTCCGCCTCGGTCGGGTAATCCGGCCCCTGAACGATATCGAGCAGCTGATCCAGCGTGGTTTTCGGGGAGTCGATCAGCGCAATGGCCGCCTGCGCCACTTCGCGCAGGTTATGCGGCGGAATATCGGTCGCCATCCCGACGGCAATGCCCGTAGTGCCGTTCAGCAGGATATTGGGCAGGCGCGCCGGCAGCATCTTCGGCTCCTGCAGGGTGCCGTCGAAGTTCAGCTGATAGTCGACCGTGCCCTGACCCAGCTCACCCAGCAGCAGCTCGGCATATTTTGACAGACGGGATTCGGTGTAACGCATCGCCGCAAATGACTTGGGATCGTCCGGTGCCCCCCAGTTTCCCTGGCCGTCGACCAGCGGATAACGGTAGGAGAACGGCTGTGCCATCAGCACCATCGCTTCATAGCAGGCGCTGTCGCCGTGCGGGTGGTATTTACCCAGCACGTCACCCACGGTACGCGCCGACTTTTTGAATTTTGCGCTGGCGTTAAGCCCCAGTTCGGACATGGCGTAGACGATACGTCGCTGAACCGGCTTTAATCCGTCACCAATATAAGGCAGCGCGCGGTCCATAATGACGTACATCGAATATTTCAGGTACGCATTCTCGGTGAATGTATGCAGGGCAAGACGCTCTGCACCATCCTGAGTCAGTTCGCTCATTAATTTCTCATCCTCACATCGTGGCCCACAACGGCGGGACACCCGGCGGTGGTTTGGCGAGGATAGTACCTTATTCGCTGGTGTTAGTCACAGGGGAAGCGCGGGAGATCAGGCCCTGCGCCAGCCGGATTTTACCCGCCGACGCAACGCCCGCTTGAGCGCGGCTGACGCCGCGTCACGCCCGGGCGGTGACTCAGGACTTAGCTCCCATCCACTGCCGGGCAATCCCGCCATATTCGCCGGTGGCGGTGCTGAGATGCAGCCACTGATCGACATAGAGTTTCCAGCTGATGTCGTCCCGCGGGATCATGTACGCCTTCTCGCCATACTGCAGCGGTTTGTCGGGGTTGATCGCACACAGCGACGGATAGTGCTGCTGCTGGTAACGCGCCTCAGAGGCATCGGTGATCATCACGTCCGCCTTGTTATCCACCAGCTGCTGGAAGATGGTAACGTTATCGTGGAACAGCGTCAGCGTGGCGTCAGGCAGATGGCTGTGTACAAAGGCTTCGTTGGTGCCGCCAGCCGGTTCAATCAGCCGCACGCCGGGCCGGTTCAGCTGCTCAATCGTCTGATAACGGGCTTTATCGGCGCAGCGCACCAGCGGGATCTTGCCGTCCACGTCCAGCGGTTGGGCGAACCAGGCGGTCTGCTGACGCTTCAGGGTCACGGAGATCCCCCCGACGGCAATGTCGCACTGCTTTGCCAGAAAGTCCGGCATCAGGCTTTTCCAGCTGGTGGGCACCCACTCCACTTTTGCGCCAAGCGAGGTCGCCAGCGCATTCGCCATGCTGATATCCAGCCCTTCATACTGACCATCGGGCCGCAGAAAGCTGTAGGGTTTGTAATCCCCGGTGGTGCAGACCTTCAGCGTTTTAGTGGTGAGAATAGTATCGAGATGCGACTGAGCCTGGACAACCCCGCTGACCAGCAGCAACGAGAAGATAATTTTTTTCATTTTTGATTTTTTCAGAGTGAGTTTGCCCGTCGATGGTGCCATAAAGCGGCGCATTATTGCTGCCAAAGCAAAAGTGTTGTGATCATCCTCCCATTTTTCTCTGGCCTCTGCGCGCGTAAGCTGAGCGCATATTCAGAAAACGAGGCAGACGATTCATGAGCAACATTTTAATTATCGATGGCGGCAAAACCTTTGCCCACTCCAAAGGCGAACTGAACCACACCCTGACCGACGTGGCCGCCAGCCAGCTGCGGGACATGGGGCATAACGTGTCGGTCACGGTTGCCGACAGCGACTATGTCATCGCCGACGAAGTGCAGAAGTATCTCGACAGCGACGTTGTGATTTATCAGATGCCCGGCTGGTGGATGGGCGAACCCTGGACGGTGAAGCGTTACATCGATGAAGTCTTTACGGAAGGTCACGGCTCACTCTATGCCAGCGATGGCCGCACCCGCGCCGATGCCGCGAAGAAGTATGGTTCCGGCGGTCTGTTACAGGGCAAAAAGTATATGCTGTCACTGACCTGGAACGCGCCGCTGCAGGCCTTTACCGATCCTGAACAGTTCTTTGAAGGCGTCGGCGTCGACGGGCTCTATCTGCACTTCCATAAAGCCAACCAGTTCCTGGGTATGGAAGCACTGCCGACCTTTATCTGTAACGATGTGATTAAAGCACCGGACGTGCCGCGCGATATCGCCGCTTATCGGACCCATCTGAGCCGCGTTTTTGCGTAAGATGATGGGGGGCTACTCCCTATTCTCCCATGAAAGAGGAATTCGCGAATGTTAACAGTCGTTGCTGAACTTTGTGTTAAACCCGGTCGCCGTCAGGCTGTGCTGGATGCGGTGAAAAAGCTGATCCCGCAGGTCCTGGCGGAAGAGGGCTGCCATCAGTATGACGCGCTGCTGGACCATCAGGCGCAGGTGCCGTGGAAGCAGAACTCGCCAGACTCCATTTTTATGCTGGAACAGTGGGAAACCCTGCGCCATCTGGAGCAGCATCAGCAGATGCCGCACATGGATGCGCATCGCGCCATCATTAAAGATGACGTAGTGGATGTGAAGATTCTGGTACTGGAGCCCAGTGCCTGATTAACAGGCTGATAACTGATGCTCCCGTCACTGGTCAAAGGCTGACAGATTCACACCCAGGCGTTACTGAGAGCAACGCCTCAGCTGAACCTGACGCTGCTCTCTGAGCAGGCAGGATCAGAAAGCAAACCTGGCCTGACCCGCATCACTCAACCCCTGTCCTGTGACAGGGGTTTTTTCTTTCTGACTGCCCGGTTCAGAGCAGCTGACGCCGATCGATCTCGCTGCGGAGAAAGTCCAGGAAGCAGGCGATACGGGAAGAGAGCGTGGTGTTGCGGTAGTAAACGGCATGAACCGGCAACCGCAGATCGCGGGTTTCAGCGGGGAGCACCGGCACCAGCCGTCCTGCCACGCAATCTTCCCGGCTGACGAAGTCAGAGAGGCGCGCGATCCCCTGTCCCGCCAGCGCCAGCTGCCGGATGGTTTCGCCGCTGGAGGCCGCGATCGTCGGTCTGAAGCGCATAAAATTGCCTTCCGACTGCCAGAGGGGCCAGACGTTAAGGGTATCGGGATAGCTGAAGCCGATGGTCTGATGCCGGGCCAGATCCGCAATGCTCTGCGGGGTGCCCGCTTTCGCCAGGTAGGCCGGACTGGCCATCAGCCGGATCGCACTGCTGCCCAGCATCCGGGCATGCAGCGTGGAGTCGCGCAGTTCGCCGATGCGAATGGCAATGTCGGTCTGCTGCTCCAGCAGATCGATCAGAATATCGTCGGTATTGAGTTCAAGCTGGATCAGCGGATAGCGGGCGCGGAACGCATCCACCAGCGGCACAATCACATGCAGCATAAAGGGGGTGGCGGCGTTGACCCGCAGCCGTCCGGAGGGAACCTCCCGTCGCTGTGCGATCTGCTCTTCCGCCTGCTCAACCGAGGCCAGGATCTGGCGCGCATGCGTCAGAAATACCTGACCCTCTTCCGTCAGCGCCAGCCGCCGGGTGGTACGATGCAGCAGCGTCGTCTGCAGCTTGCTCTCCAGCCGCGACAGAGCGCGACTGATGCCCGAACTGGTCTGCGCCAGCTGGGCGGCAGCCGCCGTAATCGACCCGCTGTCCACCACCGCGACCCAGGCGCGTAACTCTTCCAGCGTAATTTTCACAATAGTTACTGTCTCTGCTCACTGAAACCTGCCCGGTGCGGCGAAAGAGGCTCCGGGTAGATCATGCCGGCGTCATAAAGCGAACAGGACGCTTGCGCGTCCTGTTTTTTTACACTTCGATATCGGCGGTATCGCCTTTTTCCTGCAGCCAGTTACGCCGGTCCTCGGACCGTTTTTTCGCCAGCAGCATATCCATGATGCGCAGCGTCTGATCGACATCTTCATCGCTGATCGTCAGCTGCACCAGGCGACGGGTGTTTGGATCCAGCGTGGTTTCACGCAGCTGCATCGGGTTCATCTCGCCCAGTCCTTTAAAACGCTGGACGTTGGGTTTGCCCTTCTTGCGTTTCAGCTGCTCCAGCACGCCCTCTTTCTCATCTTCATCCAGCGCGTAGTAGACCTCTTTACCGAGGTCAATACGGTAGAGCGGCGGCATCGCGACATAGACGTGTCCACCCACCACCAGCGAGCGGAAATGTTTCACGAACAGCGCGCAGAGCAGCGTGGCGATGTGCAGACCATCCGAGTCCGCATCTGCCAGAATGCAGATTTTGCCGTAGCGCAGCTGTGACAGATCTTCGCTGTCCGGGTCAATGCCGATCGCCACCGAGATATCATGCACCTCCTGCGACGCCAGCACTTCATCGGACGAGACTTCCCAGGTGTTCAGGATCTTGCCTTTAAGCGGCATGATCGCCTGATACTCGCGATCGCGCGCCTGTTTGGCCGATCCACCTGCGGAGTCCCCTTCCACCAGGAAGAGTTCTGTTTTATTCAGATCCTGCGCGGTACAGTCCGCCAGCTTACCCGGCAGAGCCGGTCCGCTGGTCAGCTTTTTACGCACCACCTTTTTGGCGGCCCGCATACGGCGCTGGGCGCTGGAGATGGCCAGTTCCGCCAGCAGTTCTGCAGTCTGAATATTCTGGTTCAGCCACAGGCTGAAGGCATCTTTCACCACGCCAGAGACAAAGGCGGCGCACTGACGTGAAGAGAGACGCTCTTTGGTCTGTCCGGCAAACTGCGGATCCTGCATCTTCACCGACAGCACATAGGCGCAGCGATCCCAGATATCTTCCGCAGAGAGTTTTACGCCACGCGGCAGAATATTGCGGTATTCGCAGAACTCGCGCATCGCGTCCAGCAGCCCCTGACGCAGACCGTTAACATGGGTACCGCCCTGCATCGTCGGGATCAGGTTAACGTAGCTTTCGGTCAGTAACTCGCCACCTTCCGGCAGCCACAGCAGCGCCCAGTCTACCGCTTCCACATCCCCGGCAAAGCTGCCGACAAAAGGTTTTTCCGGCAGCGTTGGCAGGCCATTGACGGCTTCCGAGAGATAGTCGGTCAGACCATCCTGGTAGCACCAGGTCTGTTCGGTATTGTTCAGCTTGTCTTTAAAGACAATTTCCACGCCCGGACAGAGTACCGCTTTGGCTTTCAGCAGATGCGAGAGGCGCGACACAGAGAAGCGCGGGCTGTCGAAGAAACTCTCATCCGGCCAGAAATGGACGCGGGTGCCGGTGTTGCGTTTCGCCACAGTGCCGGTGACGGTAAGATCCTGCACCTTGTCGCCATTTTCAAACGCCATGTCATAGATTTCGCCGTTACGACGCACCGTGACTTCAACACGTTTTGACAGGGCGTTAACCACAGAAATCCCGACACCGTGCAGGCCGCCTGAGAACTGATAGTTTTTATTGGAGAATTTGCCGCCCGCGTGCAGACGACACAGGATCAGTTCGACCGCAGGCACGCCCTCTTCCGGATGAATATCCACCGGCATGCCGCGACCATCATCAATAACTTCCAGCGACTGGTCAGCGTGCAGAATCACTTCAACCCGCTTCGCGTGGCCGCCCAGCGCCTCATCGACGCTGTTATCAATCACTTCCTGACCCAAATGGTTGGGCCGCGTCGTATCGGTGTACATCCCCGGGCGACGGCGAACAGGCTCAAGGCCAGTCAGGACCTCAATGGCATCCGCGTTATAGTTCGATTGACTCATCGTAAATGTCTGATTAGAAAGATAAAATGGGGTGCGATTTCCGCGTTACTCAGGGATGATTCAGACCAAGAAAGTCCAGAATCTGCGGGAAATGGCGCTCGAATCCAGTAAATGCATGATTTCCGCCCTCTTCTACCGTGTGCCGGCACGCGCTGTAATAGTCGAGTGCCTGACGGTAATCGAGAACTTCATCGCCGGTCTGTTGCAGCAGCCAGAGTAAATCGGGCGCTTCCAGCGGTTCAATCTGCATTACTTTGAGATCGTAAATGTGGCGAGACTCTAACACATATTGCTGGCCGGTGTAGGGATTCTGATTTTCGCCCAGGAAATCTGTCAGCAGCTCGAACGGCCGCACCGCAGGATTGACGACCACCGCTGGCAGCATAAAACATTGCGACAGCCAGGTGGCGTAGTAGCCGCCCAGCGACGAGCCGACCAGTCCCAGGGTTTCACCACTGCGACTCAGCACCAGGTCCTCCAGCATTGCGGCGGCATCGGCCGGGAAAGTGGGCAACTGGGGAACGATCATCTCGATCGCCGGATGCTGTGCCTCCAGCCATTGCCGGAACTGCGTTGCCTTCGCCGACCGGGGCGAACTGTTGAACCCGTGCAGATAGAGCAAAGCCGCCACGCGTCAGTATCCTTCTGAGTCTAAATCAGGACGAAAAGCGTCGGTGTCGAGCCGGTTGACCTCGGTATCAAGACGGCCATCCGGATAGAGAGTAAACCAGCGCCAGCCCGGTGCCACGGTGTCGATAGTAAAGCTGGTGCAGTGCGGTTTGAACTGTACGCAGGTTGAAGGGGTCGCCACTACCCGGCGGCCCTGCCACGCCAGATCCAGCTCCTGATGTATATGCCCGCAGACCAGCGTCCGGGCTAACGGATAACGCTGCAGTACGGCGTCCAGTTGATGGGAATTGCGCAGGCTGTGCTGGTCGAGCCAGGTACAGCCCGAAGCCAGCGGATGGTGATGCAGCAGGACCAGCGTATGCCGTTGCGGAAAGCGCCCCAGCGCATTGTCGAGCCACTCCAGCTGATAGTCGCTCAGCATCCCATGCGGTACGCCCGGGACCTGACTGTCGAGCAGGACAATCTGCCACTGCTCACCCAGCAAAACCTGTTTATGGGCATTGATATGGGCGGCGGCCAGCGTATCGACCATCGCGGGCTGAAAATCATGATTGCCGGGCAGCCAGACGCAGGGCCGGGGCAAACGTGAGATACCCTCAGCAAAATGCTGATAGGCTTCGGCTGAGTGATCCTGGGCGAGATCGCCGGTGGCGATGATCAGGTCGTAGTCACGCTGTTGCGCGATAATCGCATCCAGTACCGCTTTGTAGCTCGACCAGGTGTTTACCCCAAGCAACGATTCATGTTTTCCCGCGAACAGGTGGGTATCCGTAATTTGTAAAATCCTGAATCCGGAACCGTTCGCCGCAGAAAGAGTTAGCAGGCTATCCAAAGCGTTTCCTTCGTCTCCACGCCATTTACCGCATTATACGCATCAGCAGACCGGAACTGCCATCGCGCCATGCGCCAGGCAGTAGCGCAGCCAGTCTGCGAGAAACTGGTTTATCTGATGTTTTTCATCGCGCTGATGCAGTTTTTTATTAGGATAATCATAGCGCGCTTTGAAACGATAGATCTGTTGAGTTGAACACACTTCGGCGACCATCGCATCGTGATAGAGCCGGACCGACATTGAAGGCAGGCTCCAGTAACTGACGGCAGGCGCAACCTGGCGGATCTCCACCAGGGTGGTGTAGCGGGTCGACTCCTGAATCGTCAGCTGGTAACGGGCGCCACTCACCTGATAGATCACCGATGCGCCCGCCTCATCGTTGCGCGGCAGCAGGCGGCGCAACTGGGCGAAATTGGTTTCGCAGAGCCGCATCATTTCGGGAAAGTCAGGGGTATAGCGCTGTTTCATTTTTGTATCCACTCTTCGCGTAGTTTTTCATGGTGCAACGCCAGCCATTGCAGGGCGATGACAGACGCCGCATTGTCGATTATCCCCTCTTCCACCCAGCGATAAGCCTGTTCGCGGCTCACCACATGGACAAGAATATCCTCATTCTCTTCCTCCAGACCATGGCATCCCTCTGCCTGGCTGGCATCCACTTCCCCAATCAGCACCGACAGACGTTCGCTGGTACCGCCGGGGCTGGCCAGATAGCTCAGCATGGGCTTAATCCGGCCGACCGTTAATCCCGCCTCTTCGACGGCTTCGCGACGCGCCACCTGCTCGACCGTTTCGCCTGGCTCAATGATACCGGCGACCATCTCCAGCAGCCAGGGTGACGCACTGCTGTCATAAGCCGGGATGCGGATCTGTTCAATCAGCACCACTTCGTCGCGTAAGGGATCATAAGGTAGCAGCACGGCAGCATGTCCGCGCTCAAAAACTTCGCGCTGCACCTCCCCGCTCATTTCGCCATTAAACCGGCGGTGGCGGAAGCGATAGCGCCCAATGGAAAAAAAACCGTCGTAGAGGGTTTCGCGTGCAATAATTTCTACATCGTTTTTTGTAAAAGTCACAGGGGATTTTTTTTCTTCCGACATCATCAGGTTCCTTGTGCAGAGTGGGATGGAGCGAAAAAAGCCTGTCACCGTGCTCCATGTAAGTGGTTCTTTATGAATTATTTACGTAAATTAGAGGGAGAAGGCACGTTCAGCCAACTTATCTCACAGTTGCCCTCTGCTAGAATCGGCGATAATTTTTTGGCTTACCCGGCAGCGCACCCACTGCAATTTGCTGCAACAAAAGGAATGCAAATGAAAAAACTGCTCCCATTTTTTATTGGGCTGAGCCTGGGCGGTTTCAGCTTCGCCAGCCAGGCCGAAGACCTGCTTCAGGTTTACCAGCAAGCGCGTCTGAGCAACCCGGATCTGCGCAGCGCCGCTGCCGATCGCGATTCTGCATTTGAGAAGATTAACGAATCGCGCGGCTCATTGTTACCCCAGCTCGGCCTGGGTGCAGACTATACCTATAGCAGCGGTTATCGCGATAACAGCGGTCTGCATTCCGATACCACCAGCGGCACACTGCAATTAACCCAGACCCTTTTCGATATGTCGAAATGGCGTGCGCTGACGGTGCAGGAGAAAACGGCCGGAATACAGGATGTTACCTATCAGGTGGCACAGCAGGATCTGATCCAGAAAACCGCCACCGCCTACTTCAACGTGCTGAAAGCCATTGATACGCTCTCTTACATTGAAGCGCAGAAACAGTCTATCTATCGCGAACTGGATCAGACCACTCAGCGTTTCAACGTGGGTCTGGTCGCCATCACCGACGTCCAGAACGCCCGTGCACAGTATGACAGCGTGCTGGCGAACGAAGTGACCGCGCGAAACGATCTTGATAATAGCGTGGAAACGTTACGTCAGATCACCGGCATGAACTACCTGTCACTGGCTTCGCTGAACATCGATCGCTTCAAAACCGAGAAGCCGGACGCGGTCAACGCTCTGCTTAAGCAAGCCGAGAACCGTAACCTGTCGCTGCTCTCTGCGCGTCTGAGCCAGGACTTGGCGCGCGAGCAGATCCGCTACGCTGAAAGCGGCCATATGCCTACGCTGGATCTGAAGGCCTCAACCAATCTGTCGAACAGCAAATATGGCGGCAGCCGTGCGAACCAGAGTTCAGGTTCGACGGACGCGATCACCGGTTCAAATCAGGTTGGCCTGAGCTTCTCTCTGCCTCTTTACAGCGGCGGCACCGTGACCTCGCAGGTGAAACAGGCGCAGTATAATTTTGTCAGCGCCAGTGAGCAGCTGGAAAGTGCGCACCGTTCAGCGGTTCAGAACGTACGCCAGTCGTTTAACAACGTCAACGCCTCCATCAGCAGTATCAATGCTTATAAACAGGCCGTGGTCTCTGCACAAAGCTCTCTGGATGCGTCAGAAGCGGGCTATCAGGTGGGTACACGTACTATCGTTGATGTGCTGGATGCCACAACCGTGCTCTATAACGCCAAGCAGCAACTCTCTGACGCGCGTTACAGCTACCTGATCAACCAGCTGAATATCAGTTATGCGCTGGGTACGCTCAATGAGCAGAGCCTGCAGAAACTGAACAGCCAGCTGGGTAAAGAGATCCCTACCTCACCGGAAACGGTGGCGCCGGAAAACGCGCAGCAGACCGCACGCGTGGATAATGGCCCTGTGGCAACCAGTTCGCCGGAGGCGGCACGTCGCAGCAGCGGTAATCCTTTCGGTAATTAATCAGCAGGCGGGCTGCTTTGCGGCCCGCCTCTCTGCTGAACGTATAACTAAGTAAAGATCCCTGCTGCATCAGGCCTTCAGCTTCAATTTTACCCCCCCATCCCCTATTCTATGCCCTACCTTTGGGCACAGGATAATCATAATGAAACGCACAAAATCTATTCGCTATGCCGCTTTTCGTAAGAGCTGGCAGGCACGCCATTTAACGCCCGTTGCTTTCGCTGTTTCGGCTGTCTTTATGCTGGCCGGCTGCGAACAGAACGATGAAACGGTGTCGATGTACCAGAACGCGGATGACTGTTCCAAAGCCAATCCGGGCCAGAGCGCACAGTGCACCACCGCCTTCAATGAGGCCAAAAAAGAGGCCGAACGCACCGCGCCAAAATATGCCACGCGTGAAGACTGCGTCGCGGAATTTGGTGAGAATCAGTGCCAGCAGACGCCGGCTCAGGCGGGCGTGGGCACCACTAATGCAGAATCTCAGCAGAGTGGCGGCAGCTTCTGGATGCCGCTCATGGCCGGTTACATGATGGGCCGTATGATGGGCGGTGGTTCTGGCTTTGCGCAGCAGCCGCTGTTCTCGCCTAAAACGGCCCGCAGCCCGGCCAACGGTCAGTTTGTGGATGCGTCCGGCCGCAACTATGGCCCGGCGACGTCAGGTAAAAGCATGACCGTACCGAAAACGGCGCTGGCCCCGAAACCGGCAACCACCTCGACCATCACCCGCGGTGGCTTCGGTGAAACCGTTGCGAAGCAGAACAGCATGCAGCGCAGCAGCGCCACCGGCACCTCCAGCCGCTCAATGGGAGGCTGACGCCCCGATGGAACGCATTGCCATTTCAGAACGCCCCGGCTGGCGCGAAAAAGCTACCGAGTTCGGTTTCCGCTTTCACACCATGCATGGTGAACCCTACTGGTGTGAAGATGCCTATTACCAGTTCACGCTGGCGCAGATCGAACATCTGGAAGAGGTGACCGCTGAACTGCATCAGATGTGCCTGCAGGTGGTGGAGAAAGTGGTCAACAGCGAGGCGCTGCTGATGAAATTCCGCATTCCTAAGCATACCTGGGACTTTGTGCGCGATTCATGGCGTCAGCGCCAGCCTTCGCTCTACTCGCGCCTCGATCTCGCCTGGGATGGAAAAGGCGAGGTCAAACTGCTGGAAAACAATGCCGATACGCCGACCTCGCTGTATGAAGCGGCTTTCTTCCAGTGGCTCTGGCTGGAAGATCAGCTCAACGCGGGTCAGTTACCCGCAGGCAGCGACCAGTTTAACAGCCTGCAGGAGAAGCTGATCGAGCGCTTTGCGGACTTACATCAGCAGCACGGGTTTAACCTGCTGCACTTCGCCTGCTGCCGCGACACCGATGAAGATCGCGGAACCGTGCAGTACCTTCAGGATTGCGCCAGCGAAGCGGGACTGCCGGGTGAGTTTCTCTACATCGATGAGATTGGCCTGGGTGAAAAAGGGGAATTTACCGACGCTCAGGATCAGGTGATCAGTAACCTGTTCAAGCTCTATCCGTGGGAATTCATGCTGCGCGAGATGTTCTCAACCAAGCTGGGAGATGCTGGCGTGCGCTGGCTGGAACCGGCCTGGAAGAGCATTATCTCGAACAAAGCCTTGCTGCCGATGCTGTGGGAGATGTTCCCGAATCACCCTAACCTGCTGCCCGCCTGGTTTGCGGAAGATGAGGTTCCGCCGATGGAGAAATATGTGGTCAAGCCGCTGTTTTCCCGTGAAGGCGCTAATATCCGCATCGTGGAAAACGGTCAGGAGATCGCCCGGGTGGAGGGGCCTTATGGCGAAGAGGGAATGATCGTCCAGCAGTTCCATCCGCTGCCAAAATTTGGCGACAGTTATACGCTGATCGGCAGCTGGCTGATTGACGATCAACCGGCGGGTATTGGTCTGCGTGAGGATCGCGATCTGATCACACAGGATCTCTCCCGCTTCTATCCGCACGCCTTTATCGGCTGACGCACCACGATTAACGTAAATACGGGCTGGTGCCGGCAGCCCGGAAAGCCGAGAAACTCAGGCACGCCTGCCCGCGCCTACTCAGCCCTGGGTGGGTACGCGTGCGATGTGGTTCAGAAACGCCAGGCGTGCTCTTCAGGCCGCAGGGCGTTTTCCGCTTCTGTCCCTGCTCACGATTCTCTGCTTAACCGACCTGAACCGACAGCATGCTGATGGCCCCCATCTCTATCCCGTCAACCGGGATGGTAATGGCGTCATCCGGCTGACGTGCGCCCAGCACATAGAGCAACGGCAGATAGTGCTCAGGCGTCGGGCTGGAGAGCGCGGCGTCAGGATGATCCATAAAGTTCACCAGCGGATGTGACGCGGCATCGCTCTGCACCGCCAGGTTATCGCGAACGAACTGTTCAAAGCCGCTGGCCCAGGGATAGATATCTTTGCTGCCGTTCCAGTGCGCTTTTCGCAGGTTGTGCACCACGTTGCCGCTGGCGACAATCATTACGCCCTGATCGCGCAGCGCAGCCAGTTTTCGCCCCATCTCAAAATGCCATGCGGCGGGTTGGGTACCATCGATACTGAGCTGCACCACCGGAATATCGGCATCCGGATACATCTTTATCAGGACGCCCCAGGTGCCATGATCCAGTCCCCATTCATGATCCAGCTTCACCGCCACCGGCGCTAACTGTTCCACCAGCTGCTGCGCCAGCGCCGGCGATCCGGGTGCCGGATAGCGCGTATCAAACAGCGCCTGGGGAAATCCCCCGAAATCATGAATGGTTTTCGGCTGCGCCATGGCGGTGACGGCGGTGCCGCGCGTATACCAGTGCGCCGAAACCGCAATAATCGCGCGCGGGCGTGGCAGCGTGTCACCAGCCTGACGCCACGCGGCGGTGTAACGGTTCTCTTCAAGAGCATTCATCGGGTTGCCGTGACCCAAAAACAGCGCTGGCATACGTAACTGACTCATTCGTGAACTCCGGGATCCGGTTGTTTTATGCTCACTACGATACGCGCATTTATGACGGGATCACGCGGATAAGCATGATGAAGATCGTCAGGAAATTTGAATGAAAAGCGCGATATTGTTAACCAGGCGGCGGACAGCAGGAAGAGGAGGAAAGCGCGACAGGCGTGTGCTGCAGAAACAAAAACAGGCCCGCAGGCCTGTTTTATTGCAGCCGGGTAATCAGCTGGCGTGGCGTGTTTCGTGCGTGCGACGCCAGGCGATCAGATCTTCGATCGTAACGACCGGCATCTCATGCTGACGGGCAAACGCAATCGCTTCAGGCGCATGCGCCATAGTGCCGTCATCGTTAGTCAGTTCACACAGGACACCGGCGGGCTTAAAGCCTGCAAGCGTGACCAGATCGATGGTCGCTTCTGTGTGGCCGCCACGGGTCAGGACCCCACCTTCGCTGGCGCGCAGCGGGAAGACGTGACCAGGACGATGCAGATCGGCCGGCTTTGCATCATCGGCAATCGCCGTGCGGATGGTGGTGATGCGATCCTGCGCGGAAACGCCGGTCGTGACGCCCTCTGCCGCTTCGATGGTCACAGTGAAGCCGGTGCCAAAGGAGCTGGTGTTGTTCTCCACCATCATCGGCAGATCAAGCTGCTGGCGACGCTCTTCCGTCAGGCAAAGGCAGACGATGCCGCTGCCATGACGAATCGTCAGTGCCATCTGTTCAACGGTCATGGTTTCTGCGGCGAAGATCATGTCGCCTTCGTTTTCACGATTTTCATCGTCGAGTACCATCACACCGCGTCCCTCACGCAGGGCGGCGATAGCACGTTCTACACGCTGTTCAGGCGTGCCAAATTCAGAAAGTAGCGTCTGATTCATGGTAATAAAAACCTTAATATGTATGGGTTACCAGAATCAGGGCGTGCTTAGGAGTGACGTCAAAAAGACGTGGCAATAACGTGAAGCAGACACAATTGTCCGACAGATGTCGTTACCCTCTCCCATCCGGACTGTAACCGTCGGCCCCGGAATTACACCGGATCTGCTGACCTTTACCCCTCTTTTCAGCGAGATAAAGCGCTCGCGGGCTTTCAGCCGAAGCTGATTTACCGCCGGTGGGGAATTGCGCCCCGCCCTGAGAATAAGCAGTTCAACTATAACGCTGAATGTCTGAAGCGGCAATCGTCAATAGCGCAATTGCTTTTGCATTTTCTGCGTTACGGATTTGAGGTTTATCCTTTTCATTTCTGGCATTACACTTAACACTTATTACGTTGGTAAACACGCTGACACAGCTCCCCGTAACCAGGAAATCATCATGATCGACACGAAAAAAATTGAACAACTTGCCCGTCAGGTTCACGACGCGATGCCTAAAGGTGTGCGTGAGTTTGGGGATGATGTCGAAAAGAAAATTCGTCAGGTTCTTCAGGCGCAGCTGACCCGAATGGATCTGGTCAACCGTGAAGAGTTTGATGTGCAGACCCAGGTCTTGCTGCGTACGCGGGAGAAGCTGGCGGCGCTGGAGCAGCGCCTGGCTCAGCTGGAAAGCCAGGGCTCCTCAGCCGGTACGCCGCCAGCGGCAGCCGCTCCGGCCGCTACAGCCACCCCCGTGACCCCGGCGGCTGCGGTAGCGACCTCACCTGCGGTCTCTCCGCCACCGGTTGCCGACGTGGTAAAACCTGTGCCGGAAAACAAGTCAGAATAAGTGCTCAGGCGGGAGCCTGGCGGCTCCCGCTCAGTCGTTGCTTCAACTGCCGCGAATGGTTTTGATAATGTTGGTGGTGGAGATACCGTCTTCAAAGTTCAGTACCTGCACATCACCGCCATTTGCCCACACTTCTTTGCTGCCAGCGATATCTTCCGGCTTGTAATCCCCGCCTTTTACCAGCAGGTCCGGCAGAATGGAGGCAATCAGGCGCTGCGGGGTGTCCTCTTCAAACACCACAACCCAGTCGACCGCCTCCAGCGCGCCGAGCACGATCATCCGGTTTTCCTGTGGATTGACCGGGCGACTCTCCCCTTTCAGACGTTTTGTCGAGGCATCGCTGTTGACCGCGACGATCAGCCGGTCGCCCAGCTTGCGGGCGTTGGCGAGGTAGGAGACATGCCCGGCGTGCAGGATGTCGAAAACGCCATTGGTCATCACCACTTTCTCGCCACGGCGGCGGGCCATCTCGACGGCGGCTTTCAGCTGCGCTTCTGTCATGATGCCAAAGCCCTGCTCCGGACGGGCATGGATCGCATTCTCCAGCTCGACGGTGCTGACGGTCGACGTACCCAGTTTACCCACCACCACACCGGCGGCGGCATTGGCAAGGAAACAGGCCTCTTCCAGCGAGTCACCCGCCGCCAGCGCTGCCGCCAGTACGCCAATGACCGTATCTCCGGCGCCGGTCACGTCATACACTTCCTGCGCCTGAGTCGGCAGATGTAACGGCGCTTTGCCCGGCTGCAGCAGCGTCATGCCATTTTCGGAGCGGGTGACCAGCAGCGCAGCGAGGTCGAAATCAGCAATCAGCTGCATCCCGCGCGCCACAATCTCCTCTTCGCTTTTGCATTTGCCGACAACGGCCTCGAACTCAGAGAGATTCGGCGTCAGCAGCGTTGCGCCCCGGTAGCGGGCGAAATCGGTGCCTTTCGGATCGATCAGGACCGGCACCTTCGCTTCGCGTGCCAGGGTAATCATGGTCTGCACGCTGCTCAGTGCGCCTTTGGCATAATCGGAGAGCACCAGCGCACCCGCTGCCGCCAGAGACTCACGCATCTTCTGATGAATCGGCTCCGGATCAACCTGTTCGAAACCCTCTTCAAAATCGAGGCGGATCAGCTGCTGATTGCGGGAGAGTACGCGCAGTTTGGTGATCGTCGGATGGCTTTTTACCGCAACGAAGTCACAGTGAACGTTAACGTCTTTCAGCGTGTTACTCAGCACGCGCGCCGCATCATCTTCACCGGTCAGGCCAATCAGGCGTGACGCGGCACCGAGTGCTGCAATGTTCATCGCCACGTTTGCCGCCCCGCCAGGACGCTCTTCAACCGTGTCCACCTTCACCACCGGAACCGGTGCTTCAGGGGAGATACGGCTGGTTGGGCCATACCAGTAACGATCCAACATTACATCGCCAACAACCAGCACTGAGGCTTGGCCGAACGCGGGCAGAGTCACTTTCATTCCAGACACTCCAGACTGCATTAAAAATAGTGCGCGGATGATAGCACAGTTGCGAATGGTGCTATCAGCATCACGCCAGGATAGAAGACGGCGCGACCAGCCAGCGTTGCCAGCTGTTCAGCACCGTCTGCCGCTCCGCTGCAAACGCCTCTGGCTCAACGTGGCCAGGCAGCTCCTGCAGGGCGCGATGATGCAGTGCGTCGCGCAACGTCACATACGCCTGCGTCAGGGCCTGCGCCTCATCGGCAGGCATTTTTTGAAACTTCGCCATCAGCTCGAAAATGCGCACGTTATCAGACCAGCGCGTCAGCGCTGGCTGATCGGCGGCGTAGCGTAAGACAAGATATTGGGCGATGAATTCAATATCCGTGATGCCGCCTTCGTCGGCTTTAATATCCCAGCGCCCTTTGTGTTTGTTGCTGAGGTGAGCGCGCATCTTTTCTCGCATCTCGCGCACTTCGGTCTGCAGGATCCCGGCGGCACGCGGCAGCGACAGGATCGCCAGACGAATCGCGTTGAAGCGCTCGCTCAGTGCCGCTTCGCCAAAGACCACGCGCGCGCGGACCAGCGCCTGATGCTCCCAGGTCCAGGCTTCACTGCGCTGATACTCCTCAAACGCCTCAAAGGTACTGACCAGCATGCCCGCCGCGCCGGAAGGACGCAGCCGCGCATCAACCTCATAAAGAATCCCGGACGAGGTGCGGGTACTGAACAGATGCATGATGCGCTGGGCGAGGCGCAGATAGAACTGACGGCCATCGATGCTGCGCTCCCCGTCGGTGACGGCATCGGCCGGACAGTCGTGCAGGAAGACCAGATCGAGGTCGGAACTGTAGCCCAGCTCCCAGCCTCCCAGCTTTCCGTAGCCCAGCACCGCGAATCCGCGCTCATGTTCATTGATCAGATGAGAAGGACGACCGTAGCGCTGCACCATCATATGCCACGCCTGGCGCACCACGGATTCGATAATCGCTTCCGCCAGCCAGGTGAGGTGATCGCTGACTTTCATCACCGGCAGCGTGCCGGCGATGTCGGCAGCCGCGATACGCAGATGCTGCGCCTGCTTAAACTGCCTTACCGCTTCCAGCTGCTGTTCTTCATCCTCGGTGGGGATGCGCAGCAGATACTGCCGCAGCTCATCGCGATAGGCATCGGTGGCGGTGGGCTGATAGAGCGTGGCCGGATCGAGCAGTTCATCCAGCAGCAGCGGGTAGCGGGCCAGCTGGCTGGCGACCATCGGGGAGGCGGCGCACAGGCGAATCAGATGGCGCAGCGCACCGTGATATTCGGTCAGCAGCTCCAGATAGGTACTGCGGGTCAGCACGCCCAGCAGCAGCGGGGTCAGGCGGCTGAGCGTCACCGCCGCATCGTCACGCGGACAGACTTCGCTCAGCAGGCGCGGCATCAGCTGATCCAGCGCCTGACGGCCACGCGGTCCGATGGTGCGCCGGTTGATATCCTGACGAAACGCCTCCAGCGTCTGGTGCAGCGTCTGACGGTTTTCGTCGCTGAACTGCGGCACCAGCGGGGCCAGTTCGTTATCCTCCAGCTGGTCCTGCCACAGCACCTGAAACTCTGCCAGCTCACGCTGATCGTCGATATCGGGCGTGTCTTCGCCAATCAGCTCATCAAAGATGGCCCGCACCGCCGCCATCTGGCTGTCGAGCTCTGTCATCAGCGCCGCCCAGTCGGGGCACTCCATCGCCCACGCCAGCCGTGCGCGATGCAGTTCATCTTCTGGCAGGGTCTGCGTCTGTTCGTCACCCAGACTTTGCAGCAGATTTTCCAGCCGCCGCAGGAAGAGATAGGCTTCCCGCAGCGCATCGACCTGTTCTGCGGGCAGCAGCGCCAGGGTTTTGATCGCCTCCAGCGTCGGCAGCAGCGCACGCAACTGAAGTGAACGCTCACGTCCACCACGGATCAGCTGGAAGACCTGCACGATAAACTCGGTTTCACGGATGCCGCCCGCGCCCAGTTTGATATTGTTTTTCAGTCCCCGTCGCCGCACTTCACGGCTGATCATCCCTTTCATATTACGCAGCGACTGGATCACGCTGAAGTCGATATAGCGGCGATAAACAAAGGGCCGCAGCATCTGCTGCAGCTCCAGACTCCAGCGGTCGTGATTGTCCCCCATCAGGCGCGCCTTCACCATCGCGTAGCGCTCCCAGTCACGACCCTGCTCCTGATAGTAATCTTCCAGCGCGGCAAAGCTCATCACCAGCGGGCCGCTGTCGCCGAACGGCCGCAGCCGCATATCCACCCGATAGACAAAACCATCCATCGTAGGCTGATCCAGCACCCTGATCAGCCGCTGCCCCATGCGGGTGAAGAACTGAGCATTGTCCAGCTCACGCCGTCCGCCGCGCGTGGTGCCATTCTCCGGCCAGGCAAAAATCAGGTCGATGTCAGACGAGAAGTTGAGTTCCCCCCCACCCAGCTTGCCCATGCCCAGGATCAGCATCGGCTGCGGCTCCCCCTCTGCATTACAGGGCGTGCCAAAGTCCTGACAGCACGCCTGCCAGACCCAGTCGCGCGCCCGGCTAATCAGCACTTCGGCTAACAGGCTGAGCTGCTGCAGGCTCTGTTCGGTGGTCGCGTGCCGCAGCGCCTGCATCCACGCGATGCGCACCAGCATCCGGCGGCGGAACAGCCGCAGCTCCCGCATCAGACTCGCTTCGCTGTCGATACCGCTCAGGGCCTCATTCAGCCACCCGGAATAGTGCTGCCATTCGTCGGGCTGAGGCGGCTGGTCCCGCATCGTCTGCCACCAGTCGGGATGTTGTTGCAGGTTTTCCAGAACAAAATCGCTGAACGCCAGCCCGGCGGCCTGTTCAGGGCTGAGCGAATTCAGTGGAACACCAAGCAGCCGGGCGGCCTTTTCAGCCTGGTCGCGAAGCAACGCGGGAAGTGCTGACAACATAACTCCCTCCTTAGATGGCAAAACGGATGCCCGTCAGCGGCCAGCGCCGCTGGTGAGCCAGAATGGTGACTGTTTCAGCGCCTGTGTCGCCAGCCAGGCTAAACCAGATGACTGCTTCTCGTGGATGGCGGAAAGGAGCTGCTGCCAGGGTTCGAGCCAGGCCATCACGGTTTCGGTGGGATAGGATCCGGCCAGCAGATGCACCGTCAGCAGCTGACGCGCCAGCCGGGTAGCTTTATCCTGATATTCGTTTGGCTGTCTGACCGTAACGAAGGTCTCACGCAGATCGGCATTAACGCGACTGAGCATGATATCGCTGAAGCGTTTGAACGATCCCTGCAGCTTGGCCTCGCCTTTGGCGTCGACCCACTGACGCCACTGCGATTCAGCCAGCCAGTGCGTCAGCGCCAGCTGCGTCTCCACCGACAGGGAGGATAAGCAGAACGAGGCTGCTTCCTGCTCTTCGTTAACCAGCGTCTCTTCCAGTGTGGTCAGCTGCTGACGCAGCGCGCTGCTGGCTTTGCGTGGCACCAGCGCGCCAAACAGGCTGAACGCCTGACGCAGCAGGTCCAGGGCTTCACGTACCGCATCCTGCGCCGCCGCATTCCCGCGCAGCCAGACCTCTTCATGATACTGCCAGTGCTGGAGACCGGCTGACATTGCGGCGATCATGCCCTGCTCGATGGTGGCTTTGGCTCCCGCTTTCAGCAGCGGAAACGCCACTCTCTGACGTGGCGGATTGCCCTGCGCCAGCTGATAGCCACGGGCGGCCTTGCTCAGGCTGCCCATGCGCAGACCACCCAGCGCCACCAGCTCCTGAGCAAATGCCAGCAGATCCTGGCGTTCGCCGCGTTTCAGCTCCAGTTCGATCTCACACAGCGGTTCGCTCAGCTCGCCCGCCGTCACCTCGCCCTGATCAAAGGCGACTTCGATTTCACTGTTGCCGGTGGTGACCAGCCAGACTTCGCGCTGAAAATGGGTCGTGAACAGCGGCTGCAGACGCTGCTGCAGCGCCGCGACATCGGTGCCCTCTGGCCAGATCGCCCCGGGCAGGCGCGCGATGTCCAGCACCGGCTCGCTGAGCTCAACATTATATTCCGGGCGCTGATGCAGTCCGCCGAGCGTCTGGCCCGCCGCTTTCAGCGTCATCTCATAACGCTGATCGACGCCACGGATGCGTAATCCCATATCCCAGCGCCGCAGCTGGTTATCATCGGTTTCGAAATAGATGTTAGTCAGCTCGCGTGCAGCCTGATGCTGGTGCGGCAACGTGGAGAGTCGTTCAGCCAGTTTCCCGGCTGCCTGTGATGTTGCAATGAACTTTAGTTCGATTTCGATGGTCATAATTTTTTATTCACTACGCTGCTGGCACTAAAGAGGGTGTTTCCTGCATATTTCAGGCGATTATCAGCGGGTTAGTTACGCTGCCGCCCGGATGGCAGGGGGTTATCAGGCGAAGATTAATGCACAGAAGCCGCGCTGTCTCTGCTTTCTTTGTTCTTTCGCAGACCTTTTCGCACTCTGATGAGACCAGGATAGTTCTCATTCAGATTTATGTGAGGCCTCTCCAGACTGTGCCGGTAAATTTTAGTCAGACTAAGCCAAACGAAATCGAATGAAAAAAATCACACTTGCCGGACTCACTTTGCTGGCCCTCAGCACCCTTGCACCTGCCCATGCCGACGAAAAACGTTACGTTTCTGATGAACTCTCGACCTGGGTCCGCAGTGGACCTGGCGACCAGTTTCGCCTGCTCGGTAAGCTGAATGCCGGGGAAGAGGTGCAGCTGTTGCAGACCAACAATGACACGCATTATGGCCAGATCCGTGATTCAGAAGGCCGCACCACCTGGATCCCGCTGTCACAGCTCAGCGCCAGTCCGAGCCTGCGCACCCGTGTGCCTCAGCTTGAGCAGCAGGTGAAAGATCTGACGGCAAAACTGGATAACATCGACAACAGCTGGAACCAGCGCACCGCAGAAATGCAGAACAAAGTCGCCAGCAGCGATGGCGTCATCAATGGGCTGAAAGGCGAAAACCAGAAGCTGAAAAATGAGCTGATCGTGGCGCAGAAGAAAGTCAGCGCGGCGAACGTTCAGCTGGATGACAAGCAGCGCACCATCATTATGCAGTGGTTTATGTATGGCGGCGGCGTGCTCGGCGTAGGTCTTCTGCTGGGCCTGCTGCTGCCGCATATGCTGCCGCGCCGCAAGAAAAGCGATCGCTGGATGAACTGACACCCTTTCACCGGATTAACACAGGGGATCGACTGATCCCCTTTTTGGCATGTCTGCAATCCGGGGAATCTGTGCAACAATGAAATGAGATGCATTGCTGATTTCAGGCGCAGGACACGCCCGGCGTGCAGGTCATTTCTCTTTCTCTGGAGTTTTGCGTGAAGACCTTTTTAGTTGGCGGTGCGGTGCGAGATGCGCTGCTGAATCTGCCTGTGACAGACAAAGACTGGGTGGTGACGGGATCCACGCCCGAGGCCATGCTTGAGCAGGGTTATCAACAGGTCGGTCGCGATTTTCCCGTTTTCCTGCATCCCAAAAGCCGCGAAGAGTATGCGCTGGCGCGAACGGAGCGGAAAAACGGGAAAGGCTACACCGGATTTGTGACCTGGTCTGCGCCCGACGTGACGCTGGAGCAGGACCTGCAGCGCCGCGATCTGACCATCAATGCGATCGCACAGGATGAACAGGGCGCGCTGGTCGACCCCTATCATGGCCAGCGCGATATTACTCTGCGCCTGCTGCGTCACGTTTCTGACGCCTTCAGCGAAGATCCGCTGCGGGTGCTGCGGGTGGCACGCTTTGCCGCGCGCTTTGCCCACCTTAACTTTCGTATCGCCCCGGAAACCCAGCGGCTGATGCAGCAGATGGCAGAGAGCGGCGAGCTGTCGAATCTTACCGCAGAGCGAGTCTGGAAAGAGACGGAAAAGGCGCTCGGCAGTCGCAATCCGCAGGTCTATTTTCAGGTGCTGCGGGACTGCGGTGCGCTGAAGGTCCTCTTCCCGGAGCTGGATAACCTGTTTGGCGTTCCTGCGCCGATCCGCTGGCATCCGGAGATCGACACCGGCGTGCACACGCTGATGACGCTGGCGATGGCCGCCGCCCTCTCCGATGAGATTGATGTGCGCTTCGCCACGCTGTTCCATGATGTCGGCAAGGCGCTGACGCCGCCCGAACTGTGGCCCAGCCATCACGGCCACGGTCTGGCGGGCGTGCCGCTGGTCGCGGCGCTCTGCCAGCGCCTGCGCGTGCCGAATGCGATGCGTGACCTGGCGCTGATCGTCACCGAGTTTCACGACATCGTCCACACCATTGAACGGCAATCGCCGGCGTCACTGGTGGGACTGTTCGACCGGATTGATGCCTGGCGCAAGCCGCAGCGTGTGGAGCAGATGGCGCTGACCAGCGAAGCGGATGCGCGCGGACGCGCCGGGCTGGAGAGCATGGCCTATCCGCAGGGAGATTATCTGCGTCGTGCGTTTGCACTGGCCCAGGCGGTGCCGACGAAAGCGGTGATCGAAGCGGGATTCAAAGGGGCGGACGTTCGGGAAGAGTTAACGCGACGGCGCATAGCGGCCGTCGCGCAGGGTCTGGCGAGCGGGCAACCTGACTAGCAGGCTGCCCTGAGGTTTACATGAAGAGGGCGTAAACCGCAGCCGCCACGATAAAGCGGTAGATGGCGAACGAGACAAAGGAGATGCGTTTGATCAGCTCAAGGAAGACTTTAATCGCGATCATCGCCACGATAAACGCCGTCACAAAGCCTACCGCGAACATCGGGAAATCAGCCATCGTCAGGAAACCGATGCTCTTATAGAGATCCAGTACGGTTGCCCCCATCATCATCGGCACCGCCAGGATGAAGGAGAACTCGGACGCGGCATAGCGGCTCACGCCCATCAGCATCCCGCCGGAGATAGTGGCACCGGAGCGGGAGAAGCCCGGCCACAGCGCCAGGCACTGGAAACAGCCAATCATGAACGCCTGACGATAAGTAATGTCATCAACGCCTACCGCTTTCGGCTGTTTAGGCTTGAGGAATTCCGCAGCCAGCAGCAGCACACCGCCGACCACCAGGGCATACATCACGTTGATCGGGTTAAACAGCGTTTTAATCTGATCATGCAGTACCAGCCCGATCACCACCGCCGGAATCATACCCAGCAGGATGTGGATCAGCGACAGACGTCCGGTGCCCACACCCTCGTGTCTGACTTCACCAAAATGGATACCGATCAGGCCAAACAGACGACGCCAGAACATCACCACGACGGCCAGAATCGAACCTAACTGGATTACTACCTCAAAGGTCTCGGCTTTTTCACCCTCAAAGCCCAGCAGGTGACCCACTATAATCATGTGGCCGGTGGAAGAGACCGGTAAAAACTCGGTCAGCCCTTCCACAATGCCCAGGATTGCAGCAACCCAAAGCTGATGAATATCTGCCATCAAATGTTCCCTCTATCTGTTTCAAAACCATTAAAAAGGCGGTAGCCCGTTGCTATCGCCTTAAATATGCCGCGCCCAGCCTGAATTAAACCTTAAGGTCCTGCCCTTTTTCGCCTGCTGTAACGAAACGGCTCACGCTATGACAGACAGTAATTTGGTTTGGTTTCATTGTGATGGCAATCACATCCAGATTATTTAGGAATAGTCCCGCGCTCAATTCGCACGCCAACCTGCGCCGCCTGGGCCACCGCGCCCGGTTTGCTGACCTTTATACGCACGCCAGGCGAACTGAAACGGTTCATCAACAGATCCGCGATTTCTTCAGCCACACGCTCTACCAGCGCAAAACGGCTGCCGTTCAGATGGGTCAGGATCGCCGACGCGACATCGGCATAGCTGAGACAGTCGCTGACGTCGTCGCTGCGGGCCGCCAGGCGGTTATCCCAGGCCATTTCGACATCGAGCACCAGTTTCTGCTGTATGCCCTGTTCCCAGTCGTAAACGCCAATGGTGGTGAACACCGTGAGTTGTTCTATAAATACGATATCCATGATGAGAGTCTCTGTTTTTGGCTGAGCCGGATACCACTTCCGGCGGATTATGCGTATTATCCACGGTTGATGAGATCAAAACGACCCTAAAGGGAACGGTACGGTGTTATGAGTGC
The DNA here is from genome assembly GCF_048452665.1 of Pantoea graminicola. Lineage (NCBI taxonomy): Bacteria > Pseudomonadati > Pseudomonadota > Gammaproteobacteria > Enterobacterales > Erwiniaceae > Pantoea > Pantoea graminicola. The sequence goes on along the minus strand of NZ_JBLWSJ010000004.1, from coordinate 184,948 downwards.
TTTCGCGCTTGGTATGATTATTTTCGCGTATCTTTGCGGCTCGATTTCCAGTGCGATTCTGATCTGCAAACTCGCAGGCCTGCCCGATCCCCGCACACAGGGTTCCGGCAATCCGGGGGCAACCAACGTCCTGCGTCTGGGCGGCAAAGGCGCCGCCGCCAGCGTACTGGTGTTTGATGTGCTGAAAGGGATGGTGCCGGTCTGGCTGGCGTATCTGCTGCATGTGACACCGTTTTATCTTGGTCTGACGGCGATTGCCGCCTGTCTGGGTCACATCTATCCGGTGTTCTTTCACTTCCGCGGTGGCAAAGGAGTGGCGACGGCATTCGGGGCCATTGCGCCGATTGGCTGGGACCTGACCGGCCTGGTAACCGGTACCTGGCTGCTGACGGTGTTACTGAGTGGTTACTCTTCGCTGGGCGCGATTGTCAGCGCGCTGATCGCACCCTTCTATGTCTGGTGGTTCAAACCGCAGTTCACCTTCCCGGTTTCTATGCTCTCCTGCCTGATCCTGCTGCGTCATCACGACAATATTCAGCGGCTGTGGCGGGGACAGGAAGGCAAGATCTGGAAGCGTAAGAAGAAATCGCAGCCGTAAGGTTGCAGATGAGCGGTGGTTCGTGACCGTGACAGCCCGGGGTGCCGGGGTAGATCGGCAGGAGATAAAAACCGCGCACTTCATCCCTGAGCGTTGCCCGTAACCGGGCCAGCACAGGGCGTTATATGAAAACGCCTGACGTTTTTCGCCAGGCGCTGCCTTTCTCTTCTGACCGGGTTTCCTGCGCGTTGCGCTTATCCGTTGTGGCCAGTTTTTTTGAAACCCGCTCTTCAGATGGCGGGCAGTTCCGCCAGCGGCCAGCGTGGTCGTACACTGACGCTCAGCTCGCCGCGCGTGCCGCCTTTTAACCGCACCATGCCCGCATACGCGATCATCGCACCGTTATCGGTACAGAACTCCGGGCGGGCGTAGAAGACTTCACCGCCACGCTTCTGCATCATGACCGCCATCTGCTCACGCAGGGTGCGGTTGGCGCTGACGCCACCTGCAATCACCAGACGCTTAAAGCCGGTCTGATCCAGCGCCCGCTTACACTTGATCGACAGCGTATCCACCACCGCATCTTCAAAGGCGCGGGCGATGTCTGCGCGGGTCTGCTCGTCGTCAGGATTGGCGCGGATGGTATTGGCGGCAAAGGTTTTCAGGCCGGAGAAGCTGAAATCCAGCCCCGGACGGTCGGTCATCGGGCGCGGGAAGGTAAAGCGGCCTGCCGTACCCTGCTGCGCCATCTTCGACAGCATCGGCCCGCCCGGATAATCCAGGCCCAGCAGCTTCGCCGTTTTGTCGAAGGCTTCACCGGCGGCATCATCGATCGATTCGCCCAGCAGTTCATATTCACCGACGCCGGTGACGCTGATCAGCTGTGTATGTCCACCCGACACCAGCAGTGCCACAAACGGAAATGCCGGTGGATTCTCTTCCAGCATCGGTGCCAGCAGGTGGCCTTCCATATGGTGAACCGGCACGGCAGGCACTTTCCAGGCAAACGCCAGCGCACGGCCGATGGTTGCGCCAACCAGCAGCGCACCGACCAGGCCCGGCCCGGCGGTGTACGCCACCGCGTCAATCTGTTGCGGCGTCAGATTCGCCTCTTTCAGCGCCGCCTGAATCAGAGGCACGGTTTTCCGCACATGATCCCGTGAGGCCAGTTCCGGCACCACACCGCCGTAGTCGGCATGCAGTTTTACCTGGCTGTAGAGTTGGTTTGCCAGTAATCCGGCCTCATCGTCATAGATTGCGATGCCGGTTTCATCGCACGACGTTTCAATACCCAGAATTCGCATTGCATCACCTCATTCTTGCGGCGCGCAGTTTATCACAGCAATGGGATGAGCAGCGCAGGCATCCGGCGTAAAAAGTCATTTTCTGTCGGCTAAAGAGTGCGCTATACTCCCGCCCCTGGAAAAACCGGCAGCCGCACAGGCAAACGCTCCTGTTGGTTTCAAATTATCCATGGTGCTTTACAAACCGACGTGAGTTGGAGTAAAATGCTGCACCATTTTGAAATGTGCTGGCGCCGCAGTCAGCAGCAAAACCGAATTTTATCGAGGTGAGAGTTACATGCCGGTAATTAAAGTACGTGAAAACGAGCCATTTGACGTAGCACTGCGTCGCTTCAAACGTTCTTGCGAGAAAGCAGGCGTTCTGGCTGAAGTTCGTCGTCGTGAGTTCTATGAAAAACCGACTACCGAACGTAAGCGCGCTAAAGCGTCAGCAGTTAAGCGTCACGCCAAGAAACTGGCTCGCGAAAACGCACGCCGCACTCGTCTGTACTAAGTCGTTCCGGAGGTTCGCCTCCATTGCGTGATTCACGCAGATAGAGTCAAGTAAAAGGCCGTGCTTTCCGAAAGGAAGCGCGGCTTGTTGCCGTTTATGAGCTGAAAATCTGGGGCGTATGGCTGGACGAATTCCACGCGTATTTATCAACGATTTACTTGCCCGCACGGATATCGTGGATCTTATCGATGCCCGCGTTAAGCTGAAAAAGCAGGGTAAGAATTTCCATGCGTGCTGTCCTTTCCATAATGAAAAAACGCCCTCCTTCACCGTAAACGGCGAAAAGCAGTTCTATCACTGTTTCGGCTGTGGTGCCCACGGTAACGCTATCGACTTTTTAATGAACTTCGACCGACTGGAGTTTGTTGAAACAATTGAAGAGTTAGCCACTTCCCACGGTTTAGACGTGCCTTACGAAGCAGGCAGCGGGCCCAGCCAGATGGAACGCCATCAGCGCCAGAGCCTGTACCAGCTGATGGAGAACCTGAACGGGTTTTATCAGCAGGGTCTGCAGCAGTCCAGTGCACAGCCCGCACGCGACTATTTAGACCGTCGTGGCCTGAGCGTCGACGTCATCAATCATTTCGCTATCGGTTACGCACCCGCCGGCTGGGATAACGTTCTCAGGCGTTTCGGTAAGCAGTCGGAAGATCGCGAGTCATTGATGGAAGCGGGCATGCTGGTCAGCAATGATAAAGGCCGGACCTATGACCGGTTTCGCGATCGCATCATGTTTCCGATTCGCGATAAGCGTGGCCGCGTTATCGGTTTTGGCGGTCGGGTTCTGAGTAACGAAACACCGAAGTATCTGAACTCGCCGGAAACACCGATTTTCCATAAAGGCCGCCAGCTCTATGGCCTCTATGAAGCAGTCAAGAGCCATCCTGAACCTGCCCGCCTGCTTGTGGTCGAGGGATACATGGACGTGGTTGCGCTGGCGCAGTACGGCATAGATTACGCTGTCGCGTCATTAGGCACCTCAACCACCGCTGAACACATTCAGTTGCTGTTTCGCAGCACCGATACGGTCATCTGCTGTTACGACGGCGACCGGGCTGGACGCGAAGCCGCATGGCGCGCACTTGAGACCGCATTGCCTTACATGAATGATGGTCGTCAGCTACGCTTTATGTTTTTACCCGATGGTGAAGACCCCGATACGCTGGTGCGTAAAGAGGGTAAAGCCGCCTTCGAAGCGAGGATGGAGCAGGCGATGCCGCTCTCTTCGTTTTTATTTGATAGCCTGCTGCCGCAGGTGGATCTGAGCTCACGCGATGGAAAAGCGCGCCTGAGCACGCTGGCTTTGCCGCTGATTACGCAGATCCCAGGTGAAACCCTGCGTATTTATATGCGTCAGGAGCTGGGAAATAAGCTGGGGATCCTCGATGACAATCAGCTTGAAAAGCTGATGCCAAAGCAGGCTGCCAGCGGCGCCGCGCCGGTCGCGCCACCGCTTAAACGTACCACCATGCGTGTGCTTATCGCCCTGCTGGTACAGAATCCGCAGCTGGCCTCGATGGTGCCCTCGCTGGATGGCCTGTCGGAGTCGAAAATGCCCGGACTACCGCTCTTTATCGAGTTGGTGGGGCGTTGTAACGAGAATCCTGGATTGACCACCGGGCAGCTACTAGAGTTATATCGCGGGACAAATTTTAGTCAGACGCTTGAAACGCTGGCGATCTGGAACCACATGATAGTAGATGAGGAAGCCGAAGCGGTGTTTCAGGACTCGCTGGCCAGCATCTACGATTCTGCGCTTGAAGAGCGACTGGAGTTTCTGATCGCGCGTGAACGCATTCAGGGGCTTACCGCCGATGAGCGCCGTGAGCTCTGGACACTCAGCCAGGCGTTTGCCAGAAAATAAGTTTTAGCACGCTGCCCGCGCTGAAGATGGGCGGCGTGGCTGTTTTAAGGCCGGGAGCGTTAAGCCAGGCCGTCAGCACAAATTTCAATGGCCGTCGGCGTCGAAGCCAGTCTGGTTACCGCCAGTGCGCAGCTCCCGGAGCGTACGGAAGTATGTGAGGAGAGCGAGCACTGCCGGGAAGCAGAATGGCGAGTAAGCCAGGCCCGTACCACCAAAAATTTATACAAGCGGCTTAAGTGCCGATTATTGTTGGGCATAGCCCACGCCGCGACGAAGGCAGCGGCAAGAATTAAACGCCTTCACTGCTATTGTTGGCGCGCTGCCGACCGACACCAATCTAATTTAACAGAAGTGTGGATACCGTCTTATGGAGCAAAACCCGCAGTCACAGCTCAAGCTTCTTGTCACCCGTGGTAAGGAGCAAGGCTATCTGACCTATGCTGAGGTCAATGACCATCTGCCGGAAGATATCGTCGACTCAGATCAGATCGAAGACATCATCCAGATGATTAACGACATGGGTATTCAGGTGGTTGAAGAAGCCCCGGATGCTGACGATCTGATGCTGAATGAAAACAGCTCCGATACTGACGAAGATGCCGCGGAAGCTGCCGCTCAGGTATTATCCAGCGTTGAATCTGAAATCGGGCGCACGACTGACCCGGTGCGCATGTACATGCGTGAAATGGGTACCGTGGAACTGCTGACGCGCGAAGGCGAAATCGACATCGCGAAGCGTATCGAAGATGGTATCAACCAGGTTCAGTGTTCCGTTGCCGAATACCCTGAAGCGATTACCTATCTGCTGGATCAGTATGACAAAGTCGAAGCAGGCGAATCACGCCTCTCCGATCTGATCACCGGCTTCGTCGATCCTAACGCAGAAGAAGATCTGGCCCCTACCGCAACGCATGTGGGCTCTGAACTCTCTGAAGCCGATCGTAATGACGACGAAGATGATGATGATGAGGATGACGACAACTCCGAAGATGATAACTCCATCGACCCGGAGCTGGCGCGTGAGAAGTTCTCTGACCTGCGTAAGCAGTACGAAACCACCCGCAGCGTCATCAAGAGCAAAGGCCGCAGCCACGCCGCCGCCATCGCCGAGATCCAGAACCTCTCTGACGTCTTTAAACAGTTCCGCCTGGTACCGAAGCAGTTCGACTACCTGGTTGGCAGCATGCGTAACATGATGGAACGTGTCCGTACTCAGGAACGTCTGATCATGAAGCTCTGTATTGAGCTGTGCAAAATGCCGAAGAAGAACTTCATCACCCTGTTTACCGGTAACGAAACCAACGAGAGCTGGTTCAAAGCTGCGCTGGCGATGAACAAGCCGTGGTCTGAAAAACTACTGGAAGTGCAGGATGACGTGATGCGTTCCCTGCAGAAGCTGGCGCAGGTCGAAGAAGAGACCGGCCTGACCATCGAGCAGGTGAAAGATATCAACCGTCGCATGTCGATCGGTGAAGCCAAAGCGCGTCGCGCCAAGAAAGAGATGGTGGAAGCGAACCTGCGTCTGGTTATTTCGATTGCGAAGAAATATACCAACCGCGGTCTGCAGTTCCTCGACCTGATTCAGGAAGGTAACATCGGTCTGATGAAGGCGGTCGATAAGTTTGAATATCGCCGTGGTTACAAGTTCTCGACCTATGCGACCTGGTGGATCCGTCAGGCGATTACCCGCTCTATCGCCGACCAGGCGCGTACCATCCGTATTCCGGTGCATATGATTGAGACCATCAACAAGCTCAACCGTATTTCGCGCCAGATGCTGCAGGAGATGGGCCGCGAACCGACGCCGGAAGAGCTGGCTGAGCGCATGCTGATGCCGGAAGATAAAATCCGCAAGGTGCTGAAAATCGCGAAAGAGCCGATCTCTATGGAGACGCCGATTGGTGATGATGAAGATTCACATCTGGGCGATTTTATCGAAGACACCACGCTGGAGCTGCCGCTGGATTCTGCTACCTCAGAGAGCCTGCGTTCTGCAACCCACGATGTGCTGGCTGGCCTGACCGCGCGTGAAGCGAAAGTGCTGCGCATGCGTTTTGGTATCGATATGAACACCGACCATACGCTGGAAGAAGTGGGCAAACAGTTTGACGTGACGCGTGAGCGTATCCGTCAGATTGAAGCGAAAGCCCTGCGTAAACTGCGCCATCCGAGCCGTTCGGAAGTGCTGCGCAGCTTCCTCGACGATTAAGTCCTGAAAACCCCGGTTCGCCGGGGTTTTTTATGCCCGTCTGTTACCGTCTCTCCCTGCCCTGCACAGACTCAGTGATTCACCGGATGCAGTGCCACATAAAGCTGGCGATACGCTGCCACCATCTCCTCCAGTGAAGCGCGATTCAGTCCGCTGGGGTTCGGCAACACCCATACCTGCGTTTTCCCCATGCCTGCTGGCTGTTTGCCCCATTCGACCCTGTTCAGTTTAAAGGCACGACGAAAAGCCTCTTTGCCCAGGATCGCCAGCGCGGCAGGCTGATAGTTCAGCACCTTTTCCGTCAGGCGCTGACCGCCTTCGCGCAGCTCATCCGCCGCCAACTCGCTTGCCTGCACCGTGGGGCGCTCCACCAGCATGGTAATTCCGCAGCCGGTTTCCGTCAGACGCTGCTCCTCTTCCGGTTTCAGCTGCTGCCGGGTAAATCCTGCCAGATGGATCACTTTCCAGAAGCGATTGCCGGGATGCGCAAAGTGAAAGCCCTGATGGGCGGTCGACTGGCCCGGATTGATGCCACAGAACAGCACATCGAGGTCCGGGGCGATGATATCGCGGATGTCATGCTCGATCATGCTGCCACCATGAGTATGCGAAGCTTTGGCACATTACAACTCATCAGACCGGACGACTGTTCCAAACAGGCTCGTGAGAGTGCATGTTTATCCTGTGAGGCCGAAGCCGTCTGGATACGGCCATAAACAGACTGGCTGTTTTTCATCGGCACAGGGCCTGTCGCGTCCAGGCTCGCTTCAGATCTCCTGCGCACACGATAATGATGCGCTTTACTGCCCTGCTGCTCCATATGTCGTCCTGCCCTCTCTGCTGTGTAATCACTGATTAAGATAGTAATTATTACACCTGTGGGCATTCCAGCCTGACGATTTTTTGGTGGAGCAGCGATTGGGGATAACAGCTGTGCCGGGCCTGGCAAACTCATCTTCAGAAGAGAAACATTCATGCGGGCATCTTAGCGGCACCCGCAACCTGAGGTTTCCTTAACGGCGCAGAGCGTCCTGAACGATGCGATTTTGAAACTTCGCTCACGCAACTCGTCAGATTTATCATAAAAATCAGCAGGTAAATCAGTGCTGATTATTTCAGCAACCGGCGGCTGAGTGCTGGATCGGCCTGAAGAGATACTTTATAATCCCCGCTCCGCTGGCCCCTTAGCTCAGTGGTTAGAGCAGGCGACTCATAATCGCTTGGTCGCTGGTTCAAACCCAGCAGGGGCCACCAATTTTTATGATGAAAATCATGCATTTAAGCCGCTTTTTTAAAGCGGCTTTTTTGTATCTAAAGAACAAATGCCCCCTTTTTGTCCCCCAACCAAAGCTAAACAGCAGTGTGATGGTGGTGCTTTATAAAGCTGAGGGCCATCATCAAAAGATTACATATCTTTATTGAGCATTTTTTTTATGTGCTTTCTGCCTGCATCAATCTGCATTTCCCTCCAGCTACTATAAGAAGTGTTTTGCGTTATGAAGTCTTCCCATGCCTGATCAGGTATGGCGGCAAAATCCTCCTTAGTTTCAACGCTAAATCCTGATTTATCAAACATATCCTCAAGAGAAGTGAATGAAGAGCACTCAGCCAAAAACTGCTTATTAAAAAGCTCACTAAAAGGTATCGATTGTGTCCCTGAAACTGCTTCAAGGTTTTTTTTGAGTTGATCAATCTGGTTACTAAATTTTTTAACCATATAGCCTCCTTATGGCGTATATTATTTATTTAACCTGTTTTCGTTATCAACCACTGTAGCAATAATATAAAAATATAGACGAATGTTGCCATACCTAAAAATAAGCAGCTTTGTATAAACCAAATAAAGTATCTATTAAATACTTTTTGAGGGTAAAGCAGTATTCTCTTAGACATACCTTGTTCACTTCTGCATGTTAGTAACTCAGGCAACTCTGTATTTAGCGACAGAACTTCGCATCTAAAATTTTCTTTAGGTGCAATGTACTCAAAAGTGACTACATACCTTCCGTTATAATCATAGCTTTCTGTATACGGCTTGACAGGCCAGACATTCATATGCATATCTTTGTAATTAAAAATCAACTCTAATTTTTTGGCCGCTTCCCTTCCTTCGTTCATTATAATATAAGACTTTGTATTGACGACTTGCTTAGCTTTTATTATTTCGCCAGCACCATCTTTCAATGGTTCTTCTATCAGAAAGCTGAACTGATGTAATTCACCTATGGATACTTTTGCGCTTCCTTTAAAGAAGTTATTCAGTATAAATGTAATCAGCGGTACTAATATCGAGATTATTTCTTTTCCATACTGAGTCAAAATATTCATATAGTTTCCAAAAAGATTTTTAAAAAATAAAAAAATTGGTTAAAAATTTTAATTTTACTAGGTTTTGCATGAGCCTACATTCTTCCCTTCAATATTTTTCAGTATCTCTTTTTGAATATTATCTGCTGCAGCCCTTGAGCTGTCCGCATTGAGTGAATTTTATTTCATTTTGCAACATGTTCTAGCTGAGATCCAGAAGATGACGTAAACTTATTAATATTCATAAAATTCAATAACATGAAATAAAAAAGAGATTCATCCGAGATCCAGAAAACTGAAAAGCACTGAAATTCTTTTCACTCTTTTCAGTTGTCGAACTCTGGCAGAAAGCCAGCAATGGCGCGCTCCGGTCAGGCGATTTGTAGAAAAATAAAACTGAAAAATTTTTATGATCCAAAACCTGCAGGCGGGTGCGGTGTAGCGCCGATTTTGTCTGCGAAGCGATTATTTTGCCGGGGCTGACGCGCAGCCAGTGCCACGCTCTGCGGATGATCTGTCGGAGGTAATCGTGCGTGATGGTCGCGCCTGTGCGTGGCGCAGCGTGCGGCGGAGGCGTTCTGGTGACGGGTAATAAAAAACCCGCTGTGATAGCGGGTCAGTTTGCTGGCTTACTTGCCGATAACGGGGGAATATTTCTTACTCAGCGCAGCGGCCTGCTGGCCACTCTGTGCGATGGCGCTGCTGTTCGTGGGCTGCCCGGTTGACGGGTGCGTATGGCTGGCCAGCTGGTCAGCCAGCTGCTGCACCAGTGCCACGGTATCAAGCATCAGCTGGGCCACGTTAATCTTCTCTGACCCAATCCACACCACCGGCGCGATGATTTCCTGACGTGTACCGGCAATGCTCTGGCGCAGCTGACCAATTTTCTCAGTCAGCGCCTGGCCGACTTTTACCGCCGCGCTGCCGGTGACGTCCGTTTCCGCATTACCGCCCACTGTAATCAGCTGATTCTGCTGTGCGGCCATGCTGTAACTGCCGGTAGTAACGTTCTGAATGGCTCCGGCCATCAGTGACGCCGTGCCGATCACAGTGGTCCTGTCCGTGGCTTTGACCGTCGTTTCCCGGCTGACCAGCTCACGCGCTTCCGTATCGGCTTTAATCTCCCGGCTCATGGACGTTTCACGGATGGCCTGATCGGTCTGGCGCTCCCAGTCTCCGGCCTGCGTTACGCGCTGTGAGACTTCCGCGCGCTGCTGCTGCAGCTGTTCACCCGGCTTCACGTCCGGCAGGCTGGTCCCGTCAGGCATAGTCTGGCGCACAAACGGCTTGTCCGGGCGTCCGCCGGTAAAACCGACCTCAACCAGCGTACCCTCCGGCGGGAACTGAAACATGCCGGAGTCATTACCGGCCATCGGTACGGGCAGCGGCACGGCAGGATAAACCGGCGTACTGCCGTCCGGATTACCGTCAGCGTCCAGCAGCTGCAGACTGACGGCATAGCGCGGCCTGTAGGGATTTGCGAAATTTCCGCTTTTAACCGCTTCAGTCGAGGCGACAACGCGCGCCATTTTAGGCAGGTGCAGACCGCTGGCCAGCTCCGGATAATGGCTTTCAACCTGACGCTGTACCGGTGTTTTCTGCAGCGGCCGGCCTGTTGTGCGGTTTCGTGGCGTCCAGGTGATTGTCATGGTGTCGCTGTTCAGCTGAACCTTTGTCACGCGCTGGCCGTTCACCTCAACGCCCGGACGCAGGGACTGGATAACAGGAACGGTCATCGTGTTGCCACCGGCGGTGGACTGGCTGAACTCCGGCGGAATGTTCACCGGCTTACCGGCAAACAGCGCCTTTTCAGCGCCGCCCAGATACATGCTGCCATCCGGCAGCTGATACCAGATGTAATCATTAATCCCGAAGGCGCGCCCCAGACTGGCCAGCAGCTGGAATCCCGTGCCGCTGTGCGTGAAGTGCGGGATCGGCCTGTCGCTGTAATCATCCTGCGGCACGGTGACGGTCAGGCCGCTGTATTCTTCCAGCCAGGCGGCAATCTGGCGAAGCGTCGGGTGCTGGAAGGCGCAAGGCCATGCGCGATCAAATACCCCGCACAGCTCACGGATGAAAAGGCGCTGATAGCCGGTTTCTGAAGGCTGTGAGCGCTCCACGTATCCGGTAAACCAGCGCAACAGCCGGTCAGGGTAGCCGGTGTCAATGCGGACCATTTTGCCGGTGTAATCCGTGCTGGTCTTTGCCGTGATAAAGCCACGACCACAGCTGTTAAGCTCCAGCACCAGAGCGGCATCCGTCAGATGCACCTCGTCAGTTGACAGGTAAAGCCGGGTTACAGGTTTCATCGCTATTCCAGTGCGTCATTCACCGGCTTAAGCACTTTGCGCTCAAACCACGTCATTTGTTCTTCGCTCTCGCCTGCGGCCTGCGGCCCGCCTTTACCACTGCCGGTCTGTTTGGTGGCCGTGGTTTTGCCGCTTGCGCGCGCCTCACGTTTTTCCTGAACGCTGACATGCTCGGTCAGCGTGAACGTTATCAGCCAGGACATTTTTCCTTCCTGCTGCGGTGCGTCCACATTGCCGGTGAAAGTCGCCTCGCGAAAACTCACCGCGCGCGCCAGCTCATGGGCCACGCGATACTTCTGGCGCTGGCCGCTGGCATCAGTGGCTGACGCCAGCTCAAAAATCCGCTTCAGCAGCGCAATATCACTGAACCCGACTTCGCCACTGATCCGCAGCTCTTTTCCCTTGATGCCCTGCTCAGCCTTTGCCGTTGAACTGGTCTGCCCTGACTGGTCTTTGTCCTGAAAAGCCATTGAAACGGTCACCAGCATGTTTTTAAGCGGGATGCCCTCACCGTTAAGCGCCAGCGTCGGGTTTGTACTCATGGATCATGCCTCTTATTCCTTCAAGATTGTCACCGACCAGCATTACCGCCGCCGAATGCACAGCGGACGGCAGCGGAATGTCTTTAACCAGCTGCGTGAGCGTAGTCACCACGTCGCCGCTGCCGGTAAACACCCATGCCCGTGCGTCTTTGCCCTGCAGATCGCCCAGCCCGGCGGCAATGTCTGCCAGCATGGCATCACGCTTCTGGCCAAACGCAGCCAGCTGCGCTTTGAGGCCGTCAAGCCCTGCCGCTGCGCCTGCTTCACTCTGAGCCTGTTTCACGGCAGCGGCTGCAAACACGGCGCGGCTGGATGGCACGGACAGCGGCACGGACGGCGGCAGCGCGGCGCTCATGGCAGCAGGCAGCTGCATCTTTTCCGTGGCCAGCGAGGCGGCAGACTGCGCCAGACGCTTTACCTGCACAAACGCCGGTGCCGGGAAAACCTCAGTCAGCTGGTTCAGCGAGGACATAAAACTGTCATGCGTCTGGCTGGCCACCATCAGGATCACCACGTCAGCCTTTCCGCCCATGCCTGCCAGCTTCTGCGCCAGATACGCCGTGGCATTCACCGGACTCAGATACGCGCCGCTATCGGTATGCTGTCCCAGCCCGTAAATCCACGGATGCACCGGGACCATGCTGCAGTTCAGCGCGGTCATTGAATCCGTAAGCGCCAGCCGCGCCTCACGCCACATTTTCAGGCGCCTGCGGCGTACTGACGTCCGCCCAGCTCTCCGGATTTATTCTGCTAAGCAGCACTCTGTATTTCATCCACTCAGGCAGGGCTTCAGTTTCACTCTGCGTGGCCATTTTCAGATCAATAGCGCCCTGCAGCATCTGGATCATTTCATTTGCTTTGCGGATTTTTGCAGCCAGAATAGCCCCTTTTGTTTCCACGTCGATAACAGTCTGTCGCGGCGCGCCCTGAACAATAGATCCGTTGATAAATAATGAATCCGGACCTACGGCACAATAATTTTCCTCCGATATCTCCCTAAGCGCCCTTGACTGATATTCTTCAAGCTCACTTGCACAGATAGCCACAAACATGCCGACTACATAGTCATCTTTGTCTGTCTCAATGAAATAACGATTTTCACGCAGCTCAGGTAATTCTTTATCATCTGTATTCATTTCATCACCACAAGGCTAAAACGTTAACGTTCAGTGCCGGTCCGTTATTGTAAATTCCGCAGTTGTTAGCGCCGATGCCATTACTCCAGCATTCAAAAGATCCATTAATAGCCGTGATAAAAAGCCCCGGCGGCGCAGGGAAACCAGCCGGATATGTCCACGTTGTACTGGAATAAGCAGCCAGATTTAAGTTCTGCCTGCACCACTGACCGCCGCCCGGAATTTTGGACCATGCCCCGTTACCGTTATTACCTGACTGAAACTGACCAAATGCAACGGCACTGTTCGCGCCTGTACCTCCCGATACTGAGAAATGCTGGCCCGCATCCCCGCCTTTATAAGCAAATCCCCCGAGTACAAAACTAAGGCGATCATTATTTACTGCTGCAGCACCATCACCGTTATTCCTGACATAAAAGTTTTTATTAGAATCGCCGTTAAGCTTTGCATAATTGTCAAAATCAGAACGGTCCGCCAGCCTCATAATGGTCCATCCGCTGGACGAATTATCCATCCTTGTTCCGATATAGCTTTCAGCGGGTGAGTTGTATGCGGTGAAAATGACTGAACATCCATAGCTTCTGTCACGGACACCTGTACAATGCGCATAAAAATACTGTCCGCTCCCAGCCGGTAACTGTGCCGGAATATTCGCACTGCCCTCCATTTTGATAAGCAGGGTTTCACCGGCATGGAAGACGTATGTGCGAAAATCAATTGTACTGACGTCCAGTTGTCCTGAACCCAGCCCAAACCCGCCCACGGTTATTACCCGGCCTGCTGTGCCGTCAGTTTTTGACTGCATCACATCAGCATTTGCTGCGCTTCCCAGCATGACGTTACCCGTCAGCGCGTCGGGCTTTTTGTTATTCACTGACCTGACCGCAACACGATCAGTCAGTGAGCCTTTCGGGCGCAGGTCCGTGATGTTCCCGGCTGCGTCAATGCCCGCAAGCGCTGACACGTAATGCTTCACGCCATCCAGCTCATAATCAGCAAGATCAGTCGCCACTGTGATTTTGCTCTGCACGCCCCAGACGCTGGCCAGCGTCCCGGTAAAGCACACGTCCAGCCAGACTTTTACCGGCTTCACGCCGACCGTAATAGCCTGGTCAGCATCCAGCTGCGCGCGCAGGCCGCCCACGTATCCCGCACCACGGGTAACAAAAAACTCCGTGCCGCTTTTTCCGACCAGCCAGCCATCACCAAAAAAAGCCGCCAGGCCGTAGATATCGGTGTTTTCCAGGCGCTGACGTTCATCCATCGCCCCCATGCGCGCGGTGAAATCAATCTGCCACGTTTCCGCTGGCGTACTGATCCCCGTTTCCTGCTGCGCGCCGCTGTACTCCATCAGGAATGATCGCGTCAGAACGTTGCCCTGCTGGCCGTCACGGGTTTTCAGCTTCTGCTGTGCCGGGGCATGTACGATCATGGCCAGCGTGCCGGTTGCACTGTTCACCAGGCCAATCCAGTTAAATGAAAAATCGCCCGTATCCGCGCCCAATACTACCGAATGCACCACCGCATTCTGATTCACCACGCCCTTGCGCGTGACCGCCTGCCGGTGAACTATCTGTGCCTCCGGCGGAATGCCTTCGCTGCGGTCCACCGGCTTAGCCGGATCGAGGCCCGGCACGTTCGCAAAAATAAACCCATCCAGCAAAACCGGCTCACCGGTTTCCGCCTGGCGCGCTTTCCACTGCTCGAATGCTGTCGTGATAACTGTCTGTGACATAACTTTTCCTTAAATTCCTGCGCTGAACGTCGCGCTGGCCACGTCCGCCCCGGCGATGCGCGCCGGATAAACCACATATTCACCCTGGTCCCAGCCTGCCCGGATAGCGAACGGCTGCGAGGTGATCACCTCAAACTGATAGCGGCGGCACGTCCTGCCGTACTGCTGGATAATCTGCAGCAGCAGCTGTGTGTTGTCCGCAATCTGGCTGTCTGAAACGCGCACGGTGATAACGTCCCAGTCAATGCCGGGCTGGCGCTCAACCAGCTCCACATAGCCGATGCCCAGCCGCTCAAAAATGCTGATAAACCCTGCCACGGACCCGGCATCGCGCGCGTTAATAAACGCAAACGCCACGCGCCTGCGGAACAGCGAAAGCGGCTCCCCGTTGAAGCGTGTTATATCCCGGTCATACGCCAGCAGATTCAGCAGCGGTTCAGAACAGGTCAGCGGATCGAACTGGCTGACCGGCCACGTTACCCAGCTGTAAACCTGCGCCCAGAACCGGCGCGCGGCTTTCAGAAGTTTGTCCGGCTCCCCTTTCCGCATCCAGGTGGGCAGACGCAGCCCGGCCAGCTTTTTATCAAAATTAGTCATGCTCAATACTCACGGTCAGGCTGTTAAGGCGCGGCACACTCAGATCGCTGACGATATCGCCCAGCGAGAAGGTGACCGAATCGACCTCCGGAAACGCCCTGTGCAGCTCACGCCCAAGATTCGAAAATGAAAAGCGCGCATAGGGCCACGTCTTTTTAACGTCATAATCAGCGTTTTCCCGGAAGGCGCTGCGGATAAGGTTTCCGGCGTTTTTAATCAGCAGCGCCTGATTTTCGGCAGTCATGTTGTCCGGGTTCTGCAGATACATTCTGACGCTCAGATCGTGCAGGGTTTCCGGCATTGCGAAGCACTGCATATCGTCGCCGTGGCCGTGATGGCCCTGTGTGTTGATGTAGTCATTAACCGCCGTGATAAACGGCCCGGACAACACCCCTGAATCCAGCAGAAGATAGGCATTTGCCGTTCCCGGCCCGCGCGGCGCATCGTGAAGAAAGAAAATCCGGTCAATGCTCAGTCCGACCACCCCGGCAATCATTGAGCGGTAAACCGCGTCAGTGTGGTAGTTACCCACCAGGTTAAACTGATTGCGGCAGCGCTCGCGCAGCTCGTCATCACTCTCTTCATCTGCGCCCGGCACGGTCAGCCAGTCTTCCTCACTCACCGCCTGCCTGATGCCGGTGACGGCCACCGGCAGGATGCGGTAATAGCCCGGCGCAAGGTTCCATGCGGCGCCCACATCTGACGCGCGCACCGGGATTAACGCGCTGGCCACCTCTGCCGGAATGGTGATGTCAGCAACGGTCACCAGCTCGTAAACCACGCCATTAATGCGCTCAGTCTGAATGCGTGTCCCGGCCTGCACGGTGACATCAGCACCGGCGCTTTCCTTTATGAACCGGATCACGCCCTCAGCCCGGCTTGCCGGTTTTGCCGTGACGTTGACCGCCCACGCCATCAGGCGCAGCATCTGGCCGCCTGCCGTGGCCACAAACATATTCACCAGTACCGTATTGATCATGACGTCCGCCAGCCACAGCACCGGCGCGGTGATAATGGCCGTAACCAGCCGCCAGAATGGCGACATGCGTGACGTATTGGTGATAAGCCCCTCCTGCGCGGCAATGGCCGTAAAGCGCGCTTTCAGCTCTGCCTCCGTCACCGGCATCCCGCTTTCTTTCACCACCTCCGTAAAATCAACCTGCGGTTTGTCCGTCATATATCCACCCCGTAAGACAGTGCGCCGAAGTCGTATGTGCTGGCCGTCACCCAGAGGCGTGAAAGGCTCTCCTCTGTCAGCTCAATGGTGCCAGGGATAATCCGCTCATCGTCCTCAATCAGTAATTCAAGCCGCGTCAGGATATCCGCGCGCATCGTCGGGCTGCGCTCCGCGATCAACTCCGTCAGCAGCCCGGATTCAAGGATGGCGTGCGCAATATCCTGCTGAATGCTTTTGCGGTTATTACAGGTGACCGGCTCTTTACCGGTATTTAAAACAAAGTTTCCGTTTTCAATCAGAAGATCGACATACAGTAATTCACTCATCCCGCCAGCTCCTGCCATTCCATCAGCTGCTGCGGCGTCATGCCGCCACCTGTATTAATTTCCACTTTTTCGATGCGTTTGCTGTTATCCGTTACGCTCCGGCTATTGCTGGAAATAGTTTTATTTATCCCGCCCGTTTCAACGCCTTTTAACTGTCCGCCGGTTGTCAGGTTATTTTCGATGCGCGGCGGCGGTGCGGCAGGCTCACCAAATTCCGCAATATCCACGCCGGGGATTTTATTTATTTTGCTGATAATCCAGTTCAGCGAACTCAGCGCGGTTTTTTTAATGTTGTCCCACAGGTTCGCAAAGAGATTCATTATCCCGCTGGCCATATTCCCCAGCGTTTGCGTCACGGAAAAACCGGACAGCAGCGCAACAAAGCTCTGCCAGCCTTCACTGATAAACGCCCAGGCTTTACCAAACACACCGGCCACAGCGGCCACCGCGCCGGATACAGCCTGAAAAGCTGCTGTATTCATGACAGCGGCTTTGATTGCATCCCAGTGCGCGATCAGCAGATAGCAGCCTGCGGCCAGCAATGCGACTGCGCCAATAATCAGCAGTATCGGCCAGCTCATAAAGTTAATGGCGACGCCGGTCATTACCGAAGCCATGCGCACGGCCAGCAGTACGCCGCGCAGGGTTCGCATAACGATCGCGTAAGCCTTGACCGCTGCGCCAGCCAGCCAGATCGCCCCGGTGTAAAGGCGCGTTACCAGCAGCAGCCCCATTACGATGCCGCGCAGCCCGGTCATAACAAACGTGGCCATGCCCATCACGATATTGGCCACCGCACCCGCACCGGCAAAGCTCAGCACGGCCAGCGCCACATACCCGACCACGCGCGCGATGTTCGGAAACATCTGCATCCAGCGCGCGAATGTCTGTCCCATATCCGCCAGGCGGTTCAGCAGCGGATAAATCACCGGGATCAGCGTCAGGCCGATCACGCGCCGGATGGCTTCCAGAATCTGAATAAACCGGTCCCACGGCTTAACCATCTTCGCGGCCATTTCCTGCGTGCGCTTTAGCCCGTCATTGCCGCCCAGCTCGGTGATATTCCGCTGCAGCGCTGTCACGTTGCCCCACAGCTGTTTCACTACCGCTGAACTGTCGCCGAATGCGTCATCCAGCGCCTTCTGCGCTTCCACGTTACCGGTGATACTCGCGCCGTATTTAGCCTGCAGCTTGATCAGGATTTCCGGCATTGACAGCATTTTTCCGGATTCATTTTTGAAGCTCATCCCCAGCTTTTTCGCGCCGTCCTCTGCGCCGGTCAGGAAGCCTTCATACGAACCGGATGCCTCCGTACCCAGCGTGCGCTGCAGCTCTCCCATCACGGCCAGCTGCTCATTCAGGCCGATACCGTAGTTAGTACCGACGCCGCGCGCGCCCTCCATCAAATCTTTAATTGCGCCCATTTCCACGCCGAAGCGCTGACGCATAAACGCCACTTTCCCCGAAAGCTGCTCTGCAAACTGCACGTTGCCCAGGCGCTCCGCTTCCTCGCGGAAGTTGCCGAACATCTGCCCCATGAACTCTGCGGACTCCGCTGCCGTGCTGCCCAGCGCAGCGGCGGTCAGGTTGGCAATCCGCGTAACCTTCGGCAGCTCGCCACCGGTCAGGCCGCTGATTGCGGCGTTAATGCTGGCCGTTGACTGCACAAACTCCACGGCGCTTTTGCCGTAGGTCATCGCAAAAAGATTCGCGTCCTTCTCCACCTGCTGCAGCGCAGTGCTGTCGATGCCGCGCGCGGTCTGCTCCTGCAGCGCGTCATACATTTCAATGGCCGGACCCAGCGCGCCTTTGATGGCCTGCCCCACGCCCCACAGCGCCGCGCCGCCAACACCCACGCGCTGAAAAGCGGAGCGGGACTTGTCTGCAAATTCCGTGACGCCTGCCTGTGCCTGACGAAGCGGCCGCGTTACCTTGTCGATCAGTGATAACGTGAATTCCAGCTGTTTCATTCGCTTCCCTTAAACGCCAGCGCGATGCCGTTTGCGATGGCAATGCGCTGGTTTTCCCAGTGCCGGTTATCAAGCCACAGCGCGGCGGCAAGGTTATCCGCGCTGTCATCCTCTCCGGGCAGCCAGCGGCGGCGTAAAATCAGATACTGTTCGAGTCCGTTGGCGTCGATATTACGGACCCGCTCGCTTAGTTTTTTACGGTGATTTCCAGCTCAGGCGTATATTCTTCCAGCACCTTGCCCACAATCTGCAGGGCCGCCCCCGGCAGCGCCAGTAACTCCTGCAGCGCGTCTTTTGTTTCAGGCGTGACAATACGAACCAGAAAGTTATGTGCCGGGGAAACTTTATTTCCCATCGTGATTTCGTTGATATATTTGTTATAAGCGGTGACGTTCGGGGTAAAAGAAACGTCTTTGCCTGCGATGGTCATTTCAATTTTTTTATCACTCATGCTTTTTTCTCTCTTAAATTAATTTCGTCAATAAGCTGGTTATGGCGCGCCGCGCAGGTTGAATAAATATCAATCCACTGAATTAATAATTCTGCTGCGGCTCTGCCGTTGGTGCCGTTTAATCGGGGAAGATTAACGGGACATTTTGTTTTCAGATTTTCCTGAAAGGGTACGCTCTGCATTTTCACTGGCGGCGTTGTACAGCCTGAAATAATCACCAGACAGGCAATCATTACTGAAAACGGGCTTATCCAGTTCAGCGCGGATGCCTGCCGGTATCGCACCTTTTAATTCCTCCAGTTTGTTTTCAAGCTGCCTGGCGGATTCGCTTGCCACGCCCTGCAGCTGATCACGCGCCCTGTCAGCGGCAATTCCGGCGGCACGCTCTGCGACCAGCTCCACGCTGTCGCGCTTCCACTCCGCGCCGGTCCATCCCGCCAGAAACGCCAGCCCCAGACCGGCCAGCACAAACAGCACGTCTCTGGCCATCAGCGCACACCGTTATGCTCAAGGCTGAAGTGGTTACCGTCCGGGTTTGACTTAAAGCGCCCGCCCCAGCTGCCGCCCAGTGATTCCCAGTACTCGCCCAGCACCCGGTAATCCTCGGTGCGGGTTTTGTACTCGCCGTTAACAAACAGATTGAAATCCACCGCCAGCCGCTGCGTGTGCAGGCTGTTGGCGATGCCGCTGCCCTTTTTCGCATTCAGCGCGGCCTGCTCCGGCGTGCGGTAAGCCTCACCGAACGTCAGGCGCATCCCGCGATCATTCGCCCAGGTGATCAGCTGCGCAATCAGCCCGGTAAATAACTGCTGCTTTTCCGATAGCGTCACTTTCACTTCTCCTTATCGTCGCCACCCAGACGGCGGCGTAACCACATTTCGCAGAACTGATATCCCAGAATCCCCAGTCCCGCCCCGACCCCGTTAACCGCCAGCGGCGACATATCCGGGAACTGCACCAGCGCCGCGCCTGCCGCCACTGAAATGGCCGACCCCAGAATGACGCGCCCGGCAATCAGGCGCGGCGTGATTTTTTCATTACTGGCCAGCAGCTTGCCCAGCGCGATAATCCCGCCGAACACCAGCAGCTGCACCAGTGTTTTTTCATGGTCCTGCATCGTATCCCCGTTAGCTGATCAGGCTTTCCGTTGCCGCCGCTTCCAGATACGGCACGCCGTTAATGTTGACGAACTTCGGACTGGTCACGAAGTACTTCACCTTGTGCGTGCTGATAGCGCCGCCCTTCGGATCGATATCCAGCACGTTACTCAGCACCAGTTTGCAGCCGAAGGCTTCAACCTTCGTTTCTTCGCTGCCGACCTTCGCGTAAAACAGAAAGTCCAGCGTGTCGATGCCGCGCCATGATCCGGCGGCGCGCGCCTTCGCGGTCAGCTGCTGAAAGGTTTTGCTGCTCAGCTCAATTTCACCTTCTGCAGCGACTTCCCCAGCTACGTGTCCGTCCGGTACGCCGCGCGTGGACGCCGCTGCCGTGCTGTCCGTGATATCGAGAGAGATTTTTTCGACGTGGAGTAATTCCCCGTCGATGTTTACATCGAATGACTGACCGCTGATGCGCTGGCTCATGCTGCCCCCTCAGTGCTGTCCAGGCTGGTATCCAGTAGCAGCCCTACGGTAATTTCCTTTGGTGATTCAACCGGACGCATCACGATATAAATCTCCACCTGTTTAGCGCTTTTCCAGTTGATCGATACGTCACCGTCGCGCGGCGATTTCACCTCACCGGGGAAGCGAATACCGTTAATCTGGACTGACTGAGACATTTCACGCAGCGGCTTCGCAAAGCTCTGCTGCGCGGCGGCAATGCTGCCCGGCGTGCTGTTCAGTGTGCGATCGGCGATTCGGGCGATGGCCAGCAGGCGCACGCGGCGCGCGATTTTGTCAGCAATACGCACGTACTCGATAACCTGATAATCCCCGCCCTCCACATCCAGCGTGCGCCCGTCAGACCAGTAAAGCCCGTCATAGTCCGGATACCACATCGGCACGCTGAAACGCAGCTTTTCCAGCGCCTGCAGCGTGGCCAGCTCCAGCACTTTATCTGTGCCGTCCACCGGCAGACTGTCACTGCCCAGGCTTACCAGCGCCCCGGTTTTCACGCGCGCCGGGCTGTCAGCGATG
Organism: Pantoea graminicola; assembly: GCF_048452665.1. Lineage (NCBI taxonomy): Bacteria > Pseudomonadati > Pseudomonadota > Gammaproteobacteria > Enterobacterales > Erwiniaceae > Pantoea > Pantoea graminicola. The sequence continues at coordinate 163,852 of NZ_JBLWSJ010000004.1, read as the reverse complement.
GTCACGGCGCGATTACACAGGCGACCGGCCAGCACGCCCGGCTCATTGCCCCAAAGGCGCGGAACCAGCTGCACCGCTGACGCGGAAATTCCGCTCTGCAGCGCACTCATTCGCGTCACATAATCCGGCCAGGCCTCATCAGCCTCCGGACCGCCAGCTGACAGAATGAACCACACCCAGCGCCCGAACTTCGCCAGCAGCGCACTTCGAAGCGAGGCAGCCGCGTTAATCTCCTTCTTATCCGGCACCTCTTCACACAGCACAACGCCCTCCACGGATGCCACCTGCTGCGCGCTCAGCACGGCATCTGTCCATGCCGCCAGCTCTGCATCTTCGGGCAGGACGTGAACGTATGCGGACCAGTTCTGACCGGCATTCTCCAGCGCGGCCATAACAAGACTTTTCAGCACCGAATCCGCCGCACCCAGCTGCGCATCAAAATCGGTCTGCGTATTAACCGCCAGCGTCTTCCCGGCGTTCGTTGCGCCGCGCCCGATAAAGAGCACGACGCGCTCAATATCCTTTGTTTCACCCTGCAGCTGATTAAGCTGATTGACCGTTACATTTGGCCAGCTCATACCCTTCCCCTGATATCCTGCGCATTAACGTCCCAGCCGTAGCCAATGGCCTGCAGCTGGCGCGCCAGCGCCTTATTGAAATCGTCGCTGCCCATCCCAAGAAACGGACGGGACGGCACATCGACAGTCCACACCGTTTTTGCTGCCCGGCCCGTCAGCCTGCGGATCAGCAGACCGGCCTGCGCATATCCCATCGTTTCTGTAATTTCCTTAAACGGCGGTTTGCGCCAGCGCTTACCGCGCCTCACTTTGTAGCCCAGCTTTCGCAGCCGTTTAGCCTGCGCCAGCGAGGCCATTTTCCCTGCCGAAGCAGTGCTACCCTTACCGCGCGCCCTGACGCTGGTTTTCATGCCTTCCTGCTGCGCGTAACCCACGGTCCCAGCCGGTACGGCTTTGTCCCCGTTGCGATATCCGCCGCCCTGCAGATAAAGCCGCACGGCTTCAATTTCGGGCAGTTCGCGGATGTGCAGCAGGTTCGGCAGATTGCGCAGCATCTTTCCCCGGCGGCGCGTTTTTCTTGCCTGCCACGGCGTGCCGTCCGGTGACTGCTGATTGCGTACGTTGCGCTTTGCCGCCGGGATCACGCCATACTTCGCCATGCGCCAGATAAGCCGCTGGCGCTTTTTGTCGGGCAGCTCCAGCTTTGCAATCTCGCGGCGCATGTCACGCAGCTGCGCGGCATTAATCTCCGCCCCGAAAATCACTCCTCAACCTCCGTGTAAATCATCGCGCTCAGCGCCGTCCAGATTTCCGGATCGGCCAGCCGGTAACGCCCGCCCTGATAAGGGACCGGCCCGTTCTCATCCGGCACGATGATCAGGCGTTCCGCCATTGGCACCGTAACGGTCACAATTGCGGTTTCCTCGTCAATCAGCTCAATGTCCCAGTCCGGATCGGCGTTTGTTATACCGACCTGGCTGAATAAATCCCGGTCTTCGGTATCAGTCGCCTGCCAGACTTCCAGCAGCGCCATCAGCAGACGCGGATCGCATTCGCGGTACGGGAAGCGCTCCCAGATAAGCTCCGCGTCATAGCGGATCACCGAAAGCTGCACCTGTCCCAGCCCCATATCACGCGCGGCGGGGATGGTTTTCAGTCCCGTCATTTCGCTGGTAAATGACTGCATGGCGCGCTGCGGCATTTCTGACTTAATGAAGCTGGTCAGTGATTCAAGCTGACTTTCTGTGCTCATACCTGCCTCACCGTGGCGCGCTTAAGCCCTTTAATCAGGCGGATAGTCACTGACGCCTCCGCCAGCAATCCCTTGCGCGTTTCATCGCTCTCCTGTCCCGGATGCGACTCGCGGCGGCCAACTGACGCAAACTCACCCATCAGGTCTGCTTTTGCCCTGGCATACACCGCCTTTTTATACTGCGCCGCCAGCTGACTGATGCCGTTCATGCTGACACCCGGCACGTCAGCAGCGGTCTGGTATCCTGCCGCCCGGTGCTTTTCCTGCACACCGGCAAGCCCGCTGTTTACCTCCGCTGCCGCCGTAAGCAGCGCATTCGCCACGGTTTCCGCGTCCACGTCAGCCGGAATACTGCGGCTGCGCTGGAAGTCTGACAGGTTCATATCCGGCCAGAATCCGTCATTAGTCAGCGGGCTGTCCTGGTATTCAATCGGCTTGCCACTGAACATAAAATCCCCCGTAAAAAGGTGGGCTGACCGGAATCCACGGCGCATTACACTGCGTGTTCTGCCCTCATCCGCGCCCACCCGGCCTGCGGTAGTCGTTATTCAGCCGTAAGCGCTCGGATGCGCGCCGCGATCGTCTTGCGCATCGTGCCTACGCCTGCCTTGTGATACTTCGCCTCGGCGGCCGCCAGCAGCCGGTCAGCCTCAGACAGCGTTTCAACGCTATCTGACGCCGCCGCCCGCGCCTGTCCTGATTCATCACGCAGCAGCAGAAGCCCCGCGAATTTGAACCACTTAGCGGTAATCTCCTCGTGCAGCCGCCAGCGCTGCGTAACGTTCTCAAACGTCCGCGAGAAATAAGGCTCTAAGTCTTCACCCGCCTGGCTTGCCTGCTCTGCCCAGTTCATCATCTGATCGGCCACAAAAGCCGGGAATCGTGATTTGATGTTTTCCGGCGTGGCCTGCTCCTGCGCAATGGCAATGTCTGCCCAGTCCAGCGCCTGATCGAACTCGCCCACGTCAAACAGCCAGACGACGCAGTACGCAAACACCGGATTGGCATACACGCGGCCCAGTTCGAGATAGCTTTCGACCGTGGGCATCCACTTCGGCAGCAGCACATCACGCTTCATGGCCACGCGCTCTGCCGTGGTATCGAGGCTGCGTAATACCGCCACGTCTTCCATGATTTCCTGCATCTGCAGGTGAAGGCTGGCCGTGGTGTTTACTTCCTCAAGCCGCGCCTGCTGCTGCTGCATGGCCACGCGCTGGCTGTGTCGCTGTGCGGGTGAAAGACTCATAATCAGCCCTCTGCCGGTTCGGTCACCTTGCCGATGGTCACCGCATCTTCGTCAATGGCCGCGTACAGCTCCGGCTCCTCAACGGCGTAACCTTCATTGCGCAGGTACTTGTTTTCGTACTGTTTGCGGTCTTCCACAAACTCCGCCTTACGCTGGCGCGTGCCGCGCTGCGTGTAGATGTGCAGGTTTGACAGTGGCGTGACCACCATGCGCTTGCCCGGCATAAACGGCGGGATAATCGCGGTGCGCCCGGCAATGGTGCTGCCCAGCATCTGCGCGGCGATTTTCTCCGTGGGCTTGTCCGCCTTCTGATACAGGCGGTACTGCTCCGCCGCGACCAGATCGGCCCCGACCAGCACCACCAGACGCGGATCGTTACGGAACTGTGCCGGAATTTTGGCGTTAATCAGGTCAGAGGCCATCGCATCCAGTGAGTGATAATCACCGGCATCGTCCAGGGTGACCTTATCGGTCATAATCTGGTAACCGTCTTTGAAGCCTTTCATGCGCTGATGCCAGCCGATATTGACGTCTTCGCCGTTCGGGTTTTTCTCCGGATCGGTTGTCGTCGCCACCTCTTTGCCGTTAAAGCCGATGCGCAGCATGTCCAGCGCAAACGCTTGGTTTGAAAACGTCTGCACCATCTGGAAAAATTCACCTTCATCACCGGCGTTAGCCCACAGTGAAAGCAGATCCCATTTCAGCGCCGCGCAGGAATCGGTTTCGACCAGCTTGTAATCGTTGCCGTCTACACCGACTTTGCGACGGAAACGCCCGTCAGCCACGCGCCCGGTATGAAGTGCGGACGCACCCACCGAAACGACCTGGCCGCTCAGCTGGTCTACGTCTGCCACGGTGATCATGTCCAGGAACTCCACGGACTCCAGCAGCGCAGCGCGTAAGCTGGTTTCCTGCGGATCGGTGAGGCTGAATGCGCGGGCCGGATTCGTCACGCTGTAATGCTCTGCCAGACCGGCAGAGAATGCGTCGATAAATTCCAGTGCGCGTTTGTTTAACTTCATAAATAACCCTCTCGCAAATAATGCGACTTAAAGAAACTTCCCTGACGAAGGCGAAATTAGATGAATTTAAATTTGCGACTTTCCTGCTTATCGCCGGGCTTACGCTTCGGCAGCTGTGTAATCTTGTTATCCAGCTTTCCGAAGTTTTTAATGACTGCCCCGATATGTTCACGCAGCGTGGCAAATTCCTGCGTATCCACCACTTCGGCAATCGTGTCCACATCTTCCTGCGTGGAAGCCAGCTGCGTTTCAATTGCAGACACACGGCCTTCCAGATTATTCAGAGCCTCAGCCAGCGCCTGTAATTTGTCGCTGTCTTCAGGCGCATCATTAGTCGCATCATCTTCAGCGAATTTTTTAGGCTGAATGCCAAACAGCTTTTGCCAGTTTTTCATTTTTGGTTCCTGTTCCACTTTTCCATTCCGGCCAAACTTATAGCGATAGCAGCCGGGTTTGATTTTTTTGCGCTGGCTAAAGCGCATACGTGAAGTGCCCACGCTGGCAGGCGAGTCCGTTGCCGCCAGACCTTCGAGATAGCTGCGCCCCGTGCCGCGAAAGTCTCCGTCTTCGGTAAGCTCTACCGAAAAATAAAGAAGCTGATCGCGTTTATTGGCTTCAATCAGGCTCATGTTCGGACTGATTTTTGCGTAAAGCCTTACCAGCCCGTCATCACCTTCCTGCCACATCACCTGTTTTACACTGCCCCCATTTCCGTAATCGCGTTCATGCTCCGGCCAAATAAGTGCAGCGTATAATTCAGGGTTATATGTTTCAGCAGCATCAATTAACCATTCCCGCTTTAATTCGCGGCGGTCAACCGTATCTCCCTCGGTGGCAATACACAGCCAGTCAGTACATAACTGTGACATATATTTTCCTGCCCTCCGTAACAGCAGAGCCATTATTAATGAATTATCCGCCTGCTGCACCCTGACAAATTCTGCTGCGTTCGGATAACGACAATTAAACGAACCATAAAGAATCAAAGCGGGGTTTTTATTTACTCTTCATCGGCATAATAGCGTTCAGGAAAATAAAGGAATGAAATTACCGGATGGCTAAATACAGTGAAGAATTACGCGGCGTTGCGCGCGCCCTGTATTTAAGGCGATACACGCCGAAGGAAATCGCCAGTGAATTAAATCTGCCGAATGCGCGGATCATTTATTACTGGGCAGAAAAGGAAGGCTGGGCAGATATGCTCAGCCACGAAAGCACGGAAGATGCGATAGAGCGCCGCATCCAGCTGCTGACCGGGCGCGATGGCAAAACAGAGCTGGAACTGAAAGAGCTGGATCAGCTGATTGCTCATGCGGTCAAGCTGCGCACGCAGCACAACAAGCATAAAGAGAAGCTGGCCGCCGCGCGCCCGGCATCCGCAGGCAGCAGCAACGGCGGCAGCGAAGAGGAATGTGATCAGCCGCGCAGTAAGCGCAAATACAATAAAAATGACGTTTCCGGGCTGACGGAAGACGACCTGAACTTATGGGCCGAAGAACACCTGTTTGGCTATCAGAAACACCTGCGCCTGAACATTGGCCAGCAGGTACGTAACATTCTCAAAAGCCGCCAGATCGGTGCGACCTGGTATTTTGCATTCGAGGCGTTTGAAAACGCCGTGCTGACCGGTGACCCGCAGATTTTCCTTTCTGCTTCGCGCGCGCAGGCGGAAGTTTTCCGCTCGTATATCGTCAACATCGCACAGGAATACTTTGGCATCACGCTTACCGGCAACCCTATCCGCCTGAGTAACGGCGCAGAGCTGCGCTTTCTGTCCACAAACAAGAATACGGCGCAGTCATACAGCGGCCACCTCTATTGTGACGAATATTTCTGGGTTCCTAACTTCGCGCGGCTGAATGAAGTGGCCTCTGCGATGGCCACACACGACAAATGGCGCACCACCTACTTTTCAACGCCGTCAGCCAAAACGCATCAGGCTTACCCGTTCTGGACCGGCGAGGAGTGGAAGAAAGGCAGTAAAAAACGCGCCGCCGTGGTGTTCCCCACGTTCGACGCCATGCGTGACGGCGGACGCCTCTGCCCCGATGGCCAGTGGCGCTACGTCATCACGATGGAAGACGCGATTGCCAACGGCTTCAACCTCGCCAGCATCGACAAGCTGCGTAACCGCTACAGCAAAGACACGTTCGATATGCTCTACATGTGCGTGTTCGTTGACAGTAAAGACGCGGTGTTCAGCTTTTCCGACCTGGAGAAATGCGGCACTGACATTACTTTCTGGCAGGACCACGACCCGAAAGCGCGCCGCCCGTTTGGCGATCGTCCTGTCTGGGGCGGTTATGACCCGGCCCGCTCCGGCGACCTGTCTACCTTCGTGATTATGGCCCCGCCGGTGCTGGCCGGTGAGAAGTTCCGGGTGCTGGCCATCATCAACTGGCGCGGCATGAATTTCCGCCATCAGGCCAGCGAGATCAAAAAACTCTTTGGCCGGTACAACTTCACCTATCTGGGCGTAGACGTGACCGGCATCGGCCAGGGCGTTTACGACAACATCCACCCCTTTGCCATGCGCGTGCTGAAACCTATTCGCTACGACCTGAGCACGAAGAATCGCCTGGTGCTCAAGGCGGCGGACGTCATTGAAAGCGGCCGCATTGAATGGGATGCGGATCTGAAGGAGGTGGCCGCGTCGTTTATGTCCATCCGGCGCGCCGTCACGAAATCGGGTGCCGCGGTGACCTTCGTCGCTGATCGCACGGCGGAAACCGGCCACGCAGAGGCAGCCTGGGCAATTATGCATGGTCTGGATAACGAGCCGCTCAACTACGAGCACAAACCTAAATCCAAATGGAAGTTTCAGAAGGCAGCATGAAAAAACGATATAAGCAACGCGCCAGCGGCGCACAGCAGGCGGCAGGTAAGCGCAAAATGTCTGTGCTGCGCTTCGGCAAGCCTGAACCGGTTCTGACCACCGGCACCGATTACCGCGACGTGTGGTATGACAACGATTTTGACCATTACAGCCTGCCTATTGACCGCCTTGCACTGGCGCAGCTGGTAAACCTCAATGGCCAGCACGGCGGCATCCTGCACGCGCGCAAAAACATGGTACTTTCTGATTATCTGGGCGGCGGTCTGACGTTTGACAGCCTGGAGGCTGGCGCGATGGATTTGCTTACGTTCGGGGATCTGGCGCTCGTCAAAATCCGCAACGGCTGGGGCGACGTGGTTGCCCTGGAACCGATGCCCGGCCTCTACATGCGCCGCCGCAAAGACGGTGAGTTTGTGGTGCTGCAGAAAGGTGAACCGCTGGTATACGCCGAAGAGGATGTGATTTTTATCCGGATGTATGACCCTCAGCAGCAGATTTACGGCCTGCCGGATTATATCGGCGGCATTCACTCCGCGCTTCTCAACAGCGAAGCGGTGATTTTCCGCCGCCGGTACTATCACAACGGCGCGCACACCGGCGGCATTCTCTACACCACGGACCCGAACATGACGGATGAAGTGGAAGAAGAGATTGAGCAGCAGCTGGCCAACAGCAAGGGGATCGGCAACTTCAGCACTATTCTGGTGAACATCCCCGGCGGGGATAAGGAAGGCGTGCAGTTTATCCAGATGGGGGACATTGGCGCGAAAGATGAATTTGCCAACGTGAAGAACATCAGCGCGCAGGACGTGCTGAACGCGCACCGCTTTCCGGCTGGGCTTGCAGGGATTATTCCGCAGAATACTTCCGGCCTGGGTGATCCGGAAAAGGTGGAAGCCACCTATAAGAAAAACGAGGTGGCACCACTTCAGCGCCGCCTCATGATGGCGGTAAACGGTGATCCGGAAGTACCGGAGCACCTTCACCTGAAATTTTCCCAGCAATCAAAGAACAAGGATGCGGCATGAGGCGTAATCGGATAAAATCCAGGCAAACTTATAATGCCGGAGCCGCAAATATGCGCGTGTTAAAAATTGAGTGCCCAGAGTGCAAATCAAAGGCGGTCATCCGTAAAACTAACCGTAAACATCGTGATATTGCAGATATCTATTGCGCATGTGCAGACGTAGAGTGTGGACACACTTTTGTTATGAATTTGACGTTTTCCCACACAATCAGCCCTAGCGCCAAAAAGGGCGACTTGCTGATTCAGCAGGTGATCAGCGGCATGTCAGCAGAACAAAAACAGCTGACTTTAAAACTACTTCAGGCATCTTGATAAGAACGCCCCTCACTTACTGGGGCGCTTCTCCTCGCTTCGCTTTTCAGGTCAGCTAAAAGGTCCGCCGTCAGTTCTCCCAGCCATTCATCAAGTAATGCGCGGCGTTTATCTTCGACAAGTGAATGAGTCATCATTTTCACTATAAAATCAATCCGTTCCACCTTAACTATCTGGCTTAACGACACAGACATTTCAACCTCCCTTACATCAAACACTGTATGCCCATACAGTATAATATCCATTACGAAATATGAATCTTTTTTTGAGATTCATCCGCTATAAACCTGATGCAATACCAGACCTTACCTTACGCCCAGCCCGGCCAAAGCTCGTTTTCATTCGTATCGGCAACGTCTATTAGACGCTCCGCCTGATACTTCAAAAGGCCATGCCCCCTGAAAGAGATCGCAGCCCCGCTTAATAGCTGGTCGATTTCTTCATCACTGCCCTCAAACCCCCTGGCTTTCAGCTCCACTTCTAACCTGCGGCGCTTCGGCCCCGTACAGTTATTGACAGAACTCCAAGGGGCGGCGTTGCCGCCAGAAAAGCCAGCCTCCGCTGACGCTTCGGCCAGTTTGGCTACCTTTTCCCACTTAACCAGACGTGTCGGCACTTCTGAGCCGGCAGCGCGCGGACAGTAAACCCCCTGCACCCGCTGAATGTCTTCACCGTACTCATTGCCACATTCGGTAATTTCATAAGCCAGACGAACAACCAGATCACACCGGGCAACGAGCGGACCGCCCTGCGCCTGTGTGTATGCTGCCCAGTCAACCGCCACGCTTGCAGATGCCAGAACCGCATCCATTTCCGGCTGCTCAATCTGCTGGTCACCCAGTCTGCGCAACTCGCGCCACACCGTCACCGGCGCACCGCCAATCTGCTGAAACTGCCGGATGCGCCAGCGTGATGCCCAGGCTGAAACAGCCTTTGCCATTTCACGCGCGTTTCCGCCCGTTTCGCCGTCGCTTTCTTCATCAAGCGCATAGCCGTCGATATTTTTAGAGATGTATTTTGCTATGTAGCCGGTCGCACTGCCTTTAGTGGGATCAATCGGCTCAACGTGAAAACGCGCCTTTAACGCCTTTTCCGTGTTCAGCTCCTCACTGTCAGCAATCCGCGCGTGGTAACACATAATGTCCCGCACTTCGTCAACGTGTTCAGGACGCATGAAAAGCAGCATGTGCCAGTGTGGTGTTCCATCGTGATGCGGCTCCACAACGCGGAAGCCGAAAACGTGGATACCGGCACGGGAAAAAGCTGCCCGGATTTTTGCCCAGACAGAACAGAGATATTTTTGAGTGTCGCGCGGATTGGCACCGTTCCACTTTGAAACGAATCCACCTTTGCTGTGTACGGCGTGAAAACGTGACGGCGCTGTGATCGTGTAAAAATCACCGGCATAGCCTTCATGGTTGGCAATATCTTCGAAACCACGCATACGCGCCATTAACTCACAGCGGCGAATAGCGGGATTAGCATTGCTGCGGTTGACCATATCGGCCAGCGCAATGCGATCACCATCCTCATTAACCAGATCAAACTTTTTGAAAAACTCGCGGTTACGCTTTTTCTGTTCTGCCCACTCTCCGAGTGTTCCGCGTGAAACGTAGGGACTGGCGGCCTTCTGGACCTGCCCCACAGCAATCGCCATATGCTCACGGTGCAGATCACGACGACGCTGCAGACGAACCCGCCACCATTCAGGTGACATCATGCGCAGAATCGCACTTTCAGCGTGGCGACGTTTAATCCTGCCGGTCTTCTTAACGGACAGCCAGAAAGGCGGCGTAGTACCGCATTTGAGTGCTTCCTGTGCCAGAAATACATAACCCTGAGCCGTGCGCTGCTTCAGCTCGTCTTCATCAGGTTTATCGTCAGGCGCCGTCATTTCAGCCCAGGAGTGAAAAGCCTCGCCTAAGTGACTGGCAATGTTATAAGCCAGATCACGCACACGGTCCCGATCATAGCCCGGCAGATCATCAAGGTTATCTTTGAAAGGTGAAGGCATACCGGTTGAATAATCACGCTGCCATGCTGCATTCACAAGTTTCAGACGTGGCAATACGCTCTTACCGATAGTGTTTCGTAAGAACGTATTGGCACGGCGGCGACCGTTTTTTGATGACTTTAAAAGCGATTCATATCGCTGGCCAAAATATCCGGACAGGTAATCCGGAATGTCATGCAGAAACTGGCTGCGCCACTCATGATCGGAGGAATCACAATGCCAGAGTTTAAGCTCGGTGAGAGTGATGCCCTGCGGTGCGCCAGGCGAAAAGAACTCACGCCGCATTTTGTTGACGGCGTGATACTCGCCATTATGATTTAGAACCTCATGAACGCTCACATTTACCTCAAGGAAGCTATGGAAAACAGATATTTGAAAGATTGCGAACGCCCTGCGCATGACGTTCGCATTACGGAATGGCTTGCCGTTCAGGAAAATGATTCAGGCATAACTTCTTATAAAATTGCTTTGTTTCATGACGGCTATTTATACCGTTCGATTAACTGCACTGACCTCGCAGAGTATGTTGCTGCGTCGGAGTTTCTGAAGTCGCTGACGCTGGTAAACTGTCTTGATAGCACCGCCACTTTTCGCGGGTTTGATGCAGTGTTCGCAACTCTTCAGGACTATAAAAAAGCTTTTCCAGCTCGTCAGCCGCCTCTTTAATGCTAGTTTTTTGAGCACACTTCAACACACACATTGCAAGGGTGAACGCTTCCTGAGTTGGTTTTACTGCCATAGCGCACCGCCCTTGCCATCAATCGCTTCGGCTTCCTGCCGGATCAGTTCAACAATCTCAACAGCAGACAGTCCTTTATTGGCTGCGTGTGTTGCCAGGCGATCAAGGCGGCCAGACAGTTTAGTTGCCATATCCTTGCCACCTTCCACACGCGCCTGACTGCATAGCTCCTGAACCAGTTCACTGCTGCCGGCCGCTTCTTTTTTTAAATCCTGACGGGTCATTCTCATGGCTTTTCTCCATTTCAGAGCGCACGAATCCCCGGCTATCCGTCGGAAAGCCAAAAAATCGTGCGTCGGGTTATTAGCGGTTAAACAGCGAATTAAGAATTGAGGAACGGAAAGGCTTTACCGGCATCTGCGACTGGTTAGGGGATGACAGCAAATGTAATTCGTAAGACACGCTCCACCATGAACGGATAAGGGCCACAATAGGCGATGCTCCAAGGAAGCCAGCGGCAAAGTAAATTGCGCGGATTGCGCTCAACGCTTCAATCTGCTGCGTGTGGGTTTCTGCCTCACGGAATGCACGGCACCAGAAAGCAGAACTTACCAGCAGCCACTGCATTTTGTCGTCCAGTTGGATCGTGTCGTTAAAGACGAATTGTTTTAATGCGACCGTGCTGCCTTCTGTGTCACATTTGCTCAGGAAGAACTCTGCATAATCCGGGTTAACGCCCCAGTCGCGGAAATCTTCCAGTAACCCTTTTTTTTCAACAGTGATGATATTCATAACATTTCCTCAGTGGGCGCGATTGTCAGCGGGTTTGCGCAGTTGCTGCCGCGCCGTTATCAGCTCATGTACTGGCGTCCCCGGTACTGTAGGGACTGATCGCGCTGCGTGTAGCGCGCTCGGTGATGGTTTCTTTTCCTGTTGAAACGCCAGCAGCCCCAGCCCCTTAAACATTTCAACCATGCACTTCAGACGCTGCAGGCCACGCTTAATCTGGTGTAATTCGCGGTCAGTGAACTGGCCCCACGAATAACGACAGTGACGCGCCTTTAAACCTGCGGCGTGCAGAATAATTCCTCGCTGATTTTCGCTAAGCCGTTCCCAGATACTGTGGGCCTGTGTGCTGTGTCCAGAAACCATCTGGCGCAGCACGCCCAGCCATTTTTCATCATTTGCATTCATGCTTTGCCTCATGATTTTTTTTTGTTAAAGCTGGATTCCAGCGCAGGCCGTTGGGCAGCTGAATGGTTCCGTGGCCATACGCAGGCAGTTGTTTCGATGGCGACTGGCGCTTTAACAGATTCACAAATACGAACATATTTACCTCACACAACGATGCCAGGCATTGAAGCGCTAACCACATCAACGGCAGCAGCCAACACCGGCACAGTTTGAAAACGACTCTCAACGGAATAGACGAGCAAAGACAGGCTGCGGATAGCATCACTGGCTTTGTTAAGGATCTGATTGCGGCGCGCAACGGTCATCTTTTCCGTTGAAACCGCTTCCCCGGCGATAGCTCCGACGCTGGCCACAGCAGTTAATGCACAAAACTGCATGTTTTCAGGTCTGGCGTTGTTTACCGGCACAGAAGGCTGACAATTAATCTGACGCAGAAGACCATCCAGAATGGTTGGGTCTTCGGTGAGATCAATGATCGCCAGCAGTTCAGGTAAGGTCAGTTGGTGCGACTGATCCGGGTTCAGCTTGTTACGCAGTGTGGCCGGTTGCATTCCTGCTTTTTTAGCCAGTTCTGTGACGTTGTGTGCCAGTGAAAACTGACGGCAGGCATCATCAAGATGGTTTCGTACTGAAACTTTATAATCGTACATGATTCGCACCTTACGAATTGATAGCCTGGATTACGCCTGAAGCGAAATACGGCATTCGCTTAATGCTTCAACAGTAAGAGCTGCCATGTTGACCTCTACTCTCGCACGCGGTTTATCCCCTTTTCCGCGAATAGGTAAGCGGCCATCACGAACCATATCGCGGGCAGTTCCCATAGCGATGCCTGTTAAGCGGCAATACTCCTCAAGGGGTAGGTAGGGCGTAGGGATGGTGATTGTAATGTTAGGGCGCATAGGGCAAACTCCTGATTCGTTTGAATGCAGCAACATTCAACAATATTCACGTTTATCGAACTTACAACACGGAGACTAATTCGACTTAATCGAATTTGCAACCAATAAATGCGAGATAATGGAAAATTTGCCCTACCAACTGATAGCGCATTGGTCTTAGATCGTGTTTGTGAGGCTTACGGCTTCGGCACATCCCTGCAGCTGGCAGATCATTTAGAAATGGCTGCAAGTAGCATGTCAGCCAGGAGGAAGCGCGGCACCTTTCCGGCGGATATTGTTGTGCAATGCGTACTGGAAACCGGGGTTAGCCTTGAATGGCTAACAAGTGGTGCAGGCAAAAAGTTTGAAGATGATTCCTCAGATATACTGAATCTGCCTCGTAAAAAACTTATCGGCGGGAAGCTATTCGATTCAGGCTTTGTAATGCTTGATAAAGCCTTCTTTCGCGAAGGTGCCCCGTTACCTACAGATGCGTTTTGTCTATTGGATGAAAACGCGCAATATATTATTGATAAGAAATTCTCTGAAATTTTTGATGGAGAGTGGTTGGTAAATATTGAAGGTAAATTAAGCGTTAGAACTTTAGGTCGTATTCCCGTTAGAAAAATCAGAGTCAGCGGAATCGGCATGGCTTTTGATTGCAACATCGATGATATAGAAATCCTTGGAAAAATCATACTTAGAATCAATTAAGGAAACATGATGGCTGCGAAAGATAAACCAATGAAAATCAGCAACGAGTCGTCTGATAAAGAAGATTCGCACAAAGTTTGCTTTGTAATAATGCCAATTGCAGATCATCCTAACTATGAACCTGGACATTTTAAAAGGGTTTACGATAACTTAATTGCCCCAGCTTGCAGACAGGCTGGTTACGAACCTATTAGAGCAGATGATAACTCTTCATCAAATATGATCATGCACGATATTTTACTAAATATCGTCAAGAGTGAAATGGTTATATGCGACTTAAGTACCAATAATGCAAATGTTTTTTACGAACTAGGTTTAAGGCAGGCGTTTAACAAAAAAACAGTATTGGTGACAGATGGAAGAGAAAAAACCCCCTTTGATTTATTGGGTTTCAGGTACCAACTTTACTCACCATCTTTGAGAGTCGATACTGTAAGGGTTGAGGTAGAACGCATAAGCTCAGCCTTAACGTCAACAGAAAACATGCAAGCTAACGAAGTAAATTCTATTGTTAAGCTTTTAGAGATTGACTCCGCGAATATTGAAATAGTACAACCTAACGAAAACCAGGCTTTTATGTTGCAGATGTTCAATTCTTTAAGTGCGCAAATATCCAATTTATCACAGCCTTTGCCAGATAACAGCGTTAGAGTATTGCGAAATGGAAAATGGATTTCTGCAAATGAGGCAAGACATGCAGGAATATCAATTCCAGTTGTTTCAAATCCAGATTTTTTGAGTTTAGAAAGTGACAAGAACCTTGCATTAGAAGAAATGGAATTTTATTACAAGGATAAATATATTGGTAACTTTCAAGGATACTCAAACGGTAATAGTGAAATTAACTTCATAAGCAAAGATGGAACGATGAACTTCCAAAACAATGCATATTTTAAATCAAAAATATTCAAGGCTTAGTTTTGTCAATAAGAAAAAAACCTGACGGAGGCTGGCTATTAGATTTTTATCCCGAAGGAAAACCTAAAGGGAAAGCCAGTAAACGCATACGTAAAAGTTTCACTACTAAAGGAGAAGCAATAGCATACGAAAACTTTGTTATGGAAAACTTAGTTGAAAAACCGTGGCTTAATGGCAAAGAAGATCGTCGGATGCTATTCGATTTAGTGACCCAGTGGTACGAAGAGCATGGAGTCACTTTAGACGATGGTGAAAAGCGCCAGAAAGCAATGCTCTTTGCATGTGAAAGCATGGGCAATCCGTCTGCACATGAGTTTAACTCAACTATGTTTTCGGTTTATCGTAAAAAAAGACTGTCAGGTGAAATAGCGAGAACGGCACGGGTCCAAAAAGTTTCACCGCGAACTATGAATCTTGAACTAGCTTACTTTCGTGCCGTCTTCAATGAGCTGAAACGGCTCGGACATTGGAAGAAGGATAACCCTCTAGGAAATCTTCGTCCTTACAAATCGGAGGAATCAGAGTTAGCCTATTTGGAAGCAAATGAGATCGAGCGGCTTCTTATGGAATGTAAAAACAGCCGTAACTCTCACGTTTACCATGTGGCATATCTGTGCCTTGTTACTGGGGCAAGATGGGATGAAGCAGAGTCGCTTACAACAAAGCAGATCAGAAATTTAAGAGTCACCTTTATAAAAACAAAAGGCAATCGCAATCGGTCCGTGCCAATTAGCCAATCTGTTTATGACAGCATTCCGAAACCCGAAAAAACCGGCCGAATTTTTGATACCTGCTATTCAGCTTTTCGCAGTGCCGTAAAGCGTGCCGAACTGGATTTACCTGATGGTCAGCTTTCGCACGTTTTGAGACACACCTTTGCATCTCACTTTATGATGAACGGTGGGAATATCTTAGTGCTTCAACGGATATTAGGGCACACTGATATTAAGATGACTATGCGCTATGCACATTTCTCCCCTAACCATTTAGAGGATGCTGTAAAATTTAATCCTATGTCAAACCTATAATGGAAAAAACATGAAAAAAATGATTATTGTTGGATTATCTTTATTTTTTTTGAGCATGGCATCTCCTATTTTTATTTACACATGGTTTTTTAAAGATCATGAAATATCAGGAAACACAGGTGACTGGGGTGATTTTGGGTCATATTTATCAGGTACAGGTGGATTATTACTATCTGCACTTAGCTTTTTTGGATTGTTAATTACACTGATAATAACCATTAAAAACAATGAAGAAACCAAAGAAACATCAAAAACTACGCTTAAAGAAACCAGAGATAATTTTGAAAGGCAAATAAAATTACAAGAACAAGCTTACAAAACTGAAAAAACGATGCGCACAAGAGAATACCATCAAAATTACATTCAACTACTTGTTGAATCGCTAAATGAAAAACTTGATAAAAAAAGATACTATATCACCGACCCTCAAACTAAAGAAAGCTATATATTTGATGAAGACAGCTTTTTAAAAAATGCTTTCGGCTTGTATGATAAGATACTTGCTGAGGACAAAGAAAATAATAAAGTTTCAGGGATTGAGAGCTTTAGAATTGGTACAGCTTTAGACTGCTGGTACATATTCGAAAATCATCTTTGGACAAAATACCCCGAAGAGATAAGTATCATAAAAAAACTTGTTGATATAATTAATCGAGAAGAATCTATTGAAGTAAAAAAAGATTTAATTCATCTATTTCATGCTGGCACCAATAGAGATAGAACATTTTGGCTTCTGATTTATACATTTCATCGTATAAACACATTTGAAGAACTCTTTTGGGAAATTCCGGAGTTATTAGCTATGCCCGAGCGAATGATGAACAACCCCCCACCATTACAGAGGGCTGGTTCAACGGGATAGCAAAATGTCCCCTTTTTGTCCCTCCAGAACTCAAAAGCTCAATAACCACCAATAACATTCATTATAATATTTTCATGAAAATCATTAAGTTATTGATATTAAGAACATGAGCACCGTTCTCATAATCGCTTGGTCGCTGGTTCAAACCCAGCAGGGGCCACCAAATAAAACAAGGAGTTAGATGAGAAATCGTCTGACTCCTTTTTCTTTGGGCGCGAATCAGGTGATGTAGTGGGGGACGTAAGTGAATGGCTGGGTGACGTAAGTAGTGTGGGTTTAAATGTCTGCCTGGCCGGTGCCAGAAACCTGATTTCCTTTTTCGAAAAGCCTGACAGCCATCCTGATTCAATCATTAAGACAGCCTTATCTGAACCATCCCAGGATTGCAGGTCAAAAACAAGTT
This sequence comes from Pantoea graminicola, assembly GCF_048452665.1. Lineage (NCBI taxonomy): Bacteria > Pseudomonadati > Pseudomonadota > Gammaproteobacteria > Enterobacterales > Erwiniaceae > Pantoea > Pantoea graminicola. The sequence goes on along the minus strand of NZ_JBLWSJ010000004.1, from coordinate 146,946 downwards.
ATGAGCTTCGATGATTCCATTCAGCAACTGCGTAATGAGCAACTTGCGCGCCGGTCAGATACAGAACGCTACATCAGTGTTAAAGCTCTTTTTGAACAGCTCAAACAGCGTTATCCAGATCAGAGCTACAACGCCCTGTGCCTTTTAACGCTGAAAAAGTATCGACGTTCAGAGCATCAACCTTCGCTTTATTGGTTCAGATATGAAAGCTGGTATGACACTCCACCCGTTGCCCCATACCAGCTCCTGGATAAACATGGCGCGCCAAACATTGGTGCTCCTGACTATTATCCTAATGCCGAGGCGGCACTGCGGGCGGTAAGTGATGAGGTCATGAATATTGATAAGCTGGCTGATTATGGTTTTCTGCGGACAGAAATTGCTGACGCGCCTGGAGTTCCGCTTGATACTGCAAGGCCAGAAGCACTGATGTTTGAACAAGATACACTGGATTTGAAAGCTGAAAACGTGGCACTAAAAGAAAAAACTGAGGCGCTGGAAAAACGTCTGGCTGCCCCTATAGAGAAAGCCGCCCGCCAGTATCTGTTTAACTTTCCCATTGGGCTTTTTGACCCAATGTTGATTAAACCCTGGATGTGATTGTTCAAGGCTGTCGCTGAAGAATATGATCATGAATTCTGATCACTGGATAATGATCAAAAGCGTTGAACGGTAAACAACGCAATGATCAGAATTTGAAAACGCTAACATCAGCTTTCGTATATAAAATGCACATGTTTTGGCTGGCGTGGAAAAGACATACACCTTGTGTTTTAACTTAGTGAACCGCTCTGGAAATGAGCGGCAGTTAGCACTACAGGCGCTTGATGATGAAATGCCCGGCTTTGCATACGGCTGTGCGTCTACATAAGGCAGTAAGCTGTTGGTAGTGAAAAACTCTGAGGCGAAGTTCACAGACCTACTGCCCGTTGATTAAAACATTATGGTGTCAGTGATTCCTTGCAAAATTCCACTATTCGCTCTCAGAAGATGTACCCGGTTGAAAGTCCGCTTTGTGCCAGAAGCGGACGTTGTTGAGTTCACACAGCATGAACTCATGAAAACAGGAACGTCATATTTTGTCTTGATTAACGCGGGATGAAAGCTCCTCATGGCTCTCTTTTCGTTCACTGTAGCGATCGGCAAGGTAACCGGTCTGTCCCTTCAGTATGAGGGTAATTTTAAACAACTCTTCGGCGACATCGACGATACGATCGTACCAGGACGAGGGTTTCATTCTCCCGTTCTCATCAAATTCCTGCCATGCTTTGGCAACTGAAGACTGGTTGGGGATCGTAAACATCCGCATCCAGCGTCCCAGAATTCGCATCTGGTTCACGGCGTTGAAAGATTGCGAACCGCCGCACACCTGCATGACCGCCAGAGTTTTTCCCTGGGATGGGCGAATGGCTCCTTCGCTTAAGGGAATCCAGTCGATTTGTGCCTTCATCACGGCACTCATTGCCCCATGCCGCTCCGGGGAACTCCACACCATCCCGTCACACCACCTGACCAACCCGCGCAACTCGGTGACTTTTGGGTGCGTATCCGGGGCGTCGTCCGGCAGGGGTAAACCTGAAGGGTTAAACAGTCTGACTTCCGCTCCCATCGCCTCCAGCAGGCGACCTGCTTCTTCTGCTGTAAAACGACTGTAAGAACGCTCTCTTACCGAGCCATACAGAATCAGAATGCGTGGCGGCTCATGGAGCTGCAGACGTTCAGCAATATGCTGATCGAAGCAATCAGCGTTCAGGGCAGGAAAGTGCTCCATTTTTTCTCCTTCGGGTGGCTCTGGTGATTTCAAAATAAACACATATGATTTAACATATATGTATTCTAAAGAGAACGGAGTAATAAATGCTACAGCCTGTTCAGCTTTTTAAAATCCTGTCGGATGAAACCCGGCTCGCAATTGTCATGCTTCTCCGGGAGTCGGGCGAACTGTGCGTATGCGATATATGTGCGGCTACCACTGAATCACAGCCTAAAGTTTCCCGTCACATGGCTATCCTGCGTGAGGCTGAACTGGTACTGGACCGCCGGGAAGGGAAATGGATTCACTATCGTCTCTCACCGCACATGCCTGCATGGGCCGGCGAGACGATAACGACGGCATGGCACTGCCTGCGCGATGATGTGCGTGAACGACTGGAAAAATCCGCATGTACTTCTTGCTGACAAGCTTAATCACATACACATAAGCATATATAAAGGAGTCTGAAAATGTTTCTGGCAGGAAGTATCTTTATACTCACGCTGGTCCTGGTCATCTGGCAGCCCAGAGGCCTCAGCATTGGCTGGAGCGCAAGTATCGGAGCCGCGCTGGCGCTGGGAACGGGAGTCATCCACTTTGAAGATATCCCTGTCGTCTGGAATATCGTCTGGAATGCAACAGCGGCGTTCATTGCGGTAATCGTCATCAGCCTGCTGCTCGATGAGTCTGGTTTCTTTGAATGGGCCGCACTGCATGTTTCCCGCTGGGGTAACGGGCGCGGTCGCCTGTTGTTTACGTGGATAGTGCTGCTTGGCGCTGCTGTTGCTGCGCTGTTTGCTAACGACGGTGCAGCACTGATACTGACACCGATTGTGATTGCGATGCTGCTCGCTCTGGGGTTCAGCCAGGGAACGACACTGGCATTTGTCATGGCTGCAGGATTCATCGCTGATACCGCCAGCCTGCCGCTGATTGTCTCTAACCTGGTAAATATTGTCTCGGCGGATTTCTTTGGCCTGGGCTTTACGCAGTACGCCTCGGTGATGGTTCCTGTGAATCTGGCAGCCATTGCTGCCACGCTGGTCATGCTGCATCTCTTCTTCCGCCGCGATATCCCTGCCAGATATGACGTCTCACTGCTGAAGACTCCTGGCAGTGCGATTAAGGATCCTGCGACGTTCGGGGCTGGCTGGATTGTTCTGCTGTTCCTGCTGGTCGGTTTCTTTGTTCTTGAGCCGCTGGGGATCCCTGTCAGCGCTATAGCAGCAGTTGGCGCAGCGGTGCTGTTCGTGGTGGCAAAGAGGGGCCAGGCCATTAATACCGGGAAAGTGCTTCGTGGTGCGCCCTGGCAGATCGTGATTTTCTCGCTGGGTATGTATCTGGTCGTCTATGGCCTGCGTAATGCCGGACTCACTGAGTATCTTTCTGCCGTACTCAATATGCTGGCAGACAACGGTTTATGGGCCGCCACGTTCGGCACCGGCTTCCTGACTGCCTTCATGTCGTCGGTGATGAACAATATGCCGACGGTGCTGATTGGTGCGCTGTCCATTGACGGGAGTACTGCGACTGGCGTCGTCAGAGAAGCAATGATTTACGCCAATGTGATTGGCTGCGATTTAGGTCCCAAAATTACCCCAATCGGGAGTCTGGCAACCCTGCTGTGGCTGCATGTACTGGCACAGAAAAACATGAGCATTACCTGGGGATATTACTTCCGGACAGGCATAATTATGACCCTGCCGGTGCTGTTCGTCACTCTGGCCGCGCTGGTATGGCGGCTCTCTATCACTTTGTAATGAGATACTGATATGAGCAACATTACTATCTATCACAACCCGGCCTGTGGTACTTCACGTAACACGCTGGAGATGATCCGTAATAGCGGCACCGAACCAACAATTATTTATTATCTCGATACGCCACCGACACGAGAAGAGCTTACCAGGCTGATTTCAGAAATGGGGATTTCTGTACGTGCATTACTGCGTAGGAATGTTGAGCCTTATGAGCAATTGGGTCTGGATGAAGATAAATTTTCTGATGCGCAATTGATCGATTTTATGCTTCAGCACCCGATCCTGATTAACAGGCCAGTAGTAGTGTCACCGTTAGGGACACGACTTTGCCGTCCCTCAGAAATTGTGCTGGATATTCTCCCTGAAGGTCAGAAAGGTTCTTTCACCAAAGAGGATGGAGAAAAGGTGACTGATGAGGCAGGAAGACGGTTTAAGTAACCTGGCTAGTTCACATTAGCGGACACCGGGCGTCCGCTCCTCGCTCTTAGCGGACCTTTGCCTGCTCGCAGACCGCTTTGTGCCATAAGCTGACGTTGCTCACATCCAGGTATGCTTGTTCACGGGGAAAAATGGTTTGAGCCGCTGTTAGAAACACTCTATTACCGGCTCTTAAGGTTTATGAAGTTATCAGCTTCCCCGCTGCTGGCAAAGTTACCTCGCCCACATAACATGGTGCTATATTTACAGCTGCTTCGTTCATCGGAGGAGTTATGGATTCGGGCGATGATGACAATAAAAAAGCATTAGAGCTCATTGGTAGCATTATTCGCAGGCTGCTCAGCCAGAAAGCCATGGCACGGAAGGATGATCTGATAAGTGCACTAGAGCTTCTGAGCAAGAGCACCATTGACAACCAGGTGCGGGAAACCAGCATAAGAGCAATTCAGATGCTGCGTCAGCGGGTGCATTGAACTGGTGAGGCGGGATATACCCGGTGCATTGAATATTCCAAAAACTACCAGTACACCATGCTACTCTGGCCAGAAATAGTGCGCGATAAACTTTTTATTTCAGTACAACATTTATCGGAATAGATGGCTGCAGTGATAAGCCTGCTGATCTGCCGGATTGCTTCTTTAATAGATTGACGACGGTCTGCCTCAGTTTCAATCTCAAGCATCTGTGTCAATTGTCGGACCAGGGCGCGCGCGCCGACGTAATCGTCGTTCTCAAGCAGCGTAAATGTGGCTTCGCCAATAATGATATTGACCTTTTCTTCTTCACTACCGGACATACTAACCTTCCTGTTACATAACCGTAGATGTCCGTCGCTGCGGATAAATAGTACTGCATTTGCACGCTCATCACTGATGTCTGTTTTTTTAGTAGCAACCCTGCCCTTGCTGAAATTATGAAATCACACCTGTCTTGAGTGTAACAGAGCAAGGAAAGCCTGCCCGAAGTTTAATCAGCTCAGTAATACTTTATTCTAAATACCTATTAAACTTATGATTTTATTGAGATAAAATGTTCTGCGCTTTAGTCTTGTTAAGACTTTTTTGTACAAGAAGCGCATTGACCTGCTTCCCATTAATTTCCCTGATGATGTCAGTAATGTCCGCTTTTCGCTCATCACGGACGCGGCTCTTTCCGGCAATCATTCGGTTCAGGCTGCGGCGGTCAGCCACAGTCTGCTAAACAACAGCAACGACAGTAAGTTTCAGGGTGAAAAAACACCATAAAAAAGGCGCCCGCAGGCGCCTTCTGATTCTGAGTGTTATGTCAGAAACTCACCTTCAGGCCCACCATCGCGCCGGTGTCCGAGTAGCCGCTGCCGCCCATCTGCTGCGCCACGTTGCCCCAGAGGTTCACGCCGGGCTTCAGCTGCCCCTCCACGCCGAGCTTGAGCTCGCCCAGGTTGCGCGTCCCCTTCTGGCGCACGTCCACGCCGTTCAGCTTCACGCCGTAGGGTTTGGTGTTCGCTATCCAGTTCACCTCTGCAAAGGTCTGGAAGGTGCGATCTTTGCCCTCATCAATGGCGCTGTGGCCCTTGATGAAGGCCCGCACGCCGAGGCGCGTCTGCACACTGCCCTCGCCCGTGCCGCTGACCCGCGTGCCGTTCCCCTCACGGATGTCGCCTGCCTTCACGCCCGACCATGTTACCTGTGCCTTCGGCTGAACGTAGTAGCTTTCACGCGCGTTCTTTTCGCCGAGTTTCCAGGTGTAGCCGCTCTCCACTGAGGCCGTGATGCCTTTTGACTTATAAGACTCCGGTGCCAGCGAGTCGCCCTGCACGCTGTTGTCAAACCAGCTGTACTGCGCCCAGGTGTCCACGTACGCGCCGGTCTTTTCCGCGTTGTCCTGCAGCCAGGTGCCATACAGGCCCGCGCTGTAGCCGCGGATGCTGCCCTTCGCCGACTGACCACTCACGTGGTTCTGCGTGCTGCTGTGCTGGTTGGCGTAGCCCGCCATCACGCCCAGGTGATACCGATCTGCGCCGTCAGAGCTCCACTGCGCCACGTCGCCGCCGAGCTGCATCACGTAGCGGTTGGCCTGCGTTTTCTGCTGGCCGCTGCTGTCAGAGAAGCGCGTATGCCCGCCGGTGTTGCGCAGCCACATGCTGGTCACCTTCTGCTCGCCAGTGACGGCGTCCGTATAGTGCGTTTCGCCGAGCCGGTCGTGCAGGCGCGTGCTGAACAGGGTGTTTGCCGCCGCCAGGTTCGCCGCGTAGGCGCCCGCCTCCGGACGGTAGACGCGCACGACGTCGTCATCGTTCTCTCCCGGCGTGCCGCCGCCACCGTTACCGCTTTCGCCGCCATCCTCTTTCACGGTATTGCGCAGGTACCAGTTCGCGCTGTTTTCCGCGTCGCCGCGGGCCAGATGATACTCATAAGCACCGGCCACGATGCGCCCTTCCTGCGTAAACTCGCCCTCTGACTTACCGCGGACCGTGATGACCTCAATACCGTCAATGGTGCTGGCACCGCTGCCGCCGGCATTGTTTACCGCCACCGCGGTGCTGCCACGGGTATCACCGTCAACCAGCAGGCGGTCTGTGAGCGAGCCGTCGCCGCCGAGTGCGGTGTTCAGCACCAGGCGCCCGCCGCTGCCGGTATAGTCGCCCTTCACGTGCAGCAGGCTGCCCGCCGCGCCCGGCTGCGCTACCATCAGCGTGCCGCTGCTGGTGAGGTCGCCGCCGACTGTGAAGTCCGTGGCTCCGGCCACCGCGCGCGGTGCCGGACCCAGGGTGCCCAACTGCAGGGTGCCGGCATTGTTTACGTCGCCTGCCGTGCCGCCGAAGCCGCCAAACACCGCACCTGCTGCCACGTCCGTGCTGCCAGAGGCCAGCGTCACCGCCTGCCCGGCGGTACCGAGCTGCAGTCCGCCCGCGTTCACCGCGGTGCTGCCGGTGTACTGCGCCGCCGGATTGCTTAAGGTCACCACGCCGCTGCCGTTCTGGGCCAGCGCGCCGCTGCCCGTGATGCTGTTTTCCAGCAGCCAGCCGGCAGCACCGTTCAGCTTAAGCTGCCCCTGATTAGCCACGGCGGCCGTGCCCAGGCTGTCTGCGCCGGTGGCGGTGAGCGTGCTGCCCTCCGCGACAGTGAACTCTCCGCCGAAGTCGCGGTTATCGCCCGTCAGCACCACGTCGCTGCCGTCACTGAGCGCCACCTTACCGCGGCCGCTCAGCTGATTAATCAGCCCGCCGGCCGCGCGTTTCAGGGCCAGCAGGCCGTCGCTGACGATGCCGCCCGAGCCCAGTCCCTGCACGTCGTCAAGCTCTGCCGCCGCGCCGCCCGCAATGGAGGTGGTGGCAGTAAGTCCGGCGTTGCTGCCTTTTACCGTCAGCGTGCCGCCGGTTACGCTCAGTGCGCCTGCGCCCCGCAGGCGGCCCTCCGCTGTGCCGCCCTGACTCACCGTCAGGCTGCCGCCGTTCAGGTCAGTGAGTGAACCTGCTGCGGTGTTCAGCATGCCCACCGTCTGAGTGTGGCCGTTCATATCAAAAGCCGTGCCTGCGGCCAGCGACAGCTCAGACGTCTGCCCGAGCACGTTATCATTGCCCATCTGCAGCGTGCCGCTGCGCACGTCCGTGCGCCCGGTGTAGCTGTTGCCGGCGTTTGAGAGCGACACGGTCTGGCCCGCGCCGGTGTCAATCGCCAGGTCACCGCGGCCGCTGAGCGCGGCGCTCAGGTCCGCCGCGCTGCCGGTCAGCCCGCGCGCGTCCAGCACCAGCGCGTCGCTGCCGGCGCTCAGCAGGTTCAGCGCCGTGAGGCCGTAGTTTACGTAGAGCACGTCCTGAGCCGCACCGCCGGTCAGGCGGTAGTCGTAGGTGGCGTCCGCCACGGACAGGCCGTTCTGCGCCACCTGCGTGTGCAGCGCGTCGCTGATGACGCTGCCGTTCTGGTCCTTCAGCACCAGGCTGCCGCCGCTGCCGGTGACCGCGCCGTCGCTGCCCGCCAGCTTCAGCAGGGTGTTCGCGTCGTCCTGTGCCATCAGCGGCAGCGCATCCGGTGGCAGCACCGGCGCATTGTCCACGGTGCCGGCATTCACCTGCACCGTGCCGCGGCCGCTCAGGTCCAGCAGGTTCGCGGTCTGCACGCTGCTTTTCGCCGCGCTTTCGCCTGGCGTACCGGTATTGAAGGCCACGGTGCCGCCGTCAAAGGCGAGCCCGCCGGTACGCTGCACGCCGTCCGCCACGCTCACGGTGCTGCCCGCGCCCGCCAGAAGACGGGCAGCGGCCAGCGCCTGCGCGTTCAGGCCGCCCAGCGCGAAGGTGGCATCCGTCAGCGCCAGGGTACCCGTAAAGTCCCGGCCCGCCATGGCGGCGTTGTTTGCGGTGAAGTCAAAGGTGCCGCCTGCCGCGTCTGCCGCAACGGTTCCTGCGCCGCGCATGAAGCTGTTAAAGGCCGTATCGCCCGCGCTGCGGATCCGCAGCGTGCTGTCGCCGCTGAGGGTGTACCCGGTGCCCGCCGCGTCGTTCCGTGCGTCACCGAGCGGCAGCAGCGTACCGTCAAGCGTAAGCTCAGAGCCGCGCGACAGCGCCACCGCCTCAAAGCCCGTCAGGGTTGCCGGGTCGGTGACCGTCAGGACGGAGTCACTGAGGTTCAGCGTGTCCGCACCCGCGCCCGCCTGCAGCGAACGGAACAGCCCGGTGTCGGACGGGCGGATGCCGCTCAGGTAAAAGTTGTCACTGCCGCTGCCGGTCGTGACGTCGTCCGCCGTGCTGCTGCCCTCCAGCGTGACGCTGTTGTTGCCGTCCGCAAGCCCGACCCGTCCGGTGATGTGGCCGCCGCGCGCGTTGGTGAAGTTGAGGTAGCTGCCGGCCGCCACGCGCAGGGCGTCATAGGCCGCGCCCGCCGCCTGAATAGTGCCTCTGTTGACAAAGCTGCTGACGCTGGCGCCGGAGACGTCCACCACCGCCGAGGTCAGGGACTGCGAGGTCAGCATCCCGGCACCTTTCAGGATTTAGCCTTGATAATCAGAGTTGATACTACAAAGCATTTCTTCATCAACCAGAGAAGAGATAATGTTCTATTCCGGCTGACCATTCTCGCTGCGACCGCTTACCAGATAGTCGGCAAAACTGATGATGCGGGCCGCAAACCGGCTGTCCATGTTGCCATGGCGCTTTCCGACGGTGTCAGGCTGGAAACGATTCAGATTTTATTTAAGTTTACAGAATGGCATTCAGGATCCTGAACGTAGCTGGGAGGGAGTGGAAAGCATCTTCCATCAGCTCAAACAGGGTTTGGCTGCCGCAAGCGTAGTTATGCTCCTTTTCAGGCTGTGAGAATGGCCTGAGCACAGTCGTAAGAAAGCCGTCAGAAATCAGGAAATCGCTGCCATCAGATTTTTTGTCAAAAAAACAACTTTTCCTGCCGTTTTCGTGTCAATAATAAACAGGCCGATCGCACAGGCAACACATTTCCCGCTAAAAACGCTGCAATATCCCTCTCATATCGCCGCTATTTTAACCTGCGCATTATATTATTGAACCGCTTTTTTCTGATAAGTAAAAAAACAGAGCTCTTTTATAACACACTGCCCAGAATAAAAATAACTTTGCCGCCCAGCTAACTTAACCATTAATAAACGAATATGTTAGCCTATTGACTCTGGATTAATAAATTGATTCAGAAAAAATTAATCAACACTCAATCCGGCCTTTGTAAATAAGGAGAAACTGTTTCACGCACCTTTATTTACACTATATTGCGCGTTGATTAACAAAAAAAAGAGTTCGATAAAATCACTATTACCATCATTTAATTGAGAAATATTATGCGTAAATTACTTTTAAGTACCGTTATTGCAAGTACTCTGGCATCTGTCAGCTTTGCCGGACAGGCTGCTGAATCAGCAACCCTCACAGTGACAGGCACAATTACGCCTGCCACCTGCGATGTTTCTCTGAGCTCACCCTCTATTTCATTTGGAAACATTGCTGCGTCAACGCTTACAGATGATGTAAACCCTAAAGCGGGTGGTAACGTTACCCTGAATGTCGATTGCGACGCAGCGGCGGCTACTGCCATTCAGACAACTGACAACCGTGCTTCCAGCGCCATGACTGGCACTGAATTGAATGATACGATGAAAGTCACTATTACGGATTTAGCGGATAGTAATATTTTTGGTTTAGGCACTGACAGCGCACAGTCAAAAATCGGTGTACTGCTGCTCGGCATCAATGCAGCGACATCCGATGGTCAGGCTAATAGCAATCTTGTTGTCAGCAGTGATAAATCCGCATGGAGCTCGCAGGCCATTGTTGAAGGCAGCAATCAGATTTTGGAAAAAAATGGTTACTTCGGTCTGGCGTCTGCTGCTGATGCAACCTCACCAGCTGCTTACACCAAATCAACCTATACCATTTCTTCACAAATGCTTCTGAAAAAAGCAAGCCTTTACCCTTCAGGTGAAGCAGTAAACCTTGACGGAAATATTACCTTTTCTGTGGTTTATCTTTAATCCTTATTTAATTATCGCGAAGGCTGTATAGCCTTCGCGATATCTCTTCAGGAGGCATATACATTGCTTAAATCTCTCTCTCTTGCTGCTTCGTTATTTCTCATTTCACATTCAGTTCTGGCTGCGGGCATGAAACCAGAGGTGCCTGTACTGTTTCTCAACGACGAGACGCGTGAAGCCACTATTACGGTTCTTAATACCGACAATAGTCCGGCTCTGCTGCACAGCAGCCTGCAGACCATCGCCGAAGACAAGGAAAATAAACTGATTATTACGCCACAACTGGTGAAAGTTGAAGGGGGGAAAAAGCAGCAGATACGGGTGATACTGAAAGATGGCATCAGGCTTGATAAACAAAAAATGCAGCGCATTGATTTCGTCTCTATCCCGCAGGATGACGGCGAAAAAAATCGTGCCCGCATTCTTATTGGTCAGAATATCCCGGTGATTATCTCTCCTGGTAATTTGCCCTTAAATACAACCCCCTGGACCGGCCTTAAATTCCAGCGCAGCGGTTTGTCGCTGAACATTGAGAATCCTACTCCCTATATCGTCAGGCTCACTAAGCAGGTCGACCTGCTGCCGGGTAACGCCACAGTGGAGCTGAAGAAAACCTATATTCTGCCGGGTGAAAAAATCACTCTGCCCCTGCCTGCAGTCTCCGGGGGGATCAAGTCTGTCCGGCTCCACCCCGTCACCCGCTATGGGATATTAACGACGCCGTATGAAGCACAGTTATAAGCTGCTTGCTGAAGACGATGAAAAGATTTCTGTTACTCAGCCTGTTTATCTCCCCGGTTACTACGCTGGCGGCGGGCGGCTATGACCAGGAGATGCTAAAAGCGCTGGGCTACGATGCCAGTGCGGCAGAGCTGCTTGATGCCGGCAGCCATTTTCTTCCTGGTGAACAGCCCGTCAATATCGTCGTCAACAGGCAGAGCAAAGGCGTACATATCCTGACGTTTGATGAGGCGGGTAATCCCTGCTGGTCAGAGACACTTCTGCAGGCGCTGGGCATCAACCCTGAACGCTTTCGTCGTGTCGATCATGATGCCTGCCTGCACTTTCCAACAGAGTCTCCCATCCTGATGGAGCAAAAGGTCGATCGCAGCACTCTCGAACTTAATGTGCCAGCCAGCGATCTGCTGAGTGACCTGCACTACTCTCGCGGCGGCAATGCCCTGATCGTGAACTACGATGGCCAGCGCTATCAGTATCAGCCGCGTGCCGGCGCGAGCCATACCTCCCAGGCACTGACCTCTGAGGTGGGCGCGAACATCAATAACTGGATTTTTCGCAGTGGGCAAAGCTACGCCAGTCTGGATGAGCAGCATCAACTGACCCGACTCTATAGTTATGCGCAACGCTCTGTCCCCGGCTGGTCTTCAGTGATACAAATCGGTGAAATCACGGCAGGCGGCTCACTCTTTCCCGGCATTAACCTGCTGGGTGCTCAACTCACGCCAGAACGCGGTTTACAGAATGGCGGAGGCCGGAGTGTCTCACTGGATCTGCTGGTACCTCAGGCAGGCACGGCCGAAATCTGGCAGGGGGGCATTTTGCTGAAGACCTTTCAGGTCACGGCGGGCATGAATAAGCTGGATGATATTCCGGCCATTAACGCATCAGATGATTTTGAAGTCATCACCCACGATCAGGCTGGCAATCGTCAGACACAGTCCATTCCTTATATTCAGGCCCAATCCACGCTCGCGCTGGCAGATGCCGGCCCCTCTCTGGGCGTGGGCCGCCTGCGGTTAACCGACGATCGGTTTCCACTGGTGGTAGGTTCGGCGGGGCTTTTTCAGAATCACGTTATGGCGCTGACGGCCGGAGGCGTGCTGAGCGAAAACTATCAGGCCGCCTCCTGGCGCACGACGCTGCGCCTGACTGAACACCTGATGACCTCAGTGACGCAGATAGCCTCGCAGACTCAGGATGCGGTCGGGAGTGAACGTAAAAAACAGGGTCTGAATCATCAGATCAGCCTCAGCGCGGGCGTCACTCCCCGACTGTCACTCACCTCTTCGGCCAGCTTCCGCAGCCGGGACTACATGGATCCGGGCAGCTCGTGGAGTTCGAAAAAGACCAGTGAGCAGACGGGGCAGATGAAGTCACAGTATGCTATTGGAGTGAGCTACAACCAGCCTCAGCTTGGCGTATTCTCTTTTTCCGGCAGCCTCTCTCAAAGCTGGCAAGGTTCAGAAAATGTGGGCTATATGTTCAGTTGGGGCCGCGCCTTTGGCAGCGTCAATGTGAACCTCGGTATCCAGAAAAACCGGCTCTCACTCGATGAGCGCCGCAGCGATAGTCGCTACTTTTATCTCAACCTCTCCGTTCCTCTGGGCAACAGCAGCATGCGCAGCTGGGTCAGTAACAATGATCGTAAAACCCGGGCAGGAATCGGTTTTGACAGCACGCTGAATGACAAATTTTCCTGGAGCCTGTCCGGTGAAAAGAGCCAGCAGGAAGCGGCCTCTATAGCCGGTTCAGGGACCTGGACTACGAAGTACAGCCAACTGAGCGGTGGTGCATCGCGTAATGAAAACAGCACCAGCTACAATCTTGGCGCTCGCGGCGGTGCAGTGCTGCACAGCGGCGGCCTGACCTTTACCCCGCGAAAGGTGGGCGATACCTTCGGCATTATTTCCCTCAACAGCCCACAGCCGGATGTGAAGATACGTACCCCGGGCGGAACGGTATGGAGCGATCGCCAGGGCTACGCTATCGCTTCATGGACGCCCTGGCAGAAGAATAGCGTGCAGATCGAAAATCAGAGCCTGCCTGAAAATGTCCAGGTCATCAGCGGGATCGCGGATATCACGCCTTATCGCGGTGCGGTTGTGCCGGTTGTGCTCCCCGCCTTTACTGTGCGCCGTGCACTGGTGAGCTTCCCGGCGGATGAAGGCCCGGCACCGGGCGCGCCGGTGAAGAATGGCAAAGGCACTCTGGTCGCCTTTGTGAATGAAGACGGCACGCTCTTCTTCGACGATTTGCCGGATGAGCCGCTGTTCAGCCTGGGCCGCAACGGTGCGTCCTGTTCACTGAACATCGTCACGCCCTGGTATAACGAACCCGGCACCCTTTATGCTTCCCTTTCAGCGAGATGCGACCCATGAAACAGCAATCAGCTCTGATCCTGCTGCTGGCCCTCAGTGGCCTGTTTATAACCACCACTGCCTGTGCAGCCTGCGCGATTCAGCTTAGCGACCCTCAGATCCACTATGGCGACGTGACTCGCGGCGAACTGCTTTCACGCCCCGGCAACTCGTTCGCCGCCACAGAGTTGCGCATGGGTGAGGAGCGTGAAGCTGACCTTACCGTGATCTGCGATCGTCCGTCGTCGCTGGCCCTGACGTTCAGCGCGCGGGGAAAAGACAGTGAGAGCTATGCGTTTGGCGAGCAGGGTCGCGCGACGCTGACCCTGCATGATGTGACCCTCGACGGCCATCCGGTCATGATCGACAGTGCCGGCAGGCAGGCGGCGGAAATGGCCTTTAGCGGCAATAATCCCCTCCGTTTTCTGCAGGAGGGCCAGCCCGCGTCAGGCACGACGTTGCGCGCAAAAGTGACGATAAATACCTGGCTGCCGGCCGCTGTTACCCGCGTTCGCGAACGGCAGCAGTGGCAGCTGAACGGCAGTTTTCTGGTCAGCAGCGAAGGCTAATCCACCGGGCGTAATTATCTGCCGCTCTGCCCTGTTTTCCCGCGCAAAGCCCATGCTATCTTGTGGTTTTGATTTTTTCAGTGGGCAAAATTGATGACAAAGTTGCGGGTAGGGATCGTGTTTGGCGGGAAATCGGCTGAGCATGAGGTGTCGTTGCAGTCGGCCAAAAATATCCTTGAGGCGATCGATAAAACCAGATTCGATGTGGTGCTGCTGGGCATCGACAAGCAGGGACAGTGGCACCTTAACGATGCGTCAGACTTCTTACTTAACGCGGAGAATCCGGCGCTGATCGCGCTGAATTCTGCTGCCGAAGCGGTGGCGCTGGTGCCGGGTCAGACACAGCAGCAGATCATCACCCGTCACGATGCCCATCCACTGTCGCAAATCGATGTCATCTTTCCGATTGTTCACGGCACGCTGGGCGAAGATGGCTCCCTGCAGGGTCTGCTGCGCATGGCTTCGTTACCCTTCGTCGGTTCCGATGTGCTGGGGTCCGCCGTCAGCATGGATAAAGATTTTACCAAGCGCCTGTTACGCGATGCCGGGCTGAAGGTCGCGCCGTGGCTGAGCGTCACGCAGGCGCAGCGCGCGCAGCTGGACGCAGAGGCCGTGATTGCCCGCCTGGGCCTGCCGCTGTTTATCAAACCGGCCAACCAGGGTTCATCGGTAGGCGTCAGCAAAGTGAACTCGCCTGACGAATTTGAGGCGGCGCTGGCGCTGGCCTTCTCCTTTGACCGTAAGGTGCTGATTGAACAGGGCATCAAAGGCCGGGAGATCGAGTGTGCGGTGCTGGGTAACGACGCCCCTGAAGCCAGCCCGTGCGGTGAAGTGGTGGTGCATGACGCCTTTTACTCTTACGACACCAAATATATCTCTGAAAGCGGCGCACAGACGGTCGTTCCGGCGGCGATTTCCGCGCAGACCAGCGAGGCCATTCAGGCCGTCGCCATCCGGGCCTTCACTGCGCTGGAGTGCTTTGGCATGGCCCGCGTCGATGTCTTCCTGACTGACGACGGTGAGATTATCGTCAACGAGGTGAACACCCTGCCCGGCTTCACCAACATCAGTATGTACCCGAAACTCTGGCAGGCGGCCGGACTCAGCTATCAGGATCTGATCAGCCGCCTGATCGATCTGGCGATAGCACGTCACCAGCAGGCCAGCACCCTGAAAAGCAGCGTCAGCTGATCCCAGCCGGCGGCGTGGCGTTATGCCACGTCGCTGGTCATGGCCTGCTCGCCGACCGGGGAGGTCTGATTGCGGCCATTGCGTTTCGACAGGTAGAGATTTTTGTCTGCGGCGGAGATCAGCCGGTTGATGACGCGATGCCACTCTGCCGCCCTGCCCGCCCGGCCGTGCGCCAGCCCCAGGCTGATGGTCACCGTCACCTTACTACCCTGCAGCCAGAACTTCTCTTTCGCCATCTTCTGCCGGATCGCCTCTGCCAGAAAGTAGAGCTTGTCCGGATTCTGATCGAACAGTATCACCACAAACTCTTCGCCGCCAAAACGGCAGATGCGTCCCGCTTTGCCCACGACGCGCTGCATCCGGCGGGCGATCTCTTCCAGCACGCTGTCGCCCGCATCATGGCCAAAATTGTCGTTAATCGTTTTGAAGTAGTCGACATCAATCAGGATCACGCCTGCCGTGCGCGCCGGGTTAATCGGCTCGGCATGCAGGCTTTCATAGAGACCCGAACGCGACAGCAGTCGGGTCAGGAAATCGTAGTTTGCCCGCAGCGCCAGCCGCTCATTCAGCTGGCGGATCGCGTCCATGCTTGCAGCCACGATCAGCGGACTGATCGCGATAGTCGCCACGCCGAGTCGTGCCGAGGTGAGATGGCTGACTGGCAGCAGATTGTCATCACCCTGAATATTCATCAGCCCGTGTGACACCAGGATAATCTCAGTAATACCGGTCAGCAGGATCACCAGGCTGGTCAGCGGCATCGGCAGCACAACGGCGCACCAGACCAGCGCCGGAACCGGAAAGGTCAGGCTGCCCGCCCCGCCCATCATCGCGCCGATGATCAGCGACAGGACCACCGCGATGACAGGGAAGAGTTTGCCTAGCTCCCTGAACTGCCGGGGCGACAGCGACGACCAGTCGCGCGTCAGCAGAAAAGGCAGCAGCATCAGCCCGGTAGAGAACTGCTCGCTGAACCACTCACCCCATGCTGTCGCCAGTCCGGTATCAAAGTCGGCCTGCTGAGCCAGTGCTCCCCAGCTGGCACAGGCCAGGGCCGCCAGCAGACAGGCCGGAAAAATGCGCAGTACGCTGGTAATACGTTCGCTGCCGGAATTGTGCTGAAGATGTTTCACCAGCAGCAGTACCGCCACCAGCACAAACAGCAGATTCGCCAGGTTGAGCGTAAACGCGGTCAGCGCCCAGCCCGAAAAAACGGTGTCGTTAAACACCATCGCGGCAAAGCTGGCGAGGTAATAGCGGGTCTGATGCAGAAAGGGATGGCGAACGATGATGCCGGTGATGATCGCGTTGACCGGCCAGAATAGCGACAGCTCCTGCGGAAAGCGCAGGTGTCCGCCAATAAAGCAGAATAGCAGCGTGATTAAAAACAGCGAAAAGGCATTCTTCTTAGCGTTGTGCTCTTCAAACAGCTCTATACGCATACTTCCGGACCTTGTTGCAAAGAGGCGTTTCCACATCAGCCTGAACAGGCGCGTGGTGTCAGAATAATTACATCCTGGGGACCCGCTGTATCATCCTGCGATAAAACACCACTTAATGGGTCAATCCGGGAGGTGACTGATACCCGATGACGCCAGCAAATGGGGGCTTATTATGCCCTGCATACAAAAAAATCGGATATCCGGGATATCCGATTTTTGCTGTTATGACACCCTGTCTTTACGCTTAACGCTATTTTACAGCCACCGGCCATTGACTCAGGCGGATACCCCTTTTATCGGCATTATCGCCGAAATCTTTAAGCACCGCTCTGACGTCGGGATCGATATATTCTGCATTATCGTTATCCACGATGACCACGCTGTTCTCCGGGATCTCATCCAGCAATCCCTGCAGCTTTGGATTGTGCATAAAGGTCAGGTTCTGCTGAAAGCGCAGTACATAGTGGTCGTCGTAACGGGTAAGCTGCAGCGCGTTGCGATGGCTCTTATAGATGCTGCAGAGGATCTGCGTGGCGATCCCGATCCCGATGCCGGCCAGCATACCCAGCGTGATGATCCCGACGATCGTCGCCAGAAACGGTACGTACTGCTGCGGGCCCATCCGGAACTGCTCAACAAAGAGACGCGGCGTCGCCAGTTTATAGCCGGTGTAGAGCAGCACGGCGGCCAGGCTGGCCAGCGGGATAGCGTTCAGCATCTCGCTGAACCACATACCGCAAATCAGCAGCAGCAGGCCGTGAATGAAAATCGACAGCTTCGTCTGCGCGCCTGCGCTGACGTTGACCGAACTGCGCACAATCACTGCCGTGATCGGCATGGCACCCAGCAATCCGGCGGTCAGATTACCAATCCCCTGCGCAAACATCTCTTTGTTAGGCGACGGCGCAGGCGTCTGCGGACGTAACTTTTTCAGCGCCTCCTGGCTCAGCAGTGTTTCCAGGCTGGCGACCAGCGCCAGGGTAACGGCCACCACCCAGACCTGCGGATTCTGCCAGGCCATCCAGTCGGGCGTTTCCAGTCCGGCCATCAGCGCAGAAACGCTGTCGAAGGCAGGCAGCGAAATGCGCGCCAGACCGCTGGCGAGGTCAGGAAAGAGTCGCCCACCGACGACCGTCGCCAGGCAGCCGGACAGTACGGCTATCAGCGGACCGGGGATCCAGGCCAGCGCTTTGATCCGTTTGATCGGCCCGGTGGTCCAGAGGCAGAGGATAGCCAGGCCCGCCCCCGCCACGGCTATCGCGGGCAGTGAAAAGGTCATTTCACCCGTCACCAGCGACACCAGTTCCGCATCGCCTGCCGCACCAAACGCCACCGGGATCTGCTGCATGATCAGCAGCAGACCAATCGCCGCCAGCATCCCCTTGATGACGCTGCCTGGCACCAGCGAAATAAAGCGCCCGGCGCGCAGTAGCCCGAACAGGCACTGCAGCGCCCCGGCAATGATCAGCGCAGTGAGAAAGGCGGAGAAGCTGCCCAGCGATGCCATTGAGGCGACGACGATAGTGACCAGACCCGCCGCCGGACCGCTGACGGCAAACCGGGAGGGACTCAGCGACGTGACCACCAGTCCGCCAATCACACCCGTCAGCAGACCGGCAAACGGCGGCAATCCACTCGCCTGGGCAATCCCCAGGCAGAGTGGTAAGGCGACCAGGAAAACCACCAGACCCGCCGGGATGTCGCGGCGCAGGGTATCGAGGTTCATAAGGAAGGCTCCTCTGCAGATTGATGGATCAGCTCTTTAAGATGGCCGGATCGCAGGTCATATACACAACCAAACACCGCCAGTTCCTGGCCCGATTGCCAGATTTGCCGGACCGGTCCGGCGTTCACCAGTCTGGCGAACTGCGCTTTGACGTTCGCTTCAACCAGCCGGTCGAGCCGTTCAGCCGTTTCGGCCTGCGGCGACGGGTTCTCTGCCAGCTCTGTCTCAATATCCTGACGCAGCCTGCTGATGCGCCTAGCCAGCGCACTCTCCTGGCCGTCCAGCACGCTGCCCGGCAGATTCAGCGCGGCCTCCACCCCGCCGCAGCCGTAGTGGCCGCTAAGAACAATGCGTTTCACGCCGAGAAAAAAGAGGGCGTACTGCAGGACGCTGAGTAAATTGTCATCCTCTTCAATCACCATGTTGGCGATGTTGCGGTGGACAAAGAGTTCGCCAGGCTGGGAGCCGGTCAGGACTTCGGCAGGAACGCGGCTGTCAGAGCAGCCTATCCAGAGTGAGTGCGGTTTTTGCTGATGAAGGAATTTTTTAAAATAGTCCGGATTGCGCTGGCGGCGCTGTAAGGCCCAACTGCGATTTTTCGCTAATAAGGGTTTAAGTGTCGTCACAATCATCTTCTCTCTACTACCGGGATGTCGCATCCTGGCTGACCACAAAGTGTTTCGGCTGACCGGTAAAGGGTAAGCCGCCAGGTAAATAAGAACTGAGTCACAGAAAAAGGTTATAGACGTTAACCATTATCAATGCACGAGCAATATTTCACAGCGCATTAACATCGCTTCGTTTGTCAGTAAGATGTCAACAAGAGTCAGTTACAAGTAAATTTAATTCAGCACACGATTCTGGATGAAATATAAATTACTAGTATTTTTATCATTTAAATCATTAAGTTAAACAATCACAGATTAATAAGTAAAGTTAGTGCTGACAAATAAATACAAGCAGTAACTCAGGGGATATTGTTTATTCTCAAAATCAGCCGGACTTTTATTAGGATTGCTCTTAATTAAAAAATTAACCATTAGCACAATTCACCAGCCTGATTGAAGGTAGCCAGTTTAATCCACCTGATTTGAGTTAAGAATAAAGCGGGAGATAATTAATTTAATTTGCACGGATATAGTGACGGAAGTTAGTAAATCAGGGCCGGAAATTATCAGAGCCTGAACGCTCAGGCTCTTTTTCTTGACGAATTATTTACCGTTCCAGCTCTGCAGGCGCGACTCCCGCACCGACAGCTGCTGTTCCGGGGTCAGCTTGTTGTAGTTTTCCGCCATGCCGCTCTCCCAGTCACCGTAGAGCGGGTTCGGCAGCACAATGAACTGCGTACCAAAGCGCTGATGGTTAAGGTTGACGAAATCGCGCCGCTGCTGATTCCCCTGATGCCAGGTGGCCCCACCGAAATCGTTGAGGTTATCCCCTACGTAGAGCACCACGTTATAGCCGGCATGTTTAATGGC
This sequence comes from Pantoea graminicola, assembly GCF_048452665.1. Lineage (NCBI taxonomy): Bacteria > Pseudomonadati > Pseudomonadota > Gammaproteobacteria > Enterobacterales > Erwiniaceae > Pantoea > Pantoea graminicola. The sequence continues at coordinate 127,020 of NZ_JBLWSJ010000004.1, read as the reverse complement.
ATCGAAACGTGCCTGTTTGTTGGAGCTGTCGCTATTCAGACGCACTGTTTTTTCGCTGACCTCAGGGAAACCGAGCTGCTGCATATTGGCGACAGTGGCGGCGTAATCTTTCTGGTCGCGGTTCGAGACATAGAACAGCGTGCCGCCGTTTTGGGTGACATGACGGGCGAACTCAACGGCGCCGGGCACCGCTTTCGCCTGCCGCGCCTGCGTCCAGGCTGACCAGGTTTTGCTGCTGAACGGCTGACCGTTCTTCGCCTGCCACGCGCTGTAGGCGCTGTTATCCAGCATGGTCTCATCCAGATCGACAATGACCGCTTTAGGTTTGCCGGTCAGCGAGGGCGCCTGATCAAAAGCCATGCGTGCAATATTAAAAGCCTGCCAGGTCAGCGCCTGATATTCACCAGACTGCTGGAACCAGTTGGCCGCCAGCACCGATTGCTGGCCCAGCTGCTGCTGCGCGGTCTGCTGTGCCGAGGGAGCACAGCCGGTCAGTAACAGCGCGACCAGACCGGATGCAGCGAGTGTTGCGGAGGTTTTCATCATTTCATCCTTAATGTGAGAAAGGGCTTGGGAGAAGCTTCAAAAATGTAGCAGTTAACGTAAGCTGTGGGCAGCCCAACGCATGCTGTTATAACAGGAGATTCTTATGGCCGTGAACCCGCACTCGCCGTTGCTCGACGCGCTGACGTGGCTCGATTACGCGTTTCAGCCCGCCGGTGAGCCGCCGCCCGCCGATGCCGCCTATGGTCATCAGCGCCACAGCGCGACCGTGGTCAATGACAGTGAGAACATTCCTCCCAAAAGCTGCGAGTCAGATGGGGTGATCGCCAGCGGAACGCGTCCGGTCGCCGTTTACACGGCGGATTGCCTGCCCGTTCTGTTTGCGGATCGTGAAACGCGGATCGTGGCCGCAGTGCATGCCGGACTCAAGGGCACGCTGGCGGGCGTCCTGACCCGCGCCGTGGAAAAACTGTGTGAACAGGGCTGCACACCGCAGAATCTGGTGGTGGCGATCGGCCCGGCAATGGGGCCCTGCTGCTACGAGCTGGCTGAACCGCAGCTGACGGCGATCGCGCAGGATCTGGCCTTCACCCGCGGGCTGCGCTGGCATCAGCACCAGCCGGTCAATCCGCTGGCGCAGCGTCCGCAGGCCACTGCCCGGCAGCAGGGCGTCTGGTTCGATCTGCCTGCGCTGGCGACACAGTTGCTGCTGGAGGCAGGTGTGCCAGCCTCGCAGATCGACAACGTGAATGTCTGTACCTACTGCATGGCAGAGAGCGGCTCCAGCTACCGCTTTAACACCCACTCTGGCAGCGGCTATCGCTCACGCTATTCGTGGATCCGCCAGCGCCCCTCACCGGACGATGCGGCGCGATAACGGTGCTGGCGCTATCGGGCTGACCGCACGCAGGCGGAAGGCCCGTCTCTGTGACCCTGACCGGCTCGCCGCCTGCCGCTGTTTTTGATTTCACTCACACCCTGACATTTTTTCACTTTTTTTTAACCGGGAAGCGGCTAGAGTTAACTCATCCGACCACTTTACACTGAGTCACGCTTATGCCTGCGAATGCCGCCTACCCTGCGCTGTTTACGCCTCTGGATCTGGGCTTTACCCGCCTGAAAAACCGTTTTCTGATGGGCTCGATGCACACCGGTCTGGAAGAGCATCCCGAGGGTGCCGCCCGGCTGGCGGCGTTCTACGGCGAGCGGGCGCGCGAGGGTGTCGCGCTGATCGTCACCGGCGGCATTGCGCCCAATGCTCAGGGCGTCACCACGGCGCATGGCGCCATGCTTACCGACGAATCCCAGTGTGACTGGCACCGGCAGATCACCGAGGCAGTGCATCAGCATCAGGGTAAAATCGCGCTGCAGATCCTGCATACCGGTCGCTACAGCTATCAGCCCGATCTGGTTGCCCCCTCCGCCCGTCAGGCCCCGATTAACCCCTTTACGCCACAGGCGATGAGCGAGGCGGCAATTGAACAGACCATCGATGACTTTGCACGCTGCGCCCGGCTGGCGCAGCAGGCGGGCTACGATGGCGTGGAGATTATGGGGTCCGAAGGCTACCTGATTAATCAGTTTCTGGTGAAGCACACTAACCAGCGCAGCGATCGCTGGGGCGGCGACTTTCAGCAGCGGATGCAGTTCGCGCTGGCGATCACCCGTGCCGTGCGCGCCGCAACCGGTGATGCCTTTATCATTATTTTCCGCCTGTCGATGCTCGACCTGATCGAAGAGGGCAGCACGCTGGAGGAGACGCTGCAGCTGGCTCGCGAGCTGGAACAGTGTGGCGTCACGCTGTTCAACACCGGCATCGGCTGGCACGAAGCGCGCATCCCGACCATCGCCACCTGCGTGCCGCGCGCGGCCTTTGCCTGGGTGACGCAGCGGCTGCGCGCCCATGTTTCCGTGCCGGTCATCGCCACCAACCGCATCAACCACCCCGCGGTCGCCGAGTCGCTGTTGCAGTCGGGCTGCGCCGACATGGTGTCAATGGCGCGCCCTTTTCTCGCCGATCCCGCCTTTGTCAGCAAAGCGGAGCGCGGCGAACCGGACGGCATCAATACCTGTATCGCCTGCAACCAGGCCTGCCTGGATCAGGTCTTCGCCGGTAAGATCACCTCCTGTCTGGTCAATCCCCGCGCCTGCCATGAGTCGCTGATGCCCGTCGTGGCCAGCGCCGCACCGCGCAGGCTGGCGGTAGTCGGTGGCGGCCCGGCCGGGATGGCGTTTGCGCTACAGGCAGCGCAGCGCGGCCATCAGGTGACGCTCTATGAAGCCGCACCGGAGATTGGCGGACAGTTTATTCTTGCCCGGCAGATCCCCGGCAAAGCTGAGTTCAGTGAAACGCTGCGCTATTTTCGCTATCAGCTGGCGGCCGCAGGCGTGACGGTAAAGACCGGCTGTCGGGTCGATGCGGATCGGCTGAGTGACGCCGATGAGGTGGTGCTGGCGACCGGCATCCAGCCACGCATCCCCGCCATTCCGGGCATCGATCATCCCAGCGTGCTGAGCTACCTGGAGGTGCTGCGCGACAGGCGCCCGGTGGGCAAGCGGGTGGCGATTATCGGCGCAGGTGGCATCGGTTTTGATGTGGCGGAGTATCTGTCGCAGCCTTCGCATGATGAGGATCTGACCTCGTTTTATGCGGAATGGGGCATCGACCACAGTCTGACGCAGCGTGGCGGCATCGTGAAGCCCGAGCCGCCCGCCGCGCTGCGGCAGATCTGGCTGCTGCAGCGGCGTTCAGGTAAACCGGGCGCCGGGCTGGCAAAAACCACCGGCTGGATCCATCGGGCCAGCCTGCAGGCGCGCGGGGTTGAGATGTGGGGCGGTGTGGAGTATCTGGGGATTGATGATGACGGTTTGCATCTGAGGCGCAATGGGGAAACCCTGCTGCTGGCGGTGGATAATGTGATTATCTGCGCCGGACAGGAGCCGCAGCGCGAACTGGAAGCCGCGCTGCGCGCCAGAGGCCAGAACGTAACCGTCATCGGCGGGGCCGACGTGGCGCAGGAGCTGGATGCGCGCCGCGCCATTGCGCAGGCGACCCGGCTGGCCCTGGCAATCTGATTAACGCATCTTCACCGCACGCAGCACCACAAACTTCTGGTTGGAGGCGATCAGCGTGCAGTTACCAAACATCTTCTTCAGCTTGTGGTGATAATCCAGGTGACGGTTGCCGACGATGCGCAGTTCGCCGCCATACTGCAGCGTGCGTTTCGCATCGCGGAACATCTGCCAGGCCAGATGGTCGGTGACCGCGTGCTGCTGATGGAAAGGCGGATTGCAGAGCACCGCATGCAGCCGATCTGACGGATAGCCGCTCAGCACGTTGTTTACCCGAAACTGGCAGCGATCCAGATCTTCCGGACGGTTCAGCTCCACGTTCAGCTGGCTGGAGGCGACCGCCATGTAGGACTCATCCAGAAAATGCACGTCCGCCTGTGGGTTCTGCGCCAGCGCCATCAGCCCCACCACGCCGTTACCGCAGCCCAGATCGACAATCTCGCCCTCAATGTTCTCCGGCAGATGCTGTATAAACAGTCGTGCGCCGATATCCAGCGAAGCGCGTGAGAACACGTTGGCGTAGTTATGGATCTGATAGGGGGTGCCATCCAGCGGCCAGGCCAGCGTCGGCTTTGCCTCGCGCAATGCGGGCCGGGTGAACTGGCTGAAGATCAGGCGCGCTTTTTTCCACGCCAGCGAGGTGCGGGTTTCACCGATGATCTGTTCGAACAGCTGCAGGGTCGAGTTATGGATCTCTTTGGCTCGCGCCGCCGCCAGGATCACCGTATCGGGAGTGACGACCTCGCGAATAGCCCGCAGCTGATGCTCCAGCAGCGCCAGGGTTTTCGGGACTTTGATCAGCACCGCCGCCGGGGCAGCAGGCAGTTCGGCCAGGCTATCCACAAAGTGAACGTCGCTGTCATCCATATCGTTGAATTTCAGGTTCTGACGGGCAGCCTGCTGGCTCAGCCAGGAGTCACTGACGTGCCAGACGGTGCGCGGATTCAGTGCACAGGTTAAAGCCCCGAAACTGTCGTTAAACACCAGCACCGGTCCCTCTGGCAGCGCCTGCTGCAACAGGTATTCATCAGCCGCGTCCCAGGCTTGTAATGGACTTTCGTCACGCATCTGCGGGAAACGATGCAGGATCAGTGTGCGATCGTTCAGTTCAAGTTGGCTCATGAATTCTCCGGCGTGGTACACTTTGATTAATTTTCGCCCCGATAAAAAGGGCGCGCAGTATACTCTTTTTCGCCTGGAATCCCTAATGTCCCAATTGATCTACCTTCAGGGTTATCCTGCCCCGCTGCTTGAGCAGGTTCAGACGCTGATAGCCCACCAGCGCTTAGGTGCGTTTTTGCAGGAACGCTACCCCGACACCCACGATGTCATGAGCGACAAGGCGTTGTATGACTATACCCAGGCGCTGAAGAACCGTTATATGCGCAACGCCCCGCCAATCAGCAAAGTGATGTGGGATAACAAAATCAAAGTGATGAAGCACGCGCTGGGTCTGCACACCGCCATTTCACGGGTTCAGGGCGGTAAGCTCAGGGCGAAAGCGGAGATCCGCATCTCCACCTTTTTCCGCCTCGCGCCGGAGCCGTTTCTGCGGATGATCGTAGTGCATGAGCTGGCGCACCTGAAAGAGAAGGATCACGACAAAGCGTTCTATCAGCTCTGCTGCCACATGGAACCCGACTATCACCAGCTCGAATTTGATGCGCGCCTCTGGATGACCGACCAGGCGATGCGCGGCAACGCCGCTTAAAGAAACTCCTGCGCTTTCTGGATCAGGCTGGTTTTGGTCAGCGCCCCCAGAAAGCGTCGCTCTTCAGGATTATTGAGCACCGGCAGCCGCTCCAGCGTGACGGCCGCAAAGGCTTCCCACCCCTCGCGCATACTCTGATTCTGATAGGCCACCGGGAAATCCTGGTCCATCACGCACTGTACCGGTGAGTCGAGGGTGATCTCCTGCGCCAGCACCCGGCGCGAGATCTCGTGGATCGACACCACGCCGAGAAAAGCACCTGCCGCGTTTATCACATAGACGTAGCGTTCACGCTTCAGCGAACTGACCGCCAACGCCTGCCCTACCGACTCTTCCGGCTGCAGCGCCGCTCCCGGAATAATCAGCTCGGCAATGCGCATATTATCGAAATCATATTTCGCTTCTGACCGGCTGAAGTGATGGCTCACTACCGGATAGGTACTGGCAGACTGCAGGCGATAGACCACCATCGACGCCAGCACCGTGGCGATCATCAGCGGAAACAGCAGGCTGCTGTTGAGCGTCATCTCCAGCACCATCAGCATCGCCATCAGCGGGGCCTGGCTGACCGCTGCCAGCACCGCCGCCATGCCGATGGCGGCATAGAGCAGCACATTGCCGAGTGGCAGATGCAGCGCCACGCCGACGGTAGCGAGCGTCACCCCCAGCAGCGCGCCAATCAGCAGCGACGGGGTAAAAAGTCCGCCTACTGCATTCGACCCCACCGACAGGCTGGTGGCGAGCGTTTTCAGCACCAGCAGTAACAGCAGCCCCGGCAGCAGATAGTCACCCGCCATCACTTTGACGATCACCTCATAGCCGTTACCGAGAATATCGGTGGAGATCAGCGCCAGCAGGCCGACGGCGAATCCGCCTGCGCCCAGCCGCAGCGGCAGCGAGGCGATCCGGCTGAAGAGCAGTCTGCTGCGGGCGATGCTTTTGATGACGATCCAGCCCGCCAGACCGGCGCTCAGACCAATCACCACCGTCATCAGCAGCGTGCTGAGGTCCATGGTGAAATCAGCCTCCGCCAGCGGATAGAGCACGTTGCGGAAGCCCAGCGTCCACATCGTCATTACTGCCGTGGCGGAGGCGATAATCAGCGGGATCAGCCGCTGCAGTGCCGAGATGCCGAAGGCGATCTCCGCCACGAAAATCGCCGAGGCCAGCGGTGCGTGATAGACCGACGAGAGGCCCGCTGCTGCCGCCATCGCAACCACGTCGCTGTTTTTCAGGTTCAGCGATGCAGGTAACAGACGGCCAATCGCACTGCCGCAGAGCGCCGACAGCTGCACCATCGGCCCCTCTTTACCTATCGACGCACCGCTGCCGATACTGGCTATCGACGACAGGGCGCGAAACAGCGAGGTCCGGGTAGGCACCGCATCGAGCCGGGCGTTGATCACTTCCAGGTAATCGGTTTTTATCGTCTGCTGCTGTTCGAGGGCGACCGCATAACGCAAAAAAAAGCCGGCCAGCACGCCACCTGCGCCCACCAGCAGCGGCCAGAAGATCCACGGCCAGAGCGCAAGGGACTCGGTAATCTCACCGCTGCGGGCAAACAGCAGATGGTTGATCAGCTCAATGACGCCGCGAAACGCCAGCGTGACCAGCGACGCCGCGCAGCCGACCGGAATGGCGATCAAGAGTGTGGTCCAGTTTAATGCGTGCTTATTTGCTTTCACCTGCGCTCCCTGTTGCTGCCTGAAAATCGTCGCGTCCGCATAGTAGTGGAATGCAGATCGCAGGATCAATCTCTGCCCGTCCGGCACCCTTGCGCAGCGTGGAAGAGATGTTACTCTGCCGTTTTACTGCTGCCGGAGAGATGACGTGATTCGTTTTGCCATTGTGGGAACAAACTGGATTACGCGCCAGTTTATTGATGCCGCTCATGAAACCGGCGCGATGACACTGCACGCGGTTTATTCACGCAGCCAGTCACAGGCCGACGCGTTTGTTGCCGATTATCCCTGCCAGCAGACCTTTACCTCGCTGGACGCGCTGGCCACCTGCCCGGAAATCGAAGCGGTCTATCTGGCCAGCCCCAATGCCCTGCACTGTCAGCAGGCGCGGCTGTTTATGTCACACGGCAAGCATGTCATTTGCGAAAAGCCGCTGGCGTCAAATCTGGCAGAGGTGGAGCAGATGATCGCCTGCGCCCGTGAACATCAGGTCGTGCTGTTTGAGGCATTCAAAACCGCCAGCCTGCCCAACTTCCAGCGGCTCCGGCAGGCGCTGCCGGATGTCGGTAAGCTGCGAAAAGCGCTGCTGAGTTACTGCCAGTACTCCTCACGCTATCCGCGCTATCTCAACGGTGAGCACCCGAATACCTTTGATCCGCGCTGGTCGAATGGATCCGTAATGGATATTGGCTATTACTGCCTGGCCGCGGCGGTGACGTTGTGGGGTGCGCCCGCGCGCGTGCAGGCCAGCGCAACGCTGCTGGAAAGCGGCGTGGATGCTCATGGCGTCGTGGTGCTGAGCTACGGTGAGTTCGACGTGACGATTCTGCACTCCAAGGTGAGCGACTCAAGCCTGCCCAGCGAGATTCAGGGGGAAGCGGGCGCGCTGGTGATCGAAAAGTTAGCGGAGTGCCAGCAGCTGATCTTTGCGCCGCGCGGCGGGGAGAAGAAGGTGCTGAGTGAGCCGCAACAGAGCAACACGATGTACTATGAAGCCGCCGACTTTGCCCGGCTGGTTGCGCAGCGTCAGGTGGAGCACCCTGGGCTGGCGGTGTCGCGCACCACGGCGGCGCTGCTGACGGAGATCCGCCGCCAGACCGGGGTGATCTTCCCGGCGGATCGCGCCGCTGTGTAAATATTTCTAAATATGACTGAGAACGATTGCTTCCTGAGTAGCGAAACCGTAACGTACTCTCCTGCAAAGGGGAGTAACTTGTAAGCTGATTGATCGTCACTACGTTGCGAAAGCATCCGGTCATCAGGCAACCCGGAATCGATTTCTGTGTTGTAAGTGAGACCTTGCCGGAAGGCGAGGTTTGCTTACAGAAAAATAAGCGGCTGATGTCTTCTGACTTCAGCCGTTTTTTTATTTTAAGACAGGATACGACTATGCAGACTGTGGGTACGCCTCTTCTCTGGGGCAGCTTTGCGGTTGTGGTGCTGATCATGCTGGCTATCGACCTGCTGCTGCAGGGACGCCGTGGCGCGCAGACCATGTCTTTCAAACAGGCGGCTGTCTGGTCGCTTATCTGGGTTTCCGTCTCTCTGCTGTTCAGCGCCGCCTTCTGGTGGTATCTGGAGGGCAGCGCAGGCCGTGAGGTCGCCAATACGCAGACGCTGGCGTTCCTGACCGGCTACGTACTGGAGAAGGCGCTGGCGGTGGATAACGTCTTCGTCTGGCTGATGCTCTTCAGCTACTTCTCGATTCCGGCCAACCTGCAGCGGCGCGTGCTGATCTACGGCGTGCTGGGTGCCATCGTGCTGCGTACCATCATGATATTTGCCGGAAGCTGGCTGGTAACGCAGTTCAGCTGGATCCTCTATGTGTTTGGTGCCTTCCTGCTGTTTACCGGCGTGAAGATGGCGCTGGCGAAAGAGGATGACAGTGCGGTGGGTGACAAACCGGTGGTGCGCTGGCTGCGCAGCCATTTACGTATGACCGACGATCTGGACGGCGAAAAGTTCTTTACCCGCAAAAACGGCGTGCTGTTTGCGACGCCGCTGCTGCTGGTGCTGATCATGGTGGAACTCAGCGACGTGATCTTTGCGGTCGACAGTATCCCGGCGATCTTTGCCGTGACGACCGACCCGTTTATCGTGCTGACGTCAAACCTGTTCGCGATTCTGGGCCTGCGTGCCATGTACTTCCTGCTGGCAAACGTGGCGGAACGCTTCTCGATGCTGAAATATGGTCTGGCGATTGTGCTGGTGTTTATCGGCTTCAAGATGCTGATTGTCGACCTCTACCATATTCCGGTCGGTATCTCACTGAGTGTGGTTGGCGTGATTCTGGCCTCAACCCTGCTGATTAATGCCTGGGTCAACCGCAAAAGAGACCAGAAACGGATCTCACCATAATTACCTGCGGGGGCAGCGGATGCCCCTGTTTTATTTTGCGGCGCCCTGCCGCGACATTTCATCCCTCTGTCACACTTCCACTATCCAGCATAATAAAAACCCGACCTCCGCCACAGCGACAGAATTTTCTCTTTTCTCGTCCAATCTTTTCCTTATACTCCGCCGGGCAAACCGTTTTAGCCGATGCAAAACATCGCGCCTGAAACTACATCCGCGACAAAATATAGAAAATATTATGCAGAAAACTCTCTCCTCACGTCTGGGCACGCTGCTCGCCGGAAGCCTGGTGAAGCAAATCATGATTGGGCTGATCGCCGGTGTGGCGCTCGCCTGGATTTCACACGATGCCGCGCTGGCGGTGGGTCTGCTGGGTGAACTGTTTGTCAGTGCGCTGAAAGCGGTTGCGCCGGTGCTGGTTCTGATGCTGGTGATCGCCTCGATCGCCAGCCACCAGCAGGGCCAGAAAACCAACATCCGGCCGATTATTATGCTCTACCTGCTGAGCACCTTTTTCGCGGCGATCGTTGCGGTGGCCTTCAGCCATCTGGTGCCGCAGACGCTGACGCTGGCGGTGGGCAGCACAGAGATCGTGCCGCCTTCCGGGATCACGGAAGTGTTGCGCGGACTGCTGATGAGCATGGTATCGAACCCGATTACTGCCCTGATGCAGGCTAACTATATCGGTATTCTGGTCTGGGCCGTTGGCCTGGGGCTGGCGTTCCGTCACAGCAGTGACACGACCCGCGCGGTGCTGAATGATGCTTCGGAGGCCGTCACCTGGCTGGTGCGCTGCGTCATCCGCTGCGCACCAATCGGGATTTTCGGTCTGGTGGCGTCGATTCTGGCGTCAACCGGCTTTGGCGCGCTGTGGCAATATGCCCATCTGCTGGCGCTGTTACTGGGCTGTATGCTGCTGATGGCGCTGGTGGTCAACCCGATGCTGGTGTTCTGGAAAATCCGTCGTAATCCCTATCCGCTGGTCTTTACCTGCCTGCGTGAAAGCGGCGTCACCGCCTTCTTTACCCGCAGCTCTGCCGCCAACATTCCGGTGAATATGGCGCTGGCAAAACGTCTTGGCCTGGATGAGGATACTTATTCAGTGTCGATTCCGCTGGGCGCAACCATCAGTATGGCGGGAGCCTCAATCACCATCACCGTGCTGACGCTGGCGGCCGTGCATACGCTGGGCATCAGCATCGATGTGCCGACGGCGATTCTGCTGAGTCTGGTGGCGTCACTCTGTGCCTGTGGCGCATCCGGGGTGGCAGGTGGTTCACTGCTGCTGATCCCGGTGGCCTGCAACATGTTCGGCATCCCGAATGACCTGGCGATGCAGGTAGTCGCGGTGGGCTTTATTATCGGCGTCCTGCAGGATTCGGCGGAAACCGCGCTGAACTCCTCGACCGATATTCTGTTTACTGCCGCCGTCTGTCAGTCAGAAGCAGAGCGCGAAACCAGCCGGGCTTAATTTTTCAGATAGCGCAACCGCTCAAAGAGCGGGTGGCGGCGTCCGAAGAGTAAAGCGTCCCGCGCCAGGGAAGGCGCGGGCTGAGCGAGCAGGGATGCTTTAAGCGACGTTGCGATCGGCCTCCGCCACCCGCGACGGGCACAGAATTAACCGACGATGATGGCAATGCCAGAGTAGCCATTTTTGCCCGGCTAATCAGAGCGTCACACCGCTTTTGAAAATCGCCAGTTCGCGGAAATCGTTCTTCTCATTGTTGGTCAGCTCACCGCTGGCAATCGCAACGATGTGGTCGACAAAATCTTCCAGCATCGCCTCCATACTCATTCCCTCGATCAATCGGCCGGCATTAAAGTCGATCCAGTGCGGCTTCTTCTCTGCCAGCGGTGTATTGGTTGCCAGCTTCACCGTCGGTACAAAACCGCCATAGGGTGTACCGCGTCCGGTACTGAACAGCACCATGTGGCATCCGGCGCCCGCCAGCGCACTGGTGGCGACGGCATCGTTGCCCGGCGCACTCAGCAGATTCAGCCCCGGCGTTTTTAACCGCTCGCCATACTTCAGCACATCGACCACCTGGCTCTGCCCCGCTTTCTGGGTACAGCCCAGCGACTTCTCCTCCAGCGTGGTGATGCCGCCCGCCTTGTTGCCCGGTGACGGATTCTCGTAGATCGGCTGCTGGTGATCGATAAAGTACTGTTTGAAATCGTTGATCATCGCCACCGTTTTGCGGAAGGTCGCCTCGTCGCGACAGCGGCTCATCAGAATCTGCTCTGCGCCAAACATCTCCGGCACTTCGGTCAGTACGGTGGTGCCGCCGTTGGCGATCATCTGATCGGAGAAACGGCCCAGCAGCGGATTAGCGGTAATGCCGGATAAGCCATCCGAGCCGCCACACTCCAGACCAAACTTCAGCTCGCTGAGCCTGCCGGGTTCGCGACGGTCGTGGCGCATTTTCTGATAGAGCGCATGCAGGCGCTCGACTCCGGCCTCAACTTCGTCGTCATGCTGCTGGCACACCATAAACGCCACCCGGTCGCTTTCAAACGCGCCAAGCGTGTCACGAAACGCATCGACCTGATTGTTTTCGCAGCCCAGGCCAATCACCAGCACCGCGCCCGCATTGGGATGGCGCACCATATTCTGCAGCATCGTGCGGGTATTTTCGTGATCCTGCCCCAGCTGTGAGCAGCCAAAGGTGTGGCTGAACAGAAACACGCCGTCTGTCCCTTCTGCCTGCTGCGTCTCTTTCAGGAAGCGTTGCAGGATCTGGCGCGCAATACCGTTGACGCAGCCGACGGTAGGCAGGATCCACAGCTCATTGCGGATACCGACCTCGCCGCTGGCGCGACGGTAGATCTGCACCTCGCGATCGCCCGGCTGTGGCGGCAGCGTCACAAAATCGGGCTGCCAGGCGTAGTCGTCCAGGTCGCTGAGATTGGTGCGGGCGTTCTGCGAATGGATCAGCTCTCCGGCAACGATCGGCTGAGTCGCATGGGCAATCGGCAGCCCATATTTGATAATCAGCGCATCCTGCGCGACCGGATGCAGAGCAAATTTATGCCCGCGCCCTACCGCCTGCTGCAGTACCACACTTTGTGACGGCAGCTCGACGGTGGCACCCGCCTCTAAGTCACGTAACGCCACCGCGACATTGTCGCGGGGATCAATTTTAATGGCATCTTGCATAGCGTTATCTCAGTTGGCTCAGCGCCTCACGCATTCCGTGGGCGACGATGTTTTGCAGGTGTTGAGTGACCTGTTCAGCCAGACCGGGCTGACAGGTTAAATCCTGGCCCCAGTGCTGCGTGTTGCCGAGCACGCCCTGCACCAGTTGCGGCAGCGAATGCGGGTCGGCCTCACAGGCTTTCCAGGCTTCAGCGTAAAAGGCCAGCCAGTGCGGCTCATCCTGCAGCGGCCACGATTTTCCGGCTGACTCGCCGCGATAGAAAGCGATCAGCGCCGCCAGTGCAAAGGTCATGTGCGTCGGCCATGTGCCGGTTTGCTGATGGGCAGCAAGCAGCGGCGTCAGCAGTCGGGTGCGGAATTTGGTCATGCCATTCAGGGCAATCGACAGCAGCGCGTGGCGAATAAAAGGATTGCGGAAGCGGCGCACGACGGCATCGGCAAACCTGTGCAGTTCCTCTGGCGGCAGATCCAGCGTCGGGATCACCTCGTGGCGCAGCAGCCGATCCACAAATCCGGCGATCGCCGGATCGGCCATCGCCTCACCAACGCTCTCAATACCAGCCTGAAACGCCACTGGCACCATCGCGGTATGCGCACCATTAAGGATGGCGACCTTCTGTGCTTTATAAGGCGCGATATCATCCACATGCCGGACCTGCGGCGACAGCGCCGCCAGTTTCAGTTCACTGAACAGCGCCGATGGCCCCTGAATCACAAACTGGTAGTAGACTTCGCCTGCCACCAGATAGCGATCTTCATAGCCCAGCTCGCTTTGCAGCTGCTCACTCTCCGCCGGAAAACCGGTCACGATACGGTCCACCAGGGTGTTGTAGAAGGCACAGTGCTGATTAACCCAGATTTTAAATTCTGATGGCAGATGCCAGAGGTCGGCGTAGCGGAGCACAAGTTCGCGCAGCGTGTCGCCGTTGTGGTCTATCAGCTCGCACGGCACCACCAGCCAGCCCCGGTCGCTGGCGCCGCTGAAGTGGGTATAGCGCGCCCAAAGCAGCTGTGTCAGTTTGCCGGGAAAACTGCCGGCAGGGGCGTCAGAGAGCCGATCCGTCTCGCTGAACGTGATCCCCGCTTCGGTGGTGTTGGAAAAGACCATACGCAGATCGGGATTGCGGGCCAGCGCCATAAACGCGTCATGCTGCTGCCAGGGCTGGATCTCGCGATTGAGGCTGCGGATCAGCCGGGTTTCGCTGATCGGCTCGCCTCGATCGTTCAGTCCCCGGATCAGCGTGGTGTAAAGACCATCCTGCTGATTCAGGCTGTCGCTGACCTCACGGTTGCGCGGCCGCACCACCACGATCCCGGCATCAACGCCCTGATGTTCATTCAGCCAGTCAATCTGCCAGTCGATAAAGGCACGCAGAAAGTTGCCTTCACCGAACTGGATGATCCGGTCGCGGTAGACCGCACCCGGAAAGTCATGGCGGTTCAGCCTTTTCATCATCAGGCTCCCAGCTCGATGCCGAAGTAATCACGGGCATTGTCGAAGCAGATGTTGCGGACCATCTGACCTAACAGCGCCTCGTCGGCCGGTGCCTCGCCCCGCTCGACCCACTGCCCAATCATCTGGCACAGCAACCGGCGGAAATATTCGTGGCGGGTGTAGGAGAGGAAACTGCGGCTGTCGGTCAGCATTCCGACAAAGCGACTCAGCAGGCCGATCTGCGCCAGCTGCGTCATCTGACGCTGCATGCCATCCAGCTGATCGTTAAACCACCAGGCTGAGCCGAACTGCATCTTGCCCGCCTGACCTTCGCCCTGGAAATTGCCTGCCATGGTGGCCAGCACTTCGTTATCGCGCGGATTCAGGCAGTAGAGAATGGTTTTGGGCAGCGCGTTATCCCGGTTCTGGGCACCCAGCAGGCGCGCCAGTGGCTCTGCCAGCGGCTGGTCGTTGATGGAGTCGAAGCCCACATCCGGCCCCAGCAGCTGAAACTGGCGCGGATTGGTGTTGCGCAGTGCGCCGATGTGATACTGCTGCACCCAGCCGCGACGGGCATATTCGCTGCCCAGCCAGACCAGCACTGCGGTTTTAAACTGTGCTGTTTCCTGTGGGTCGGGCGCGGCACCGCTGCGACGACGCGCCAGAATGGCATCCAGCGTGGCGTCATCCGCCTCGGCATAACAGACCACGTCCAGCGCGTGATCCGAAATCCTGCAGCCGTGCGCGGCGAAGTGATCCAGCCGCTGATACAGTGCGCGGCGCAGATCGTCGAAGCGCTGCACACTGATGTCCGTCAGTTGCTCCAGCGATGCAATCCACGGCAGGAAGGTTTCCGCTTCAATGTTAAACGCTTTATCCGGTCGCCAGCTCGGCAGCACCCGGACGCTGAAGCTGGCATCGTCTGCCATCGCACGGTGATGCCGCAGATCGTCCAGAGGATCATCGGTGGTGCCGACCATCTTCACGTTCATCTGCTGCATGATGCCGCGCGTGGTGAAGCTCTCCTGCGCCAGCAGCGCATTGCAGCGATCCCAGATGCTGTCAGCCGTTTTTTCTGAAAGCAGCGTATCAGTGATGCCGAAAGGCCGGCGCAGTTCGAGGTGGGTCCAGTGATAGAGCGGGTTACCAATCGTGTGGGGCACGGTGCGCGCCCAGGCATCAAATTTTTCGCGGTCGCTGGCGTCTCCGGTAATGAACGCCTCAGCCACACCGTTGGCACGCATCGCCCGCCATTTGTAGTGGTCGCCTTTCAGCCAGATATCATAGAGATTGGCGAAGCGATAATTTTCGGCAATCTGCTGCGGAGGTAAATGGCAGTGATAGTCGAAAATCGGCTGATCTTTCGCATAGTCGTGATAGAGACGACGGGCGAATTCACTCTCCAGCAAAAAATCCTCGGTCATGAAACGTGACATACAAGCATCCTCATCTACTGAACCACCAATGGCTCAAAGTTATCATACCAATTCTGGTGTGTTACCGATTTGTTTGCGATCCTGCTCACATAAACAGCGTTGCCGGGCGACCGTTATGGACGTTTTTGTCGCCGGTAGCGCGCTAAATGGCTGTCATTACGCAGGTTTCCAGTATCCCACAGTGCAGAAAGGGTTTTTGTGATAGCTCTCAACTTTTAAAGTTGTATAACAAGTTAGGCTCTCGCTCTGTCGTGAGATCGCTGACGACAGACAAATGGCAAGGTCAAAACAGGGTTGCTGTGACAGAACCTGCGGGCGTGAGCAAAACTGCATCACGAGCTGTCCCGCTCCAGATAACAACAGCGGCAAGACCGCATACAGAACTGGAAGAGGTAGAGGATGCGTAAGATCAAAGGGTTACGCTGGTATATGATAGGGCTGGTGACGCTCGGCACCGTGCTGGGGTACCTGACCCGCAACACGATCGCCGTGGCCGCCCCGACATTACAGACAGAGCTGCATATCACCACGCAGCAGTACTCCTACATAGTGGCAGCTTACTCAGCCTGCTACACGCTGATGCAGCCGGTCGCCGGGTATGTGCTGGATCTGCTCGGCACCAAAATCGGCTATGCGATGTTTGCAGTGCTGTGGGCAATCTTCTGCGCCGCCACCGCGATGGCGGGCAGCTGGGGTGGCTTCGCACTGGCACGGGGCGCGGTCGGTGCAGCAGAAGCTGCGATGATCCCGGCGGGCCTGAAAGCGAGCAGCGAATGGTTTCCGGCCAGAGAGCGGTCGGTGGCGGTCGGCTACTTTAACGTCGGTTCCTCTATCGGCGCGATGCTGGCTCCGCCGCTGGTGGTCTGGGCGATCGTGGCGCACAGCTGGCAGATGGCCTTTATCATCACCGGCGTACTGAGCATGGCCTGGGCGCTCTGCTGGCTGATTTTTTACAAGCATCCCAAACAGCAGACCAAACTCAGCGACGAAGAGCGGAATTACATTATTTCCGGTCAGGAAGCGCAGCATCAGACCGGTAACACCCGCAAAATGTCGGCGCTGGAGATCATCCGTAACCGCCAGTTCTGGGGCATTGCGCTGCCGCGCTTTCTGGCAGAACCGGCCTGGGGAACGTTTAACGCCTGGATTCCGCTCTTCATGTTCAAGGTTTACGGCTTCAATCTTAAAGAGATCGCGCTGTTTGCCTGGATGCCGATGCTGTTCGCGGATTTTGGCTGCATTCTGGGAGGCTATCTGCCGCCGCTGTTTCAGCGCTGGTTCGGCGTTAACCTGATCGTTTCCCGTAAGCTGGTCGTGACCCTGGGCGCGGTATTGATGATCGCACCCGGCACCATTGGCCTCTTCACCAGCCCCTATGTCGCTATCGGGCTGCTGTGCGTCGGCGGCTTTGCGCATCAGGCGCTGTCCGGTGCGCTGATCACCCTGTCATCTGACGTATTTGGCCGCAACGAGGTGGCGACGGCTAACGGCTTAACCGGCATGGCTGCCTGGACCGCCAGCACTATGTTTGCGCTGGTCGTCGGTGCGCTGGCCGATACGCTGGGCTTCAGCCCGCTGTTTGCTGCGCTGGCAGTGTTCGATCTGCTGGGTGCGGTAGTGATCTGGACGGTGCTGAAGAATAAACCGATCTCAGAGCTGAACGCTGAACCGGTTATTCCGCAGGCCAGTGCAGTCCGTAGCTAATCTGTCGGGCTGACGCAGGTCAGCCCATTTCCTCGCCGGGCCTGAAGTGGTATAACAACTTATCTGTCTGCTACCAGGATTGTGCTATGGACCTCACCGAATCCCGTCGACTCTATCAACAGCTGGCCAGCGAGCTGAAAAGCCGCATTGAAACCGGGATCTATCCGGTGGGTGATAAGCTGCCTGCTGAACGGCTGATTGCCGAAGAGATGGAAGTGAGCCGCACGGTGGTTCGCGAAGCGATCATCATGCTGGAAGTGGAAGGTTATGTGGAAGTCCGCAAAGGTTCGGGCATCCATGTCATTGCCAGTCAGCAACAGAAACGCATCAGCGTCAGCAGCAGCCAGCTGGAGTTCGCCACCTTTGGCCCGTTTGAATTACTGCAGGCCCGCCAGCTGATTGAAAGTAACGTGGCCGAATTTGCCGCCACTCAGGTAACCCGTCAGGACATTATCGACCTGATGGCGATTCAGGAGAAAGCCCGCCAGGAGGATCACTTCCGTGACTCCGAGTGGGATATGCAGTTTCATGTCCGCATTGCCCAATCCACTCAGAACAGCGCGTTAGCCGCCATCGTTGAAAAAATGTGGCTGCACCGCCTGCACAATCCCTACTGGCTCAAACTCCACGAGCACATCGACCAGCGCAGCATTCTCAGCTGGTGCGACGACCACGATCAGATCCTCAAAGCTCTGATGCGCAAAGATCCTGCCGCCAGCAAACTGGCGATGTGGCAACATCTGGAAAATACTAAGCAGATGCTGTTTAACGCGACGGCGGATGATTTCGAATTTAACGTGGATCGTTACATGTTCAGTGAGAACCCGGTCATCCTGCCTGAAGGGTCTGATAACGCCCGCTGAACGCGCCTGAATCCTCCTGAAAGGGTCAGTTAATCTGCAATAGTGTCAGGACGTGTAAAGCTCCTTTTTACAGGTCGTTTCACAAGGTAAAACTCCTGCTTGTCAGAGAGTTTCCCTGTCTCAGACAGGCGATTTTTGTTACAGTTATCACCCTTTTATTACCCTTTGCGACAGGGGGTTATAAAGTCGCTGATTTAACAATCGATTCTGGAAGGATCCGGAAAATCCCGCCCAGGCTGTGCTCCTGAAAATTTATAACGAAATGCCGGTCTGCGTTTAAGTCCCTGTGGGACATGTTTAACAATGATGTTCAGGAATGATTGATGGATATTTTGCAAGCGTTGCTGCATGCCCTGTGGCAACAGGATTACGAAACTCTTTCCGATCCCACGCTGGTATGGGCCATTTACGGCGTGCTGTTTATGATTCTGTTTCTGGAAAATGGCCTGCTTCCTGCCGCATTTTTACCGGGTGACAGCCTGCTGATTCTGGTTGGCGTGCTGATAGCCAAAGGCACCATGAGTTTCCCGTTAACGATCCTGGTATTGACCACGGGTGCCAGCCTTGGCTGCTGGGTAAGCTATATCCAGGGGCGATGGCTGGGCAATACGCCTACCGTGCAGAAGTGGCTCTCTCACCTTCCCGCCCAGTACCACCAGCGCGCGCACAGCATGTTTCATCGTCACGGTTTGTCGGCTCTGCTGATTGGCCGCTTTATCGCCTTTGTGCGGACGCTCTTGCCAACCATTGCCGGATTGTCCGGCCTCAGCAATACCCGTTTCCAGTTTTTCAATTGGGTAAGCGCCTTCCTGTGGGTTGTGATTTTAACCGTTATCGGCTTTGCGCTGGGTAAAACCCCGATTTTCCGGCGTTACGAAGATGAGATGATGTTCTTCCTGATGATGCTGCCACTGGCGCTGCTGGTCTTTGGCCTGATCGGGTCCCTGGTCGTGTTATGGCGTAAGCGTCAGGCGAATCAGAACGGGAAAGCCGAGTAATGAAACTGCTACAGGCTGTTCCCAAACGGTGGCTACCGTGGCTGATTGCTGCCGCCTTTGCGCTGGCCGCGCTCTGTCTTGTTCCCGGTCTGATCAAACACGAAACGGTAGTGCAGATTCGGGTTTCCCATGCCGGAGCGACGCTGCCCGACGGTTTTTATCTCTATCAGCAGTTAAGCGCGCAGGGTATTCGTATCAAAAGCATCACGCCTGCAGGTGATGCGCTGGTCATCCATTTTGACAGCGAAGAGCAGAGCCTGGCGGCGCAAAAAGTCCTGCGTCGTCTGTTGCCACAGGGCTTTATTGTGGCGCAGCACGATCACTCGCAGCACCTCTCTCTGGCCTGATCGCCCGAACTCGCCTCCTTCAGTCCACCGCGTTGTTACAGGGTGGGCTGAAAGAGGCCCTATCTCCCGGTCTTCTTTGAACTTTTTACTATCGCTGTCTATGCTTAAGCGAGAGTCGATCCTCAGCACCCGAAATCAGATGATTACGCCAGTGATGACGGATCAGGTCGCAAAGGAAGGGTCCAGGACCGATGAAATATCAAATTTTACTGGGTGTCACGCTCTTCTCGCTGTCCGGTTCACTGCTGGCCGCCGAAGCGCTGTGTGAGCAGAAGGAGCAGGACATTCAGCGTGAAATCGGCATGGCACAGAAGCACAACAACCAGCGCCGGGTTAACGGTCTGGAGCGTGCGCTGACAGAAGTCCGGGCTGACTGCAGTGATAAAAAACTCGAAGCAGCCCATCTGGAAAGAATTAACGCGCAGAAGCAGAAAGTGGCGGAACGCGAGCACGCACTCAGGGAAGAGCGCGAAAAGGGTCATGACAGGGAGAAAATGGCCAGAAGACAACAAAAGCTGGATGAAGCGCGCCGGGAGCTGAAAAAGTTACAGGCGGAGCCCTATTAATCGGAATTAAACTACTGATGTTAAAGGAGTATTTTATGTCTAAAGACACATCATCGGAACATTTGCGTGCTGAGCTGAAAAACCTGGCGGATACGCTGGAAGAAGTGCTGAGCAGTGGCACTGAAAAATCCAAAGGCGAGCTGGATAAACTGCGTAACAAGGCGCGTGTGGCGCTGGACAGTTCGCGCGAACGTCTGGGCGAATCTGGCGAGCGTATTGCGGCGACCACCCGCGAAGCGGCACAGAAAGCTGAAGGCTACGTGCGTGAAAATCCCTGGCATGGTGTGGGCATCGGTGCAGCGATTGGCGTCGCACTGGGCATGCTCATTTCGCGTCGTTAATCATGACTGACTCACAGCAGAACCACGGCCCGGCGAAAGGGGTCATTAACATCGGTCAGCGTATTGTAACCACGCTGGTGGGTATGGTTGAGACGCGTGTCCGTCTGGCAGTGGTGGAACTGGAACAGGAAAAAGCAAACCTGATACAGCTGCTGTTGATGGTGGGCCTTACCATGCTGTTCACGGCATTCGGTCTGATGAGCCTGATGGTGCTGATCATCTGGGCGGTCGACGCACAGTATCGCCTGATGGCGATTGGCATCACGACCGGAACGCTGTTCCTGCTGGCGGTTATCTTCGGGCTCTGGACACTTCGCAAAACACGTCAGTCCACGCTGTTGCGCCACACGCGCAAAGAGCTGGAAACCGATCGTAAATTGCTGGAGGAGCAACGCTGATGAGCCGCCGCGAGCGTGAAGAACGCATCCATGAACTGCTTAAGCATGTGCAGCAGCAGCGGCTGGACTTGAGCGCTGCGCGGCGTGACTGGCTGGAAGGCACCGCCCACTACGATCGCGGCTGGTTTACTTTCCTCAGCTTACGTCGTTATCTGGCTATCGGCAGCAGTGCTCTGGCCGTCTACTCGATTCGCAGCCCTAACAGGCTGCTACGCTGGGCAAAACGGGGCTTTGGCGCCTGGAGCACCTGGCGCATGATTAAGTCCGCCATGCCACCGCGCTAATCCTGTTAAAAGCCGGCCCTGAAAAGGCCGGCTTTTCTTCATCAGAATTTCTGAAAAACACTGACAGTTTATCTCGCTTACAACCTTTTCGCCGCGCGACTATCATCTCCAGCCATCACCCCAATGAACGCAGCACTGCTTTCAGCGGGCATAAACCCTGCGGGCAACCTGCCCTGCATCACTGATAGCGCTGGAGTAAATGATGAAAAAATTCGAAGATACTGGTCTGTTACTGGCTCGCATCCTGATGCCAATCCTGTTTATCACGGCAGGCTGGGGCAAGATCACCGGTTATGCCGGTACGCAGCAGTATATGGAAGCGATGGGCGTACCTGGCTTTATGCTGCCGCTGGTGATCCTGCTGGAGTTCGGCGGTGGTCTGGCCATCCTGTTTGGCTTCCTGACCCGTTTTACGGCTCTCTTTACCGCAGGCTTCACCATCCTGACGGCGTTCCTGTTCCACAGTAACTTTGCCGAAGGCGTCAACCAGCTGATGTTTATGAAGAATCTCTCCATCGCCGGTGGCTTCCTGGTATTGGGTCTGGTCGGTCCTGGCGCATACAGCCTTGATCACCTGATCAGCAAAAGAAAACCGCAGGCCGTTGCGCGCTAATCTCACGTAATGCGTAATGCCACATATACTTAGCAGGGCGGGGAAGTTTCCCCGCCCTGTTTGCATTGGAGCCATTATGGGACAGTTAATTGACGGTGTCTGGCATGACACCTGGTATGACACCAAATCGACCGGCGGTCGATTTAAGCGTTCAGAATCAGCGTTCCGTAACTGGGTTACGGCGGACGGCAGTGCGGGTCCGACAGGCAGCGCGGGATTCACCGCTGAACGCGACCGCTATCATCTTTATGTCTCGCTGGCCTGCCCATGGGCGCACCGCACCCTGCTGATGCGTCAGCTGAAAGGGCTGGAGAGCATGATCGATGTGTCAGTCGTCCATCCCCTGATGCTGGAGAACGGCTGGACCTTTGATGATACCTTCGAAGAGGCGACCGGCGACAAGCTCTATCAGAATGAGTTTCTTTACCAGCTCTATCTGCATGCTGACCCGCAGTATAGCGGCCGCGTCACCGTGCCGGTTTTGTGGGACAAGCAGCAGAACACCATCGTCAGCAATGAGTCGGCGGATATTATCCGCATGTTCAACAGCGCCTTTGATGCAGTGGGTGCGCGCGCCGGTGACTATTATCCCGAGGCGCTGCGTCAGGAAATCGATGAGCTGAACGGCTGGATCTATGACACCGTGAACAACGGCGTCTACAAATCGGGCTTTGCCACGTCGCAATCCGCCTACGATGAGGCTGTGACTGCCCTGTTCCATTCGCTGTCGCGGCTGGAGCAGATTTTAGGCCAGCATCGCTATCTGACCGGCGACCAGCTGACCGAGGCGGATCTCCGACTCTGGACCACGCTGGTCCGTTTCGACCCGGTCTATGTGACCCACTTTAAATGCGATCGTCACCGGATTTCTGATTACAGAAACCTCAGTGGTTTCCTGCGCGACATCTATCAGATGCCCGGTATCGCAGAGACGGTCAGCCTGCCGCATATCCGTCACCACTACTATTGCAGCCACAAGACCATCAACCCGCACGGCGTCATTTCGCTGGGCCCGGCGTTTGACTGGGATGAGCCGCACGGTCGCGGTTAAAGGTTGTGAGTGTCATAAAAGCAAAAACCCCGCTGAGGTGGGGTTTTCAGTAAAAGTCGAAGCTGACCGTTAAGCCGCTTTCTTTTCATAGCGTGCGTCGTGGACAGTCATCTATCGCTGCCCCAAAAGCAAAAACCCCGCAGAAGCGGGGTTTTCAGTAAAAAGTCGAAGCTGACCGTTAAGCCGGGTTCTGTCGTGGACAGTCATTCATCTAGGCCAGCAATCACTCACTGGCTCAAGCAGCCTACCCGGGTTCAGTACGGGCCGTACCTTGTGAACCCCTATTTGGCCTTGCTCCGGGTGGAGTTTACCGTGCCACGAACTGTTGCCAGTCGCGCGGTGCGCTCTTACCGCACCCTTTCACCCTTACCTGATCCCATTTCTGGGCCATCGGCGGTTTGCTCTCTGTTGCACTGGTCGTAGGCTTGCGCCTCCCAGGCGTTACCTGGCACCCTGCCCTATGGAGCCCGGACTTTCCTCCCCTCTGCCCGTCTCCCCACAAGTGAGGACGACGACAAAGCGGCGACTGTCTGGTCAGCTTCGGCGCGGGATAATAGGACATTCCCCGCCGTTTGTCACGCCTCTTGCTGCGCCAGCGCATACTTATAAAGCGCATTCTTCTTCACGCCATGGATCTCTGCCGCCAGCGCCGCCGCGCGCTTCAGTGGCAGCTCCTTCTGCAGCAGCGCCAGGGTTCGCAGCGCGTCAGCCGGTAACGCATCGTCATCCAGGACCTTATGCCCTTCGACAATCAGCACCATCTCGCCTTTGCGGCGATTCTCATCCTCTTTTACCCAGGCCAGCAGCTCGCCTGCCGGCGCACCGTGGATGGACTCCCAGGTTTTGGTCAGCTCACGCGCCAGCACGACATACCGGTCAGCGCCCAGCTCACTGACCATATCCTGCAGGCTGTCGATCAGACGGTGGGTGGATTCATAAAAAATCAGCGTGCGCGGCTCCTGCACCAGCGCCCGCAGCGCATCACAGCGGCCTTTGGTTTTGGCGGGCAGAAACCCTTCGTAACAGAAACGATCGGACGGCAGACCGGCGGCACTCAAGGCGGCAATCGCGGCACAGGCACCCGGCAGCGGCACCACACGGATACCTGCTTCACGGCAGCGACGCACCAGATGGTAGCCCGGATCGTTGATCAGCGGCGTGCCAGCATCAGAAACTAAGGCTATGCTTTGACCTTCCTGCAGCTTCGTCAGCAGCAGCTCAGCTTTGTGCTGTTCGTTGTGGTCATGAAGTGAGAAGAGTCGCGCATTGATGGCGAAATGTTGTAGCAACAGCCCGGTATGACGTGTATCTTCCGCAGCGACCAGATCGACGCTCGAAAGCACCGTCAGCGCCCGCTGGGTGATATCACCCAAATTACCAATCGGGGTTGGAACGATGTAGAGCGTGCTGGCAGAAATCTCTGCCCGATCGAGTTGTTTCATTGTTTCATCCGAATTGCCGATTTAATATTGAGCATCTTGAAAAAAACATCACTGGATACAGTATGCTTCCTTCAAAAGTCGTTCGTCATAAAGCAGGACGCTTTCTGCCTGTCATTCTTGCTGGGCTGATTTTAGCCGCGTGTAGCGGTCAGGGGCCGCAAACCTCAACCGTTAATATTCAGGGGCCTGTCACAGCCAGCTCCGCTTACTATCTTCAACAGGCGCAGCAAAGCAGCGATGATAGCAAGACCGACTGGCAATTACTCGCAATCCGCGCCCTGTTGAAGGAAGGAAAATATCCTGAAGCGACGCAGCAACTGAGCCAGTTGCCGCAGCAGCTCTCTGAGACGCAGCAGCAGGAATCTCTGCTGCTCAACGCGCAATTGCTGATTGCGCAGCAGAAAACTAAAGAGGCTGAACCGCTGTTAGCCCAGGTGAAAACCGGCGCACTGTCGCAGGATCAGCTGGCGCGCTACTACAGCCTGCAGATCGCCAGCGCCCAGGGTCGCCCGTCGCTCTCACTGGTGCGCTCTTATATCGCCCAGGAGCCGCTGCTGAAAGGCACCGATCATCAGGGCAATATTGACGCGACCTGGCAGACGCTGACGCAGATGTCACCGCAGGAAGTCAGCAACCTGGTCATCAATGCCGACGAAAATGTGCTGCAGGGCTGGCTGGATCTGCTCGCGGTCTGGCGCGCTAATGCCCAGGATGCGGAGATGCTCAAGTCAGGCATTAAAGACTGGCAGACCCGCTACCCGCAGAACCCGGCGGCCAAAACCCTGCCGACGCAGCTCAGTCAGATGCAGAGCTACACCAAAGCCTCAACCAGCCTGATCGCGCTGCTGCTGCCGCTGAACGGCCAGGCGCAGGTGTTTGCCAACGCGATTCAGAAAGGCTTTAACGACGCGAAGAACGGTCTCTCTGCTCCGGCCGCGCAGCCTGCCGCAGCCGCACAGCCCGCCACGGCCGAGGCCGCGGCCAGCACGCAGCCCGCTGCCGTCGCAGGTTCTGCCAGCGATCCGATTAGCGCACCGCAGCAACAGCAGCAGCAGCCTGCCGAGACCGCCGCTCAGCCTCAGTCTCAGCCGGTTGCCGCACAACCGGCCAGCAGTGCTCAGATCAAGGTGTATGACACCAGCAGCCAGCCAATTGAGCAGGTGATGCAGCAGGCTCAGCAGGATGGCGCCACCATCGTGGTCGGCCCGCTGCTGAAGAGCAACGTCGAGAAAGTCGCCAACAGCCAGACGCCCCTAAATGTGCTGGCGCTTAACGAGCCAGAGCAGATTCAGAATCATCCAAACATCTGTTACTTTGCGCTCTCGCCTGAAGATGAAGCCCGCGACGCGGCGCACCATATCTGGGATCAGGGTAAACGCCAGCCGCTGCTGCTGGTTCCGCGTAGCGGATTGGGCGATCGCGTCACCAACGCCTTTGCTCAGGAGTGGCAGTCGCTGGGTGGCACGACGGTGATGCAGCAGCGCTTCGGTTCCACTGCTGAACTGAAACAGGGCATCAACAGTGGCGCAGGCATCAGTCTCTCCGGTACGCCGGTGAATGCCGCCCCTGCCGCGTCGCAGGGTGTTTCTATCGCAGGGCTGACGATTCCTGCTCCACAGCAGAGCACGCCGGATGCGGTCAGCACCAGCAGCGGTGGCAGCGTCGACGCAGTCTATATCGTATCGACTCAGGATGAACTGCAGCTGATCAAACCGATGATCACGATGCGCACCGGCAGCCGCAGCAACATCTCGCTCTATGCCAGCTCACGCAGCGCACAGGCCGGTGCCGGTCCCGATTTTCGTCTGGAGATGGATGGCCTGCAGTTCAGTGACATCCCGCTGCTTTCCGGCAGCAACCCTGGCCTGATGCAGCAGACCGCGAAGTCATTTAACAATGACTACTCGCTGGTGCGCCTCTACGCCATGGGAATGGATGCCTGGACGCTGGCGAATCACTTTAACCAGATGCGCCAGACACCAGGCTTTACGCTGGACGGCAACACCGGCAGGCTCAGCGCCAACACGGATTGTGTGATCAACAGGAAGTTGACATGGAACCAGTATCGTCGGGGCGAAATCGCACCGGCCAACTGACCCGCCGCCAGATAGGTGCCGGGCATGAAGATGCGGCCCGGCGCTATCTGGAGCAGGCTGGCCTGAAATGGGTCGCCAGCAATGTTCACTTTCATCATGGTGAACTTGACCTGATTATGCGTGACGGGCACTGTTGGGTGTTTGTGGAAGTCCGCTACCGTCGCGACGCGCGTTATGGTGGCGCACTCGCCAGCATAACCCGGAATAAACAACAAAAGCTGCTGCGCGCTGCCGCTCTCTGGCTGGCGCAACGCGGCGGCAGTTTTGAAACAGTGAATTGCCGTTTCGATATCATCGCCATTACCGGCACGGCGCTTGAATGGCTGCCGAATGCCTTTAATGCAGACGTTTAGAACCAGGTGGTCGTGTGCAGGAAAGAATTAAAGCGTGTTTTACTGAAAGTATTCAGACCCAGATAGCCGCCGCCGAGGCATTGCCCGATGCCATCTCCCGTGCGGCCATGACGCTGGTACAGTCGTTACTCAATGGCAATAAAATCCTGAGCTGTGGCAACGGGGCCTCATCGGCCAATGCCCAGCATTTTGCCGCCAGCATGATCAATCGTTTTGAGACCGAACGCCCCAGCTTACCGGCGCTGGCGCTGAGTGCAGACAACGTGATGCTGACGGCAATCGGCAATGACCGGCTGCATGATGAAGTGTATGCCAAGCAGGTGCGCGCCCTGGGACAGGCTGGCGATGTACTGCTGGCGATCTCTACCCGCGGCAACACGCGTGACATTATCAAGGCGGTGGAAGCCGCAGTGACACGCGATATGACTATCGTTGCGCTAACCGGGTATGATGGCGGAGAGCTTGCCGGACTGCTGGGCCCGCAGGATGTGGAAATCCGTATTCCCTCTCATCGCAGTGCCCGGATTCAGGAGATGCATATGCTCACCGTGAATTGCCTGTGCGATCTGATCGATAACACTCTCTTTCCCCATCAGGAATGAACGAAGGAGCACGAATGAAAGCATTGAACGCTATAGCTATTCTGTTAACTGCCATGCTGCTGCAGGGCTGCGTTGCGGTCGTTGCGGGCGGAGCTGCCGTTGCGACCAAAACGGCGACCGATCCCCGCTCTGTCGGGACGCAGGTGGATGATGGCACGCTGGAGCTGCGCGTCACAAACGCGTTAGCTAAAGATCAGCAGATCAAAACCGATGCCCGCGTGATTGCCACGGCTTACCAGGGCAAAGTGCTGCTGACCGGTCAGGCACCGTCGCAGGAGATTGCTAATCGCGCCAAACAGATCACGATGGGCGTTGATGGCGCAACCGAAGTGTATAACGAGATCCGTATCGGCCAGAAAGTGACGCTCGGCACCACCTCGTCCGACACCTGGATCACCACCAAAATCCGCTCACAGCTGCTGGGCAGCGATCAGGTGAAATCGTCTAACGTGAAGGTGACGACGGAGAATGGCGAAGTGTTCCTGCTGGGTCTGGTGACGCCACAGGAAGCGCAGGCAGCGGCCGATATTGCGAGCCGTGTCAGCGGCGTGAAGCACGTTACCACCGCATTCACCATGCTGAAGTAATCGGCAGAAAGCAAAAAAGGCGGCCCTGGCCGCCTTTTTTATTGCCTGTAATTCAGACAGGAATGTCGATGATCAGCGCGCGGGTCGCTGTTTTCGCGGTCAGCTGCAACAGCTTCTCCTCCTGCAGGAACGCGCCGTCGCCGCAGCCCAGTTTTTCCTGATGGTCGGTGCCGGACATGGCCGTCAGCGATCCGTGAATCGACTGCAGATAGGCGCGTGGCCCCTGCAGGCGCAGCGCGTGCTGCTCACCGGGTGCCAGTTCAACCTGATAAATCCACACCTGCTGACGCAGTTGCAGACTCGCTTCCACGCCATCCGGAGAGGCGACCAGCTGCGACAGCTGCCCGTCGGCCAGCGCCATTTTCTGCATCCGTGGGTTTTCCCGCTCCGGGCAGGCGGCCAGCCAGAGCTGCATACGCGTCAGCGGACGCTCTTTGCTCAGGTTGATTTCCGTGTAACTGACCCCCGGCTGCGCAGAGAGCAGCAGCGCCTCCCCTTCCTGCACGCTGATGGTGTTGCCTTCGCTGTCGCGATACTCCGCTTCACCCTGCAGCACGATGTTCAGCACATCGACCTGGGGATAGGAGCGCGGCTGAAACGCCGCGCCCGGTGCCAGCACTTCCTGGTTCAGGACGCGCAGTGACGCGTAGCCCATCAGCTTTGGATCAAAATAGTGGCCAAAAGAGAAACTGTAGCGGGCCTGTAACCAGCCAAAATCGGCCTGGCCACATGCGGACGCGCTGCGTGTGGTGATCATGATT
This sequence comes from Pantoea graminicola, assembly GCF_048452665.1. Taxonomy (NCBI): domain Bacteria; kingdom Pseudomonadati; phylum Pseudomonadota; class Gammaproteobacteria; order Enterobacterales; family Erwiniaceae; genus Pantoea; species Pantoea graminicola. The sequence continues at coordinate 98,662 of NZ_JBLWSJ010000004.1, read as the reverse complement.
TACCTCCGGCATCCGTTGACGAGGATCGGTCACGGACTCTATACCCTCATGGTAAAAGTCTGGACGCCGGATTGTTAGCCAGTTAATCTGCCCGGCATGTTCAAATTTCCTGACAGAGAACCGGGATGGCTAAAGAGCGTGCGTTAACCCTTGAATCTTTACGTGTGATGGATGCGATCGATCGGCGAGGCAGTTTTGCCGCCGCCGCGGATGAACTGGGCCGCGTCCCCTCCGCCCTCAGCTACACCATGCAGAAGCTGGAAGAGGAGCTGGATGTGGTGCTGTTTGACCGTTCCGGTCATCGCACCAAATTCACGAACGTGGGACGCATGCTGCTGGAGCGTGGCCGGGTGCTGCTGGAAGCCGCCGATAAACTCACCACCGACGCGGAAGCGCTGGCGCGCGGCTGGGAGACCCACCTGACCATCGTGACCGAAGCGCTGGTGCCGGTGGAGGCACTGTTTCCGCTGGTCACGCGGCTGGCCGACAAGGCCAACACGCAGTTTTCGCTGGTTACCGAAGTGCTGGCGGGGGCCTGGGAGCGGCTGGAACAGGGTCGCGCCGACATCGTGATCGCGCCGGATATGCACTTCCGCGCCTCCACCGAGATCAATACCCGCAAGCTCTACACCATGATGAGTGTCTATGTCGCCAGCGCCGATCACCCGATTCACAACGAGCCTGAACCGCAGTCAGAAGTGACGCGGGTGAAATACCGTGGCATTGCGGTGGCTGACACCGCCCGAGAGCGGCCGGTGCTGACCGTGCAGCTGCTGGATAAGCAGCAGCGCCTGACCGTGAGCAGTATGGATGACAAGCGCCGCGCGCTGCTGGCGGGCCTGGGCGTCGCGACCATGCCCTATTCGTTAGTGGAGCAGGATATTGCCGAAGGTCGCCTGCGGGTGGTCAGCCCGGAGTATACCCGCGAGGTCGATATTATTATGGCGTGGCGGCGTGACAGCATGGGCGAAGCCAAATCCTGGTGTCTGCGTGAGATCCCGCGCCTGCTGGCGAAAAAAAACTGATACTCAGGGGCGGCTCAGACAATCCATTGCGACCGCCCTGAAGCTGCTGAAATCGGTGCAGTCCCGCAGGCGGGTCATCGCCCTTTCACGCAGAAACGTCACAAACAGATCGTAGATCGCCATCGCCTCTTCATACTCACTTTTGCTGATCGCCAGCAGGAAAATCACATAGGCGGTGTCGTCGCCCCAGGCGATCCCCTGCGGGGCCAGCACCGTGCAGACCACGGTTTTCTTTGCCAGCAGCCCCAGCGAGTGCGGCAGCGCAATGCCTTCGCCGAGCATGGTGCTGACAATCGCCTCGCGCTCCTCCACCGACGGACAGAACGCCGCATCCACGAATCCCTCCGCCTCCAACTGGTCGCACAGCTGGCGAAACAGCGCAGAGCGGGTCATGGGTCGATCAACAATATGGAAATGCTGAGCATCAAAAAATTTCGCCAGCATATAGGGACGGGTGCGATCGACCAGCACCAGTTTGCCAATCTGCTCCAGCTGAAAACCGGTGGGAAACGGCGACATGACCACCACCGGCTTCTCTTTTTCGCTGAGCCGGATGGTCGAGATCACAAAATCCTCTTCGATGCGGCTGCGCGCCTCATATTCACGCTGTGACAGCCGTGCCGTGACCTGCAGCTGCGGATAGCGGCGCAGCAGCATCGCCTCGATCATCCGCAGCGTGGAGTTGCCGCTGTCGCACACCAGCAGCACCTGCGGATGGCGCTGATAGCCGACATCATAGTGGCGCTCCAGCCCGACACCGATGTGCAGCACCAGAAAGCCAATCTCATTCTCGCTGATCACATAAGGGGTATATTTCCCCCAGCTGGTTACCGCCGCCAGAGTGACATCATAGGCCATCGGGTAGTGCTGCTTGATGTTACTGAGCAGCGGATTGGGAATGTGAATCTGATAGCGTACCCGGGTAATCATGGTCTTGATGTGGGTAAGCAGATCGGCACGCAGCTGCTGGTCGTTCTGCAGATTGAAGTTGTAGTGGGTGTTGATAAAGCTGAGCAGATAATCCACCAGCGCATCGCCATCATCTGCGTTGATCGCGCTGGGGGCCACCGCCTGAATCCGCCGCGCCGCAATGTTAATCCGCAGCCAGTGCTCTTCGGCCGGGGAGATCGGCTTACTGACCAGCGGTCGCATCAGCGTGATCAGCTGATGTGCGGCTTCACGCTCCTCATCGCCAATCTCTTCGGCACCCGGATCGTTAAGCGGATAGCCTTCGCTGATACGCCGCACCGCCACGGCGCAGTAGATCCGCAGGTAGCGCTCCCCCTCATCACTGAGCCGGATGTTATGCCGGGCGAAACAGCGCTGCAGCAGCGGGCGCAGCGTCTCCAGCATGCCGCTGTTCAGCGCCTCGATGGTCAGCAGCGGGCTCTCCGGCTGCACCTGATCGATTTGCCACAGCAGGTCGGTCAGACAGGTGCGGATCGCCACTTCGCTGCCAAACAGCTTCATGCCGTAATGCGGCTTGCTCTCGATCGTCAGGTGATAGCGCCCCAGCCATTCGCGCACTTCGGCCATATCATTCTGCAGGGTGGCGCGGCTGACAAACCACTCTTCGGCCAGCTCCTCCAGCTTCAGCGAATAGGCGGCGGTGAGAAAGCGGGTCAGCAGATAACGGACCCGATCCGGTGCGGTTCGCGGCACCCGCAGCGGCGACGCACTGTGCTGTTGCAGATGCTGAAAACGCTGCGCATCCTCAATCTTCAGCTGATAGCCCGCGCCGCGATTCAGGATAAACTGCGCGCCATGCTCTGCCAGCAGCGCATTCAGCGCCGTAATGTCGGTGCGCACGGTTCGTGTCGAGACCGCAAAGCGCCGCGCCAGCTCATCCTGAGGCAGCGTTTCGTTTTGCAGAGCATCGAACAGTTGCGCAAGGCGCTGATTGGGAAATCTCACAAGCGTTACCTGTTAGCAGACAAAAGGTGGAAATCAGCCTACGGCGATCGTCGCGCAACGTCCATGCTGCGCGATCGTGCCGGGGCGGTTCGATCGTATCGATCCTCAGGCCAGCAATGTTTTAGAGATGGCCAGCAGCTGCCGCACATCCTCCACGCGCGTCTCGCCACTGGCCTGGTCGATGATCGAACTGTAAACGTGCGGGATCACTTTACTGACGCCGGACTCCAGCGCAATACGGACGATCTCACCGAAGTTTTCCAGATCGATGCCGCCGGTCGGCTCCAGCCAGAAATCCTGCTTTGCGCACGCTTCCGCCACGGCGCGATACTCCGCCACCGCCTGCAGCCCGCCCATCGGAAAATATTTCACCGAGCTGCCGCCCATATCCTGCAGCATCGCGATGGCGGTTTCGACCGGTACGATCCCGTCCCGCTGTTTTGCGCTGCGTGGCCCGGTGGAAATTTTTACCCGACCCGGCGTGCCGGTCGGTGAAATCAGGCCGTTCACCACCGTCTGCGACTGGCCCAGCAGGGCGCGGCTGGTGGCGACGCCGGTAAAGACCTGGTTTACATGCTGCGGTTGCAGCACCGCCGCGATCTCACTCACCATCTGTGACTGATTAGGATCGCCCGCGCCCAGCCCGATCGAGAGCGCGTTGTCGATCAGCGCGGCATACTCGCGCATATCGGCGATCGCGGCCGCGTTGCTGGCGTAGTTTTTCGACAGTACGCCCACCAGCACATGCCCTTCTGCCGCCTGCCAGATGGCGTGCGCATTCTCTTTTGATCCTGCCAGCACATTCAGGCAGAGACGATCCTGATAAAAATGGGGGGTCAGCGTCATGCGTGGTTTTCTCCGTTTAACAGCGCCTGGATGCGGGTAAAGATGGTATTCAGCTGATCGGCGCTGACGCTGCGGACGTCCGCTTCGATGATCCCTTCGTTGGCTTTGTAGCCGCGGAAGTAGATCGCCACGTCGCCCTTTTTCAGCGCCTGCACCAGATCGCCGGTGCGGTGCGGGATCGCGGCTTCATCGAAGGCGATCTCCGTGCGGGCGATATCGCGCCCGGCCCCGTCCCACACCACACGGGCCGTCACGCCGTGCAGGCTGTTGAGCTGCTCAATAAACGGCGTCATTTTTTCCACCATCTGCGCGCCGCTGATCTTCGGCTGCGTCAGATAGCTTTCGATGGCCTGGGTCAGCCCCAGAATGCCCTCTTTGCCGACTTTCATCGCCCGGCCAATACCGTTGCTCTGACGCTTCACCCATTCGACATACTGATGCCTGCCGATCACCAGTCCGCTGGTCGGCCCTTCGATCGCTTTGGCACCGCTATAGATCACCAGATCCGCGCCCGCCGCGTAGTAGCAGTACAGATCCTCTTCTGCGGCAGCATCGACGATCAATGGCACGCCGTGCTCGCGCGCTACGGCGGCAGCCTGCGCCACATCAAGATGGCTCTTCTGCACGCAGTGGTGCGATTTTACATAGAGGATGGCTGCGGTCTGTGGTGTGATCGCCGCGGCGAGCTGAGCGGCTGAGCATTCGTTGCTGTAGCCTGCCTCTACCAGCACTCCGCCGCCCAGCGCCACCATACTTCCCACCGGCGCGCCATAGTTCACGTTGTGCCCTTTCGGCACCACAATCTGATGCGGAACGGTCAGCGGCGCAGCATGCAGATTATCCAGCAGCCAGTCGTTATCTTTGACAATCACCGCCGCCACGCTCTGGGCGATACCGGCCGAGGCGCAGGAGACCACCAGCGCGTTCTCCACCTTCAGCAGATCGGCGATATGGGCGCCCGTCTTATCCACCAGATCGTTCATTTCGAAGTAGTGATCGAGGCCATATTTCACCGTGTCGATTACCTCACTCGACGGCGTGGAGACACCGAGGATCGTCATACGGCCAGAGGCGTTAATCACCGGCTTCAGGCCATACTTTTCATAAACCGAATTCATGCGCGGCTCCTTCTTCAGTCGCAAACCACTCTCCGGCGACCACGGCCGCCAGCGGGATCAGATGTTTGTCACCGGCCACCTGTTCACCTTCTGAATCGATGAAGGGCCGGATCGCCTGGTTAACGCTAAATACCGTCAGATCGGCGTCGTAACCCACTTTCAGCTGGCCTTTACGCTGCAGGTGAAGTCCTGCGGCCGCCCTGACCGTGACGCAGTCGATGACCTGCGGCAGCGTCATGCCAACGCTGAAAAACTTCGACATGACATGCGCCAGACTGTGCACCGGCCCGGCCATGCGATTGCGGCAGTAGATGTCTGAGCTGATGGTGTCGGGCAGAATGCCCTGCGCGATCGCCGTCCGGGCGACCTCAAAGCTGAAACTGGCGCTGCCGTGACCGACATCAAGCCGGACACCGCGCGCAATGGCCTGCTTTACCGCCACTTTCAGTTCGCCCTGCGGTGTCAGAATGCGGTTGGGCTTGCCGTTAAAGCAGTGAGTAATGATGTCGCCGGTGGTGAGCAGATCCACAATCTGGTCGAGATCGGGCGGATTGTTACCAATATGCACCATCAGCGGCAGCCCGCCGCTCTCCTGCTGGATCGCTTTGGCCTTTATCAGCGGCTGCACGCCATTTTTACCGACCACGCTACTGCTGATACGCGCCTTGAGGCCGACAATAAAATCAGGCAGCCGTGTCACCGCCTGCTGCACCGCCTCGCCATCGATCTGCGTCATATCGGCCAGCTCGTTCTGGGTGACGATGCCGGTACGGGCGATATTGATCAGCGCATAGACCTGCGTCGTGGCCGTGCGCGTCAGCCGGTAAAAGTCATCAATGTGATCTGCGCCGGTGCTGCCTGCATCGACGACCGTCGTGACGCCGTGCGCCACGCCAATCGCATCCGCCTCATCATGGTAAATCGGGGATTTGGGATAGCAGTGAACATGGGAGTCGATCCAGCCCGCGCTGAGATAGAAGCGGCCCGCCAGGTTGCGCTCGCGGCGGGCGCGGCCCTGCACATGGCCTATCGCCGCGATGCGGCCATCCTGTAGCGCAATATCGACCACCTGCTCATCGCAGAGGCGCGCGGCGCGGATAATTAAATCGTACATGGTTTCTCCTTAACGGCAGCCCGCTGCCGGGCTACCGGTGAGATCAGAGCGCAATCGGGTAAATCGCACCCAGAATCATTGCGCCCAGAATCGCGCCGCCGGTAATCGGCTTGTTCCAGAGATAGAACAGCAGCGCGCCCAGCAGCGAACCCAGTCCAATCGGGATAGAGGCGCCCATCGCGGAGAGAATGATGAGCGGCCCCAGGAAGCGCCCGGAGGCGTTACCCGCGCCCATCATCACGTCAGCGCCGTAAGTCGAGTCGCTCTGATTGATGGTGAATTTACGTGCCAGAATTATCAGGTAGCCAATGGCCAGGCCGATCACCAGCCCGGTCGCCAGCGAGGCGGCGAAGTTTGCCACCGGAAAGATGATGCCTGCGCCCAGCAGCAGCGCCGGAACGCCCAGCCCAACACCGGTCTGAATCGCGCCGCCGATATCCAGGATGCCTACCAGCGAGCCTTCGATAATGCGGGCAAACAGGAAGCTGGCACCAAAGGCGGCGACCGCGCCATAGACGCCGCTTTCCATGCCTGCGCGCAGCATCGAGACAAACGCCACTTCGTTAAACGCACCGATGCCGTAGAGGTAATACATGTGGGTTCCGGCAAAGACACCCGAGGAGAGCAGGCCAACAAAGATCGGGAAAGACCAGTCTGCGTACCAGAAGCCTCTGTTTTCGTTCATCGCATCGCCCTCTATTTGCCGCTGACGGCGTTATGGATCAGGTCAAGCCAGCCAGGAATGCCGAACTGGAATGACTGCAGCAGTTTCATGTCGAAACCCCGGAAGAAGCCGCTCAGCACAAACAGCAGCACGATTGCGGTCATCATGACCCTGGTGACCCGGTTCCAGCCGCTCTCTTCCACGCCTTTACCGATCAGAATTCCCAGCACCAGGCCCGGCACGGCGTTGCCCATGATCAGCTGCGCCAGACCGCCAAAAATGGTGGCCCAGAAGCCCGACTTCCTGCCCGCGTCGATCGCCGCCAGCCAGAAGATGACCGGCATGACGGTGTTCACCAGCAGATTCGCGGCAGGCACCAGTACTTTAACCGCCGTGACCTGCAGCGCAGCCGGTACCGCCGAGGCGGTCGAGTTAAGGAAGGCGACCACGATCATGCCGATGATGCCGCAGGCGATAGCCATTTTTTTCGGGTTGTGCAGCGTCTCCGCCACGTTACGATTCTTCACCATCAGCGCCGCCGCGCCCCAGTTCGGGATGATGCGGTGATCCACATCCTGCGTGAAGGAACCGGCTGCAACAGAAGATGCCCAGGCATTGAAAAAGAAGCCAAGACCAAAGGAGAAGTGGGATGCCGGATCGCCTTCGCACGAGTTCAGCTCGCCCAGCGTTCGAAACGCGCCCATACCCTGGGTCGTCGGCGCGTGGAACATGCGCGCGGCGCCTGCACCCACGCCGACGCCAACCAGCCCGCCAATGATCAACGACTTAAACAAAATGATTAAAAACATGTTGTTGTACCTTATTGTCGTTTTTTGCCCGCCCGGCGTCAGCCGCCGCCTCGCGCTGCCCGCCGCACCGTCGCGACGGCAGAAATGTGGCAGAACGGCCCGATGCTGACAGGCTTATGATGTTGTCGTGAACACCACCTGCTCCGTGTCGAAAACGGTGACGCTGACGGTGATCTCCAGCGTGACGCTGAAGCGCCGGCGCTGACGCGCCAGAAAGAAGAAGAGAAACTTCTCGGTTCTGACGCTCTCCTGCGCGCGCAGCACCCGGACATCCTGAGGCTCGATGCGCAGCAGGATTTTTTGCGTTGCGCGCAGAACCTGGTTCTGCACACGGCTCAGGGCATCGGCAAAGGCTTGCGCTTTGGTGTCGCCTTTGCCGTCGACCGTCACCTGCGTCACGTAGTGTTCTTTCATGATCCGCTGCCGTGCTTCCTGTTCCAGGCCTGCACCAGCCGCTCGCCTAACTCCTCCTTGTCCATAAAACCAAAACCCAGCACCGTGGCGCCTTCATTGATGGCAGTAACGCCCTCATCGACCGAGCGCATGCCATGTTTTGCTTTGTAACCATGTTTGTTCTGCGCGGTGATCGCGCCTGCACCGCCACTGCCGCAGAAGGAGATGCCAAAATCAGCGTTTTCAGCCTTCATCACATCACCCAGCTTCATGTCGGCCGCCACCCCCGGCACCACGATGGCCCGGCCACCCGCTTTTTCGATGCCTGCCGCCACTTTCTGCCCTTTACCTAACCGATCGCCAATCACGACTGTGACCATGTTCTGTTCCTCTTCAGTTGTTGGATCGCGCGACTTCAATATGGACTGACAGCAGCCACGCCTCTTCACGGGGCAGATTGCCAAACAGCGCCACCACCTGCTGCGCCAGCGCTAACGTCTCCGGCGGAATATCTTCAAACAGCTCCGCTTCCACATCCGGCAGCGGCTCCCCGCTCAGTGAGCGTGACGCCATGGCGGTGACATGGGACTGCAGCATCTGCTGCTGCACCGCATTGGGCTGAATGCCATGCTGCTGGTAAATCGCCTCAATCTGCCTCATCACGCGCTCAGCCAGCGCCTGCACTTTCTCCGGTGGCGCTTCATACACCGGGACGCCGTTATTGCTCACCTTGCTACTCCTGTTAAGCCGGATAATTCGCGTTGAAAATAAATTAGCCCGCATCGCACCGGCTGTGGAGAGGCAACATTTCCAGCAGCAAGTGGAAATCGAGGTGAAGGTTGTGCGTCAGATCGCAGCCTGCACGATTAGTGCGGCAGACATCACAGATTGCACAGAACGTGACGCCGGACGGTCATAAAGCGGGAGGTCGTGCGGCGCAGTGGTGGACGAGCGCTAAAAGAGGAGGACGTGATAAGCAGAGGTGATGATAAAAAACCGCCGGTCGGGCTGACCGGCGGTCTGATTAACGGAATTTCTTATGGTTGGTATTGCGGATGTCATCAAATTTAGCGGCTTCGCGCTTTGCGCCATCCACGTTGTTCGCTTTCGCCAGCGCATCGACCACATCGATCTGGGCAATCAGCGAGTCCAGACCGGCGCGATACGCTTTTACCTGCGCGCTGTCAGCAGGCTGACCTTCCAGCTTATCCGGCGTGGACTGCTTCGCATCCTGCGCGGCAGTGCGCATCTTCGCTAACGCCTGCTGCATCTCCTGAGCATTGTCCGTTTTTTTAACAATTTTCAGGTTCGCATTCAGCGTGCCCATATCCTCTTCCAGATCCGCCGCATAGAGGCTGACGCTGGAGAACAGCAGAGAAGCCGACAACATTGCAATCACATGCTTACGCATCATTATTTCCTTTTTTATTGTGATGAAAAAAAAGCAGCCAGCCGGCTGCTTCAGGAATCCATCTTATTGTCCCGCTATCTTCATTTCAGGCAGCAATACGGAACCGCACTGAATGTTGCTGCGGGTTTCGATGTCGTCACCGATGGTCACCATGTTGCGCCACATCTCTTTGAGGTTACCCGCGATGGTGATTTCGCTGACCGGATACTGAATCACGCCATTCTCAACCCAGAAGCCGGCTGCCCCGCGAGAGTAATCGCCGGTAATGGCGCTGACGCCCTGACCCATCAGCTCGGTGACCACCAGGCCGGTGCCCATCTGCTTCAGCAGGTCATCGAAACTGTGACCCTGGCCCGCGATGCGCCAGTTGTGGATACCGCCAGCGTGACCGGTGCTGGTCAGGCCCAGCTTGCGCGCCGAGTAGCTGGTCAGCAGCCAGGTCTGCAGGACGCCCGCTTTGATGATATCGCGCGACTGGGTACGCACGCCTTCGCTGTCAAAAGGCGTAGAGGCCAGCCCTTTCAGCAGATGCGGCTGTTCATTGATGGTCAGCCACTCCGGCAGAATCTGCTGTCCCATTGCGTCCAGCAGGAAGGTCGATTTACGGTAGACGCTGCTGCCGCTGATCGCTCCCACCAGATGGCCAAACAGGCCAGTCGCCACCTCCGCAGCAAAAATCACCGGGGCTTTCATGGTCGGCAGCTTACGCGGTGCCAGACGGGAAAGCGTGCGGCGCGCACACTCTGCACCCACCCACTCCGGGCTTTTCAGATCCTCAAACGCACGGCCAATGGTGTAGGCGTAGTCGCGTTCCATGTTGTCATCCTGCCCGGCAATCACGCTACTGGCGAGCGAGTGACGGCTTGAACAGTAGCTCTGCAACATGCCGTGGCTGTTACCAAAGACTTTGATGCCGACATGGCTGTTGAAGCTGCCGCCTTCGGTGTTGGTAATCCGCTTGTCGGCGCGCAGCGCGGCCTCTTCGGCCTGCGCCGCCAGCTCGATAGCGCGATCGGCGTCAATCTCCCACGGATGGTAGAGATCCAGATCCGGCGCATCATAGGCCAGCAGTTCTGCATCGGCCGGACCGGCAAACGGATCGGGGGAGGTGTAGCGCGCAATATCAATCGCCGCCTGCACGGTACGTTTGATCGCATCCGGGCTGAGGTCGGTCGATGAGGCGCTGCCTTTACGGTTCTGATGATAAACGGTGATGCCCAGCGCACCGTCGCTGTTGAATTCGACGTTTTCCACTTCGCCATAACGGGTACTGACCCCGATGCCGGTGGTTTTACTGACCGCGACTTCCGCGCTGTCAGTGCTTGCCTTAGCCAGTTCAAGTGCCTGCGCAATCGCCTGCTCCAGTACTTTTCGCTGTTCTGCAACCTGAGTAGATACGTTCATCGACCTGCCGTCTAATCTTATGTGTGAATGATTTGAGTCTATCAGAGTCAGAGAACAATTTCGCAGTCACCCGATAAACTGGTAGGATTAGCCTCTTTTTTTTGGGAGCCCGGAAATGACTAAAAAGCCCGATGAGTGGCTCGACGATGTGCCAGATAATGACGAAGAAGAAGATGAAGAGATTATCTGGGTCAGTAAGAGTGAAATTAAACGCGATGCCGAAGAGTTAAAACGCCTGGGTGCCGAACTGGTCGATCTGGGGAAAAACTCGCTGGATAAGATCCCGCTGGATGAACGCCTGCGCACCGAGATCGAACTGGCACAGCGCATTAAGAAAGAGGGTCGCCGCCGTCAGCTGCAGCTGATCGGCAAACTGCTGCGCAGTATCGACGTCGAGCCAATCCGCGTGGCGCTGGACAAGCTCAAGAACCGTCACAACCAGCAGGTTGCGCTGTTCCACAAGCTGGAAATGTTGCGCGATCGTCTGATTGAGCAGGGCGATGAGGCGATGAGCGACGTGATTGCACTTTATCCTGAGGCCGACCGTCAGCAGTTACGCAGCATGATCCGTAACGCGCAGAAAGAGAAAGCGGGCAACAAGCCGCCAAAATCTGCCCGTCAGATTTTCCAGTACCTGCGCGAACTGGCCGAAGCAAACTAAAGCCAGACCTGACCCCAGTTGCAGGCAGATTAACGCACGTTCTGACCGGTTCGCCTCGGTCATTGATACAGGCCAGCCGCCGGTATCGCTGGCAAAAAAAGCGCCCGATGCGGGCGCCTGTCGTGTTACTGCAGCCTGTCCAGCAGCTTCTGATGAATCCCCCCAAAGCCGCCGTTGCTCATGACCAGGATCGAGTCGCCTGGCTGAGCGGCTTTTGCCACCATCTCCACCAGCGTGTCGATATCTGCACTCCAGTGGGCTGGCGGGATACAGGCTTCGGCAACATCGGACACCTGCCACGGGATATGGTGCGGCTGGAACAGAAACACCTCATCCGCGCGCGCCAGTGACGGTGCCAGGTCGTTTTTGCTGATGCCCATCTTCATCGTGTTAGAGCGCGGCTCCAGCACGGCCAGGATGCGCGCCCGGCCGCCAACCTTGCTGCGCAGTGCGGCCAGCGTCGCCAGAATCGCGGTCGGATGATGCGCAAAGTCATCATAGACCTTGATGCTGTTCACTTCGCCACGCAGCTCCAGCCGGCGACGGGCATTGATAAAGCTGTTCAGCGCCTGCCCGGCATCTTCCGGCCGGACACCGACATGACGCGCGGCCGCAATCGCCATCAGGCCATTGTGCATGTTGTGCTCGCCCACCAGCGCCCAGTTCACTTCACCCACTTTTTCGCCGTCGAGCCATACTTCCCAGTGTGAGGCGTCGGGCGTCAGTTTCTTCGCCTGCCAGCGTCCGTGGTCGCCCACGCTCTCCTGCTCGCTCCAGCAGCCCATCGCCATCACCTGCCTGAGGTTAGCATCGTGTTCCGGCAGCAGGATCTTGCCCTGCCCCGGTACGATCCGCACCAGGTGGTGGAACTGCTTCTGGATGGCGCGCAGATCGTCAAAGATATCCGCGTGATCAAACTCAAGGTTGTTGAGGATCAGGGTGCGTGGCGCGTAGTGGACAAACTTGGAACGCTTATCGAAAAAGGCACAGTCATACTCATCCGCTTCGATGACGAAGAATGGACTTTTTCCTAATTTTGCCGAGACATCGAAGTTTCCGGGCACACCACCAATAATGAAGCCCGGCTCCAGGCCGCAGGCCTCCAGAATCCACGCTGCCATGCCGGCTGTGGTGGTTTTGCCGTGGGTTCCGGCGACCGCCAGCACCCAGCGGTCGCGCAGCACAAAATCATGCAGCCACTGCGGGCCAGAAAGGTAAGGAATGTTACGTTCCAGCACCGCTTCCACACAGGGATTACCCCGCGTCATCGCGTTGCCGATAATCACCAGGTCGGGTGCCGGGTCAAGCTGGCTCGCGTCGTAACCTTCAGTTAATTCAATACCTTGCTGTTCGAGCAGCGTGCTCATTGGCGGGTAAACGTTGGCGTCGGAACCGGTCACCTGATGACCCAGTGAGCGAGCCAGCACCGCCAGACCGCCCATAAACGTGCCACAAATCCCGAGGATGTGAATGCGCATAACATGATCCATTACTCAAAAGTTCGGCGCACAGTGTAACCCTGCTCGCAGACGGAAGAAACGGATTAGGACTATGGTTTTTGAAGTTCAATCGGCTAAACTGCGTACGCATCCGTTGGCAGACTGTTACGCGTGCTGCCACTCCATCGCAGATTCAGGGAATGTGTTATGAAAACGTTGGGCGAATTTATCGTCGAGAAGCAGCACGACTTTCCGCACGCCACAGGTGAACTGACGGCACTGATCTCAGCTATCAAGCTGGGTGCCAAAATCATTCACCGCGACATCAACAAAGCCGGATTAGTGGATATCCTCGGTGCCAGTGGTGTGGAAAATGTTCAGGGTGAACAGCAGATGAAACTGGATCTGTTCGCCAATGAAAAACTCAAGGCAGCCCTGAAAGCGCGTGGCATCGTCGCCGGTATCGCTTCTGAGGAAGAAGATGAGTTCGTGATCTTCGAAGGCGAAGAGAACGGCAAATATGTGGTGTTGATGGACCCGCTGGATGGTTCGTCTAATATCGACGTGAACGTGTCCGTCGGCACCATCTTCTCTATTTATCACCGCGTCAGCGAACCGGGTACGCCAGTGGTTGAAGCGGACTTTATGCAGCCGGGCAACAAGCAGGTCGCTGCAGGCTACGTGGTTTACGGCTCCTCCACCATGATGGTTTACACCACCGGTGCAGGCGTACATGCGTTTACCTACGATCCGTCGCTGGGTGTGTTCTGTCTGAGCCACGAGCGTATGACCTACCCGGAGACCGGCTACACCTACTCCATCAACGAAGGTAACTACATTCGTTTCCCGCAGGGCGTGAAGAAATATCTGAAGTTCTGTCAGGAAGAGGATCTGCCAACCCACCGTCCTTACACCTCGCGTTACATCGGTTCGCTGGTCGCAGATTTCCATCGTAACCTGCTGAAAGGCGGCATCTACCTCTATCCAAGCACCGCCAGCCATCCTCAGGGTAAGCTGCGTCTGCTGTATGAGTGCAACCCGATGGCCTTCCTGGCCGAACAGGCGGGCGGTAAAGCCAGCGATGGTCAGCGACGTATTCTGGATATTCCACCGGTCACGCTGCATCAGCGCTGCCCGTTCTACTGCGGTAATGAGGCGATGGTGAACGACGTTGAGCGTTTCCTGGCCGAGTTCCCGGATTGCCGTCAGGGCTAATCCGGTCGCGGGTTAAGCCAGAAAAGCGAAAAGCCAGCGCGCGGTTAACGTGCGCTGGCTTTTTTGATCCGGCGGAGCAATGACCCGATCGACAATCAGACAGCCGCCGTTCGGGTCAGCGGGCGAATCCCCCTGATCGTTACGCCGTCTGCAGCCTGAACTGCGCCATCGTGGCCTGAAGCTGATCGGACTGCGCTTCCAGCGACTGGGTCGCCGCCGTAGCCTGCTCCACCAGCGCAGCGTTCTGCTGCGCTGCCGCATCCATCTGCGTCACGGCCTGATTAACCTGCTCAATGCCGCGGCTCTGCTCGTCGGAGGCCATGGAGATCTCTTTCATCAATGAGGTAACGCGCATCACCTCGCCCGAAATCTCATCCATGGTTTCCCCGGCGCGGGTCGCCATCTCGCTGCCCTCTTTCACCCGTGACTGTGAATCGCTGATCAGCGTGCGGATCTCTTTGGCGGCGTTGGCGCTGCGCTGTGCCAGCGTGCGCACTTCGTTTGCCACCACCGCAAAGCCCCGTCCCTGTTCGCCCGCGCGCGCCGCTTCCACGGCTGCGTTAAGTGCCAGGATGTTGGTCTGGAAGGCGATGCCGTCAATCACGCTGAGGATATCGCCAATGCGATTGGCGCTGTCGGTGATCTCATGCATTTTTTCCATTACGTAGCAAACCACCTCCGCACCGCGATCGGCGGTGTCGGAGACGGCATTCGCCAGCTTGTGCGCCTGCTGAGCATTGCTGGCGTTCAGGCGGACCGTTGCTGTGAGCTGCTCCATACTGGCCGCGGTCTGCTCCAGCGAAGCGGCAGACTCTTCGGTGCGCTGCGACAGATTGACGTTGCCCGCCGCCAGTTCACGGCTGCCGATGTCGATCTGCATACTCGCTTCGCGCACCAGGCTGACCGAGTTGCGCAGCGACGCCTGCATGTCGGCGAGCGCATGGTTAAGCCGTCCCAGTTCGTTGTTGCCGGAGGGCGGCAGCGCCTGTGACAGGTCGCCCATCGAGATCTGCTCAAGATGCACGATCGCCTGGTTCAGCGGCAGCAGCAGCATCCGGCGCAACAGTTGCCAGGCAAGAACCAGCAGCATCAGGGTTAAGATCACCGCCACGGCGATCAGGATTTTCATTTTGGTTTCGTTGTGGGCCGCCTGCGCCAGCTGGGCCTGCGTCACCTGTTCAGCGAACTGGCTGAAGTCGGTGACGGCCTTGTTGTATCCGGCCGCCAGCGTCGCCAGGTTGCCTTCCAGCAGCTGGTAATATTCGTCGGTGTACTGCTTATCCAGCGCGGTCATCATCGGCTTAATGCCCTGGTCGAGATAGGCTTTGTAGCTGGCCGCAATCGCATCCGCCAGCATTTTTCCGTGCGCCGTCACCGTTCCCGCATCCACAAAACGTTTCAGGTTCTGCTGGGATGACACCACATCGGCCTGCGACAGCCTGGTCACGGCCGCGCCCTCCTCCAGCATACCAATTTCGATTTTACGCACCGCCAGCGCCGCGTTGGCGCGGGCCCGCATCAGATCGGCGTTGCTCTGATAAAGGCTGTTCAGCTCAATCCCCTGAATGCGGTTGATCACATCCAGCGAGCGATTGCCTTTATTAATTGCCACGATCCCCATAAAACTCACCGCCAGCAGCAGCAGTGTCATAAATGCCAGCAGTGCCAGCAACCCCGTGCGAAGTGATATCTGTTTCATCCTGATGATTTCCATGTATGAGAAAAGGCGAAAATTTAAGCGGCCCTAATGCGGAAGAGGTATCGGCAATAACGCTCCGAAACTTTAACCCTGATTAATAGAGTGTTAACGCCTTGATCATCCCGGAAACATCCAGCAAGCTGAACGCCGCCCCTTTTTATCCGGAGAAACCGATGAAATCAGGATTGTTTCTGATGCTGCTGCTTGTGAGCACCGCGACGATGGCAGACGATCTGAAAACCGAAGCGTCCCTTGACCGCTGCCTGGATAAGGCCACGACCACCCTTGCCATGAACCAGTGCTACGCGGCGACGACGCGGGCCTGGGATCAGGAGATGAATGCGCAGTACAACACGCTGATGACACGCCTCAGCGGAGAGGAGAAGACGACGCTGCGGCGCGCACAGCGTGCGTGGCTGAGCTACCGCGATAGCTGGCTTGAGGCCAGCCGGAGCCAGCTCAGGAAACAGGGTTCGGGTTCGCTGGGCAGCGTGGCTCTGAGCGCCCAGGGGCTGAGCCTGGTGCGCAATCAGGCGCTGATGCTGCAGTCGCTGGGTAAAGGCAGCTGCGCTAATCCGGATGATTGCTGATCGCAGCGGTTTTGACGCTGGCGAGTCAGTGCGCCCACTCACTTTCAGGAAGAGACCATGGCACCTTACGTCCCGACCCTTATTCTTATCGGCCTCGCCGTACTGAGTTACTTCGTTCACAACACCGCAGTCACGATCTCCATTCTGGTGCTGCTGGCGATCAAACTGACCCCACTCTCCCGGTTTTTTCCCTATGTGGAAAAACAGGGCATTACGCTGGGCATCATTATCCTGACCGTGGCGGTGATGGCGCCGCTGGCCAGCGGGTCGCTGCCCGCCTCGTCGCTGATAAAGTCGTTTGCTAACTGGCAGTCAATTGTGGCGATTCTGGTCGGTATTTTCGTCGCCTGGCTGGGCGGACGGGGCGTGAATTTTATGAGCGTCCAGCCTTCGGTGATTGGCGGGCTGCTGATCGGCACGATCATCGGTGTCGCGTTCTTCCGGGGTGTGCCGGTAGGACCATTGATTGCTGCAGGGATTGTTTCGCTGTTAGTGACCGCGAAGTAGCCTTTGGGCGCATTCCGAAACGCTAAAAAGAGGGCATACTTTCAGAGTCAGTTGGCTATAATAGCCGACACTCAACATACGACCATTGAAGGAATGCCCGATGAGTTTGAACCAGGTGCCAGCAGGTAAAGACCTGCCAGAAGATATCTACGTTGTCATTGAGATCCCAGCGAATGCTGATCCGATCAAATATGAAGTTGATAAAGAGTCTGGCGCCCTGTTTGTAGACCGTTTCATGTCTACCGCGATGTTCTATCCGTGCAACTACGGCTACATCAACAACACCCTCTCTCTGGATGGTGACCCGGTTGACGTACTGGTTCCAACCCCGTATCCACTGGTTCCAGGCTCAGTGATCCGCTGCCGTCCGGTTGGCGTGCTGAAAATGACCGACGAGTCTGGCGAAGATGCCAAACTGGTTGCCGTTCCGCACACCAAGCTCTCTAAAGAGTACGATCACATCAAAGATGTGAACGACCTGCCAGAACTGCTGCGCGCCCAGATCACCCATTTCTTTGAGCACTACAAAGATCTGGAAAAAGGCAAATGGGTGAAAGTGGATGGCTGGGACAACGCCGAAGCGGCTAAAGCCGAAATCATCTCCTCTTACGAGCGCGCTCAGAAGAAATAATTCTGCTGCCGGTCTGTAAGTCGAAAAAAAAACACCGTCCATCTGGACGGTGTTTTTGTTCAGGCCCCTGGCTCCTCATCGCGCTTCAGCCAGTCTCCACTCGTGATGTGCTGGCGTCCTGCCACTGAGCGTTGATAGACATAAAGCCATGCACTGCCAAACGGCGTCTGAGTCAGATAACGTTTGTACTCTCCCCCTTTGGTACGGAGCGCATCCAGCTCCGCCAGGGTTGAGGCATCAATGCGGTACACTTCACAATGTACCGTTCCGTTGCCCTCAATTACGCCGGGATAATGGCCCAGACTGTAAAGCTCAAAGCCTTCAATCTGGTGATCACCCAGCCACTGCGCATTCGTCATCCAGTGACTGTTTCCCTGTTTGCGCCGTAAACTGCCGTAGACAATTATTCGCATTGCTAAAACTCAAACTGATAGAGCAAATCGAGAGCCTGATCCACACCGGACACGGCTTCCAGATAGAGTTTGGGCATCAGGCGGTAACGCAAGGTTAACGTCGCCAGTGAATCAAATATGCCAACACCGTATTTTACCTGCAGACCCGGCAGCACATAGCCACTGACCTGCACCTGCTGGCTGTCGCCAACACCCGCAGTATCAACAGCAAGATTGCTGACACCGAACGTCTCCCCGATTTTACCCACAACCTGACCACTTTGTGCAACCCCTAAGCCAACAAGGGCCGAAGTCAGCGCGTTACTGTCGCCGTCGCTGCCTAATCCCTGACCACGCAGCAGGTAGGAGAGCGCCTCCTGTTGCGACATCGCCGGATCGGAGAAGACTTCCGCCTTCGGCTCATCCGCCAGCCCGGTGACCCGCAGACCCGCCGTGACGCCATCTTCGGTGGCATCCGGATTACGAATCGCTTCGAGGTTGACGTAAGGCTGATCCGGCGGACCGGCAAACTGCAGCTCACCTTTACGCACGATCAGATCCTGACCATAGGCATGGAAGCGCCCGGACGGGATATTGATCTGGCCGTTCAGGCCCAGCCCGGATTTATCCTGCACCATCTTCAGGTCGCCATTCAGCTTCGCTTTCAGGCCAAACGCTGAGAGCCGCACATCGTTACCGACGTGGATCACCAGATTACTGTTAATCGGGATCGAGGCGGTTTTTGGTGCAATCGGCTTCAGCTGTTCATCCAGCATCACCTCATCGGACGAGACGCCGGTGGCGCTCTCCGGCACTTCCTGCACCGTGATACGCGCCCACGGAATATCGACACGGCCATCCAGGTTAAAGGCGGCTGGCGTTGCTTCAAAGACCAGATCCGGCGAGACATCCATACGCACCATTGGCGGCACCGTGACACGCACCCGGCTGCCCTGCGCCGCGATGCGCGCACGCCAGTTATCGAGCTGGCTCCAGTCGGCGTTGCCGCTGAGGTTGATGTTGCCCTGCGCGGTCTGCACCAGGCCGTTGAGCGTCGAACTCATGCCGTTGAACACCAGGTTCAGGCTGGCATTGGTCAGATCCACCGGCATAAAGTTGCCATCCACATCCACCCCGGTCAGTCCCAGCTGACCAAACACCTGGGGCTGCTGAATACTGCCGCCCAGGCGCAGGGCGCTGTTCAGACTGCCCTTGATTTTTTCGCCCTGCATCAGCGCCGGATTGAGCATCGCCAGCGAGAGATTGCGGATGTTGACGTTACCGCCCAGCCTGCGGCGGTTTTGCGGATCGTCGATCTGCACATTGCCATCCAGCTGCCCGTTACCGGCGATGCGGATCAGCCAGTCGAGCTGCGCGCGGCCGTTGCGCAGCGCCGCATTCAGGTTCAGCGTGTCAAAGGCGATCGGCAGGCTGTTGCCCTGCACATCCTGCACCACTTTGACGCCGTTGCCCTTGAGCGCCACGGTGCCGGTCGGCAATCCACCCTCTGCGGTCCAGTTTACGCGCACATCTCCGCTGAACAGGCCGCTCAGCTGTGTGGCATCCGGCATAAAGGGTTTAACCATCGCCAGGTCAAAGCGGTTCAGCACCACATGCGCATGGCCTGCCGGTCCGGCTTCGATCGGCTCCGGTACGCAGAGCTGCGCATTGGGGTTCTGCCAGCAGTGCGGACCAATCGTCGCCGTCTGGCGGCTGTTGAGGTAGTCGATCGCCATCGCGCGGGTCAGACGCCACTCCCCGACCGGCGTATCAAAGCGCGTGTCGTTGAGCGACCCTTTCCAGCGTTCGGTCTGGCGATCGAAGCTGCCGTTCAGCGCCAGCTGGCCGGACACCGGCTTGCCCTGCACATTGAGCTTCAGCTGATGCTGCTTTTCGTTGCCGTCGGCGTTCAGCGTCAGCAGGCTGATGTTCAGCGCATCCTGCTTCAGCTGCTCGACGCGCAGTTGCAGCTTGCCCGCCACCTGTTCGCCGGAACGAACGTCGCCGTTCAGCGTAACGCGGTTAATCTGCATCTGCTGCCAGCGCAGGCCGCGACCGTTAAGGTCGGCCAGCAGCTGCGGCGCTTTCAGGGTGCCGCGCGCTTTAATCGTGCCGTTGACAACCCCCCCCAGGCCCGGCAGCGCATTGTCGAGCTGCGGCGCGTTGATGCTGGCGTCGAGATCCAGGCTGTCGCCCAGCGCCCCTTTAACATCCAGGTGGTTGCGTCCCAGCGCCAGTTTGATGCCCGGCACCGTCCACTGGTTGTAGCTGTTACCGGTAAGTGAGCCGTCCGCAGTCACCGCGTTCTGCTTCACATTGCCTTTGAGTTGCAACTGCGGCACGCTCAGCTGCCAGCTGCCGCCATAGAGACTGCCGCGGGTGGTGATTTTGCCATCCAGTCGCGCGGGCCAGTCGGGGTACTGTTTCGCGGTGTTAATGCCTGCCAGCGTCAGTTCGCTGCGCCAGCTGATGGCTTTGCTCCAGTCCACCAGGGCGGTGAGGTCAATATTGCCCTGCAGCGCGGCAATGCGCAGGCGGTCGAGGCTGAACTGTTCGACATTGCCTTTACCCGTCAGCGAGACGCTGGCCGGCGGCACCGACTCCCCTTTCACGGCGGTCTGCAGTGTCATCACGTAGTCGGTGGCCTTGCCTTTGAACTGATAGTCCAGCTTATCCGCCTGATACTGTACCGGGCCGGTTAACGGCCAGCGCAGCTGCGGGCTGGTCAGTTGCAGCGACAGCGGCAGTCCGGCGACCGCCAGCTGCGTCGTGGCGTCGAGCTGCGCGTTGACCGGGCCGGAGAGGTTCAGCCCCAGCTTCAGCTCGTCACGCATCGCGCCACTCAGCTTCAGCGCCAGCTTTTCGCCTTTAATCGGGTCGGTGTTGACCGTGCCGTTGAGGGCGAAATCGACCGGCCAGTTATCCGCCAGTGTCGCCTGTCCGCTGCCGTTGAGCTTGCCCAGATTCGAGTCCACGTCCAGCGTTGTCAGCTGCATCTGACGGTCGGCGGTTCTGGCTTTCAGCAGTAACCGGCTGACCGAAATATCGGTGTCGCCGGTAATACGCAGCTGTTCGCCCAGAATCTGCTGCACATCAATATCCAGCGGCAGACGGAAATCGGGCAGCGCAGGCAGCAGAGGTTGCGCAAACATCGCCTGCAGCGTTTCACCCAGCGGCTTTTCAGCGGGATGAGGCTGCTGCACTTTCGGCTGCACCACCTCTTCATTCACAACTTTCGCCGCCCTGGGCAGCGCAATCAGCAGGCTCTGGATATGGGTCGGATTCAGCGTCAGGGCGCGATCCTGCCACTGCAGGCCGGTGGTGAAATCGAGCAGCGAGATCGCCGTGTCATCGACCTTCACATTAATATTGTGCAGGCCAAGATGACTCAGCGTGATCGGGTATGGCGTGCTGAGGTTGGTGTCGCCACTCTCCTCTTCCGGCGCTGGCGCAGATGGCGTCATCTTTTTGCTGTCGACCACCACGCTGATGTCGCGCAGGGAGATGTCGTCCACGCAGACCGACGAGTGCAGCAGGCAGTTAAGATTCACTGCCAGATGGATCTGCCCGGCATCCACGCTGACGCCCGGCATCTCGTAACGCAGACCGTTGAGCGTCAGGTTGCGCCAGCCGCCGTCTACCTGTTTGATCGACAGGCCGGGCACCCAGCGCGATGCACCCTTCAGCACCAGATGCAGCCCCGGCGTGGTACCGATTAAAAACGCCACGCCGCCCAACAGCAGCACCAGAAAGATCAGAATACCAATCAGGACCTTTTTCCATAGCTTCATAGTTCAGGCCCCAGTCCGACGTAAAATTGCAATCCATGCTCCTCGTTATCACCAACAGGTCTGGCGATATCAAATTTGATGGGCCCTACAGGTGAAGACCAGCGCACGCCGACGCCCGCGCCGGTTTTAAAGTTGCTTTGTTTGATGTCGTTGACCGCTTCGCCGGAGTCTACAAAGACGGCCCCCCACCATTTACCGGTGACGTTGTACTGATACTCCAGCGATCCGGTTGCAAGTTTTGAGGCACCCGTAAGTTTTCCGTCTTCATCACGCGGAGAGATATTTTTGTATTTATAGCCACGAATACTGCGGTCACCCCCGGCGAAGAAGCGCAGATCCGGCGGGACTTTGTCGAAATCGTTGGTTTCTATCCAGCCAAGGTTGCCGCGGGCCACAAAGCGGTGACTGTCGCCCAGGGTGCGGATCCAGACGTTTTGCGCCTGCAGGATCAGGAAGTCGACGTCAGATCCCCAGGTCGTGTCTGAGACATCGACGGAGTAACGCTGGGTGTCGCCCCAGGTCGGCATCAGGCCACCACGCGAGCGGGTGCGGTTTACGCTGACGCCCGGATAGAGCAGCATGGTGGTATTGGTTACGTTGCCCTGCGTAAAGTGATCCAGGCTCCAGCGCAGATTAACGGCCTTCTGCCAGCCGCTGCTGTTGTCCCAGTTGCGCGACACGGCAAGTGTACTGGTATCGGCTTTGGTGTCATTGAGGTCGGTTCGCTTCAGGCCACCGGAGAAGGTGTAGTACTGCTCCAGCGGGCTTTTCAGCAGGGGCACTTTGTAGCTTAAATCGACCTGCTGTTCCGGCGCAGAGACATAGGCACTGGCCGTCAGGCTGTGGCCCCGATCGTTAACCCAGGGTTTCTTCCAGGTTCCCTTGAGGCGTGGCCCCACATCGGTGGAGTAGCCGACACCCGTTTCAATGGTGTTTTCGACACGGGGCGACATAGCAGCATTCAGCGGCAGCACTTTGGTCTTACGGCCCTTGCTGAATTCCGGCGCGACCACCACCGAATTAAACCAGCCGGTGGCCGAGAGGCGGCGGTTCAGCTCGGCTAAATCGCGGGAGTTGTAGTAGTCCCCCTCTTTAAAGGGCACCAGATTCTGCAGGTACTCTTCGCGGATCTGCGAGCCCTGGAAGGTCACGTCGCCGAAGCGGTAACGCTCGCCGCTGTCGTAATCGATATCCCAGAAAGCTTCGTGCCGCTCAACCGACACGCCAAGCTGGCTCTTTTTAAAGGTGCCGTCGAAGTAGCCGTTGCGCAGGGCGAGATTAGAGAAGCCGCTTTTGAATTTGTCATATTGCCCGTGGTTGAGCTGGGTGCCCACTTTTGGCCGCCCCTGCTTTACCCAGGCTTTGTAATCGGCGTCGTTGCGCGCATCGCCTTCGACCACGATGGTGCTGCCGCCGATTTTAACCGGCTGGCCGGGCGTCACTTTTGCCACCAGCACCGGGCGACCGCCCTGTTCTGGCGCAGGACGGGATTCGAAGTCGATAGTAGGTTCGTAATAACCGAGTGCGCGCAGCCCCTCTTTTATTGCGACGGAGACGCGTGCCCGAAAACGGCCATCGTTTGAGACCTCATCGCTGCCAATGGTCGACAGGCGCGCCCTGACATTCTTTTGCAAATCCCCGGTTAAGCCGTCTACCTGCAATCGCACGGTCGCCGCCTCAAGGGCGGGCGCGGCAAGCAGCAGGCTGGCCATGCAATAAGTGTAAAATCGTGGCACCTGTACTCCTGTTAATCATGCCGGCCCCTTTTCCACGGGGCATTTATTAATCATCTTTGCCCGCACTACCGCAACGGCAACACCCTCATCATAGCCGCACTTTATGGCAAACGGCGACGCAACGCTGACATCTAAGTCAAATAACGCCATATTGTCGGTAAATGAACGGGGGGATACAACTCCTGCGGGCGGGAATGATCGGTCCGGAATGACGCACTCAGATAAATCCGGAACACGCTGGCCGCTCAGGCGTCGTGACACGGTGGTTTGCCCTCTGGCGGCACGATGAGCGCTCCTGCTATAATCGGCCACCACAGGCATCCCGCCTGTTTTCATTTCTGCCCCGACATCTCATTCTCTGTCGATATGGCGCAGACATTTTTGGCACGGATAGCTCTGTTTCATGGATAAACCCGCTCTGTTTGCGCTTACCCACGCTGCCCAGGCCAAAAATGACATGTGGATAACCCTTTGGATCTCATATGTTAGATAGCTTACTCATCATTCTGTTGCTGATCGTAATCAGTGCTTTTTTTTCTCTGTCCGAGATCTCGCTGGCCGCGGCCCGTAAGATCAAACTGAAACTGCTGGCCGATGAAGGCAATGTCAATGCGCAGCGCGTATTGAAAATGCAGGAAACGCCAGGCATGTTCTTCACCGTGGTGCAGATTGGTCTCAATGCCGTCGCCATTCTGGGCGGTATCGTCGGTGATGCGGCGTTTTCGCCGGTCTTCCGGGGCCTGTTTGATCAGTTTGTCTCCCCGGCGCTGGCCGAACAGCTCAGCTTTATCTGCTCCTTCACCATCGTCACCAGCATGTTTATCCTGTTCGCCGATTTAACCCCGAAACGGGTCGGCATGGTGGCCCCGGAAACCATCGCGCTACGCATCATCAATCCGATGCGCTTCTGTTTGCTGGTCATGCGCCCGCTGGTGTGGCTGTTTAATGGCCTGGCTAACGTCTTCTTCCGCCTCTTTAAACTGCCGATGGTGCGTAAAGATGACATCACCTCCGACGATATCTACGCCGTCGTTGAAGCGGGTGCGCTGGCCGGGGTGCTGCGTAAGCAGGAGCATGAACTGATTGAAAACGTGTTCGAGCTGGAGTCGCGTACCGTTCCCTCCTCCATGACCTCGCGTGAGAATATCGTCTGGTTTGATCTGCACGAAGATGAAACCAGCCTGAAAACCAAAATTGCCGAGCATCCGCACTCCAAGTTTTTAGTCTGCAGCGGCGACATCGACCATATCGTCGGCTACGTCGACTCGAAAGAGCTGCTGCTGCGCGTGCTGGGCAATCAGAGCATGGCGCTGAACAGCGGCCTGCAGATTCGCTCTGCGCTGATCGTGCCGGATACGCTGACCCTCTCTGAGGCGCTGGAAAGTTTCAAAACCGCCGGTGAAGATTTCGCGGTGATCATGAACGAATATGCGCTGGTCGTCGGCATCATTACCCTGAATGACGTGATGACCACGCTGATGGGCGATCTGGTCGGTCAGGGCATGGAAGAGCAGATCGTCGCCCGTGACGAGAATTCATGGCTGGTTGAAGGCGGCACGCCGATCGATGACGTGATGCGTGTGCTGGACATTGATGAATTCCCGCAGTCCGGCAACTACGAAACCATCGGCGGCTTTATGATGTATATGCTGCGTAAGATCCCGAAACGCACCGACTTTGTGAAGTTCGCGGGGTACAAATTCGAGGTGGTGGATATCGACAGCTACCGTATCGATCAGTTACTGGTCACCCGCATTGATGAACGACCGCCGGTGCTGAGTATGACCAAAAGCGAAGAAGAGTAGATTCACTCAGCGCCTGTTCTGGCGGGCGTCGGGTGTCAGACGGTGGGCATCGGTGAAGGGGTGATATGCCCCGGTTCAGAGTGATGACGCAGACCCTCTGACCCCGTAAGCATCAAGGGCGCCCATCGGCGCCCTTGTCTTTAGTTGAACTCAAGCTTGAGACGCACGACCTGGCGGTTAATTTCTGACATCACGCTCAGATGCTGTTTGTCTTTGACGCGCGGAATAAGGACTTTCCCTTTATCAAACTCGAACGCGCCAACGTCCTTGATATACAACCTTCCTTTGAACAGCGTTTTTACATATTTCGCTATTTGCAGCGGATTATAGCGCTGGAAGATCTTCATACTGACTAACTCCTGTACATTTTTAAAGCACGCTTCGCCGTTTCCAAATTTGGTGCCAGCCCATGAAGCGCGAATTCGCGATAACTATAGAACACTCAGTCTGGGTGGTGTGCCAAAAAGTGAATTTTTTTACTGAATTGACACATCATTACAGAACACTCTGTTATCAGGCTCACATGACACAGTATAAACCTTCATTGGTTAAGGAATTGTGGCGGGCATAACAAACCTGACACCTTTCCAGGACAGGCGCATCATCCCTGCTTACTATTGCAGTAAAATGACTAACTGGTCTGATCACCTAAGGAAATAGCAATGCGAACAACTCTGGCCGCACTGGCGCTCTCGTTTCTGATCCCGACAGGTGCTATGGCGCACGATCTCAGACAGGAGACGCGTGTTCCGGCGGTGGGCGTCAATGACAAAGGCGAACTGATCCTGCAGCAGGAGAAGTTTAGCTATAAAAACTGGAACAGCGCGCAGCTGAGCGGAAAAGTTCGCGTCATCCAGCATATTGCCGGTCGCTCATCGGCGAAGCAGATGAACGCGGCGCTGATAGAGGCGATCAAGGCCGCGAAGCTGCCCCACGATCGTTATCAGACCACGACTATCGTGAATACCGATGATGCGATACCCGGTACAGGCATGTTTGTGCGCAGCAGCATCGAAACCAATAAGCAGCAGTATCCCTGGTCGCAGTTTATTGTCGACAGCAAGGGCGAGGTACAGCGTGCCTGGCAGCTTCAGCCGGGCAGCTCTGCGATCGTGGTGCTGGATAAGCAGGGCAAGGTGAGATTCGTGAAGGATGGACCGCTGACGCAGGATGAGGTGACCCGGGTGATAGCACTGGTGACCTCGCTGCTGAAGGCGTAACAGCAAAACCCCGGCGCCCGCCGGGGTTTTCAGGCTCAGCGCCGTCTTAAAACAGCGAAACGCGGAAGCCGGGATTAAGGAAAGATTCGCGCGGCGTGTAGTCCAGCGTTCTGCCCTGCCAGTCATGCACATGCGCGCCCGCTGCCATCGCCACCGCGTGACCCGCGCCTGTATCCCAGATGTTGGTCGGCCCGAAGCGGGGATAGAGCTGCGCTTTGCCTTCAGCCACCAGGCAGAATTTCAGCGAGGAGCCGGTTGCGACGGTCTGATGCTCTCCGAGTTGCTTCAGATACTCTTTCATCTCCTCGTCGTCGCCATGAGAGCGGCTCACCACCACCAGTGGCGGCCGGGCGTCACGTACGTGAATCTGCTCACGCTGACCGCCCTCCTCTTTCCACGCTTTGCCTTCGGCCGCGGAGTACATCACGTCCAGCACCGGCGCGTAGACCACGCCCATCACCGGCTTGCCCGCCTCGATCAGCGCGATATTCACGGTAAACTCACCGTTGCGCTTGATAAACTCTTTGGTGCCATCCAGCGGATCAACCAGCCAGTAACGCTGCCAGTGCTGACGCACCTCCCAGGCGGGCGGATCCTCTTCTGACAGGACGGGGAGATCGGGCGTCAGCGCCCTCAGCCCCGCCAGGATCACCTTGTGCGCGGCGATATCTGCGGCGGTGACCGGCGAATCATCCGATTTGTGAGAAACGTCAAGCGGCGCGGCGCCGTCATAGACCTGCATAATCGCGTCGCCTGCTTCGCGTGCCAGCTGGCAGAGTTGCTCTAACATTTTTCACCTCATTATGTCGATCTGCTGCGGGAAGAGCTCAGCGTCAGATAGTGACATTTTAGCAGTTTCGCCTGATGCGCCGGTTAACGGGCGAATCAGCGAACCAATTTATAGATATATCAATATCATAGTTATCGCCTTATCGCCACGACCGCACTGTGGTGGTGCTGTCGTATCGGACTTTGCCGCAGGCCGATCGGCCAAAACGTTATATCCATCACGATTTAAAATGACTATCTGTCATGCTTTTACATTATTTTGAGAGCCTTAAATTAATCTGCAGCAGGAGCAAGCATGTTTAAGCCCGGAATAATGTTACTGGCCCTGAGCGTTTCCGTCGCCACACAGGCCGCAACGGTGGATTTGCGGATACTGGAAACCACCGATCTGCACAGCAATATGATGGATTTCGACTACTACAAAGACACGCCGACCGAGAAGTTTGGCCTGGTGCGCACCGCTACGCTGATTCATGCCGCGCGCCAGGAGGTAAAAAACAGCGTACTGGTCGATAACGGCGACATCATTCAGGGCAGCCCGCTGGGCGACTATATGGCCGCGAAAGGGTTGCGCGAGGGCGAGATCCACCCGGTTTACAAGGCGCTCAACACGCTGGACTACAGCGTCGGCAATCTCGGCAACCACGAATTCAACTATGGTCTGCCCTATCTGAAAAAAGCGCTGGCGGGCGCCCGCTTCCCCTATGTAAACGCCAACGTGATTGACGTGAAGAGCGGTAAACCCCTGTTCACCCCCTACCTCATCAAATCCACTCAGGTTGTGGATCGCGACGGCAATATGCAGACCCTGAAGATAGGCTACATCGGCTTCGTGCCGCCACAGATTATGGTGTGGGATAAAGCCAATCTGCAGGGTAAGGTGCGGGTCGATGACATTACAGAGACGGCGCGCCGCCTGGTGCCGGAGATGCGCGCGCAGGGCGCAGACCTGATCATTGCCATTCCCCACTCCGGTCTCAGCAGCGAGCCCTGGCACGCTATGGCGGAGAACTCGGTTTATTACCTCAGCCAGGTGGAGGGCATTAACGCCATTCTGTTCGGTCATGCACATGCGGTCTTCCCTGGCAAAGATTTTGCGACCATCCGGGGCGCCGATATCACCCAGGGTACGCTGAACGGGATCCCGGCGGTGATGCCGGGCATGTGGGGCGATCATCTCGGCGTGGTTGACCTGGTGCTCAGCAAGGAGGGCGATCGCTGGCAGGTAAGCAGTGGTAAGGCCCAGGCCCGGCCCATCTACGATACCGCCGCGAAGAAGTCGCTGGCGGCAGAAGACCCGGCGCTGGTAAACGTTCTGGCTGAGGATCACCGCGCCACCCGCGAGTTTGTGGCGAAGCCCATCGGCCGCTCTGCCGACGTGATGTACAGCTATCTGTCGCTGGTGCAGGACGATCCCACGGTGCAGATCGTCAACAATGCCCAGCGCGCCTACGTTGAGCACTTTATCCAGGGCGATCCCGATCTGGGCCGCCTGCCGGTGCTCTCTGCGGCCGCGCCGTTTAAGGCGGGCGGACGTAAAAACGATCCGGCCAGCTATGTCGAAGTGGAAAAAGGCGCGCTGACCTTCCGAAACGCCGCCGATCTCTATCTTTATCCGAACACCCTGGTGGTGATGAAGGTCAGCGGCGCGCAGGTCAAAGAGTGGCTGGAGTGTTCAGCCGGGCAGTTTAATCAGATCGATCCGAACAGCCCGAAAACGCAGTCGCTGATCAACTGGGATTTCCGCACCTATAACTTTGATGTGATCGATGGCGTCACGTATCAGATCGATGTCACCCAGCCCGCCCGCTACGATGCGGAGTGTCAGCTGATCCATCCGGAGTCGTCACGTATCCGTCAGCTGAGCTGGCAGGGTAAGCCCATCGACCCGCAGGCAACCTTCCTGGTGGCGACCAATAACTATCGCGCCTATGGCGGCAAGTTTGCCGGCACCGGCGATCGCTATATCGCCTTTGCCTCGCCGGATGAGAACCGCGCCGTGGTGGCCGCCTACATCAGCGCTGAAACCAAAGCGCACGGTGAGGTGCAGCCAAAGGCGGATAATAACTGGCGGCTGGCGCCGATAAGCGCCTCCACACCGCTCGACATTCAGTTCGAAACGGCGCCGGGTGAGAAAGCGACCGGGTTTATTCAGCAGCATGCGCAATATCCGCTGCAGCCCAAAGGGACTGATGCGACGGGCTTTGCGTTGTGGCAGGTGAATTTACAGCAGTAACAGGCGGGGAAACGCTGCAACCCGCGGGTTGCAGCGCTGAAGATTACAGAATTTCCAGCAGTTCGACTTCGAAGATCAGGGTGCTGAATGGCGGGATGGAGGCACCCGCGCCACGCTCACCGTAGGCGAGGTTCTGTGGGATCACCAGTTCCCATTTCGAGCCAACCGGCATCAGGGTCAGGGCTTCGATCCAGCCTGGGATCACACCGCTTACCGGGAATTCTGCCGGTTCACCACGCGCAACGGAGCTGTCGAACACGCTGCCGTCGATCAGTTTGCCCGTATAGTGAACGCGAACGCGATCCTGGCGTGACGGGATTGGACCTTCACCCTGGGTAATCACGCTGAACTGCAGGCCCGACTCGGTGCTGTTCACGCCTTCACGCTGCGCATTTTCCTGCAGGAAGGCCTGGCCTTCTGCTGCCATCGCTTCGGTGCGCTCACGACGCACGCCTTCAGCACGTTCATGCACTTCACGCAGTGCGCGATGAACCACATCAACCGGAACGGCCGGCGAGTTCCCTTCCAGCGCGTCGCGCAGGCCCGCGAGCAGTGCTTCTGGTTGCAGCCCCTGCAGACCAGATTCCAGCAACTGCTGGCCAACCTGTAAACCAATACCGTAACTTGCTTGTGCTTCGACGCTGTCGAAAGAAGGGGTAGTCATCTTCGTTCCTTTCACTCTCGGATAAATTCGAACCGGCAGCATAGCAGCGCAGGCCGCTGGCGTAAAATGCCCTGCGTCGCAGATGACTTTTGCTGATGAAAAGGAAACAATAGAGTCGTCAATTTTATGAATGCTGGCAGGCACTTCGCGCCGGTATTGCCCATACTATAACTATGGACGGGATTTACCCCGTCTCAAGCATACTAATAAGAGAGTAAACATGGGCCAGATTGCCCCCCGCCGCCGCAGGATGCGTGCAACACAGACCGTTTCCCGGCTGCAGGCCTGGCTGGCCGCACGCAGGCCACAGCGCCCTGCCGGAGAGGAGGAACCCCGAATGGCTTCAGACGCGTCGTCCCGCCTGCCAGCATGGCTTCAGCGTATCTGGCACTTTACCGACCACATCGGCTGGATGGATCCGCTGCCCGCACCGCACCGGCGCGGCATCGTGGCGGCCCTGCTGGTGATGCTGGTAGCGTTTCTCTGGCCTGCCAGCACGCTGCGCTATCCGGTCGAACAGCCTGCGACCCCCTCTGCAGAAAAAGAGGTGCCGATGCAGGCGGATATCTATGATGACAACAGCAGTCGTCAGCCCTCCTCTTCTGCCTCACAGCAGACGCCAAAGGCCGATTCGCAGGGCGCATGGCGCAGCCTGACTATCGCCTCGGGTCAGACGCTGGCGCAGCTGTTTCGTGACAATAGCCTGCCGGTGAACGATGTGTTTGCGATGGCGCGGGTGGAAGGCAACGATCAGCCGCTCAGCTCACTGAAAAGTGGTCAGCAGGTGAAGATTCGTCAGGATGCGCAGGGCACGGTGACCGGCCTGACGGTTGACAGTGCCAGCGGTCCGGTACTCTTTACCCGTCAGCCGGACGGCAGCTTTATCCGGGCGCAGTAAGCGGCGAACTGCGGTGAGGTAAACGATAAAAACAAAAACGCCGGCACAAGGCCGGCGTCTTTTTTGTCGTGCTCAGTTAATCAGATTAACCAGCAACAACTTTTACGGTCAGCTTAGCGAATACATCGCTGTGAACCTGGAAGTCCACTTCATGCTCACCGGTGGTACGCAGAACGCCGTTCGGCAGACGAACTTCGCTCTTCGCTACGTCAACGCCTGCTGCAGTGACTGCATCAGCGATGTCGCGGGTACCGATTGAACCGAACAGTTTACCTTCATCGCCTGCTTTAGACGTGATGGTCACGGTGCCCAGTGCATTGATCTTCTCAGCGCGTGCAGTCGCTGCAGACTGAACGTCAGCCAGTTTGGCTTCCAGTTCAGCACGACGTGCTTCGAAATACTCAACGTTTTTCTTCGTGGCAGGAACAGCTTTGCCCTGTGGAACCAGGAAGTTACGAGCGTAGCCCGCTTTAACGTTAACCTGATCACCCAGGCTGCCCAGGTTTGCTACTTTATCAAGCAGAATAACTTGCATTACCTTATCCTCTTAAAGTCGTTAATGGACAGTTGCCGATTACTGATGACGATCAGTGTACGGCAGCAGAGACAGGTAACGCGCGCGCTTGATGCAGCGAGCCAACTGACGCTGGTATTTTGCACGAGTACCGGTGATACGGCTCGGGACAATTTTACCGCTTTCGGTAATGTAATTTTTTAACGTTGCGATGTCTTTGTAATCGATCTCAACAACGCCTTCCGCGGTGAAACGGCAGAACTTGCGACGACGGAAATAACGTGCCATTAGGCTAGTCTCCAGAATCTATCAATTCAATCTGCTCGGCATGGAACACCACTTTGCTCTGGCCATTTCGTGCCTGATGGCAACTAATGAAACCGTCGAGTGAGAGTTGCGTGCCGACCGTTATATGTTGAGTAATCACCTGATGGGTGCTGCCGCTGATAATCACCGGCATACGACACCAGGCTTGCCGGTGAAACCCGGCCTCCTCCTGCACTGAGCGGTGCTCAAGCACAAACTGACAGTGAGGAATTCCTGACGGGCTAATTTTTCGAACCGGCGTCTTGCACACAGTGCCCGACAAGCGCAGTCGATTAACCGTCACGATGGATTACTCTTCAGAATCCCCAGCATCTGACTCATCAGCGGATTCGTTAGCAAAATCTTCGCGACGATCACGACGCTCATCTTTCGCTTTAACCATCGGTGATGCTTCAGTTACCGCGTGTTTAACGCGCATAACCATGCTACGGATAACGGCGTCGTTGAAGCGGAAGTTCGTTTCCAGCTCATCGATCGCTTCCTGCGGCGCTTCAACGTTCATCAGAACGTAATGCGCTTTGTGCAGTTTGTTGATCGGGTAAGCCAGCTGACGACGGCCCCAGTCTTCCAGGCGGTGAATCGTGCCCTGTGCACCAGTGATAGCACCAGTGTAACGCTCGATCATGCCAGGAACCTGTTCGCTCTGGTCAGGATGAACCATAAATACGATTTCGTAATGACGCATCGAAATTGCTCCTTACGGATTATTCAGCCTCCTGTCGGGGTCAGCCGCGGCCCATGGAAGCAAGGAACGTTATAGGCTGTGTCCCACAAACGTTCGCCAGGGCGAGCACTTGTGGGACACAGCCTGAGAATGCGGCTGAAAAATTGACGCGTAATCATACTGGCGACCGCGCCCGAACTCAAGCGCACATTTAAACAAATCGCAGGCGTCGTGCCACAACCTGTGGCTTTTTGTGCTAATGACGGGAATACAGCGGGTTAATCCGGGTTTGTTCAAAAAGGCTGATGATGGGGTTCAGTGGGGCACGCTGGCGATAATGTCGCCGATCGCTAAAATTAACTGAGACGCCGCAGATGCTCTGGTGGCGGCGTTCAGAGTGTGTTCCCTGAAGTGAGGAGTCGGACATGAAAAGGTTCGTCATCGCCACCCTCCTGGGTCTCTTCCTGTCTCTACCCGCTCTTGCCAGCCACGCTGACTGTGCGCAGCAGATGAGAAGTCACAGCAGCGAAGTGGCATCGGGTTATGTCTACGTCAACCGGCTCGATACGCCGGAAAGAAACCCGGTCGGCATGCCCGCCCGTGCCGCAGAAAAGGCGTCTGCGCACTGGTAAGGCCGTAACGTAACGGGCGGCAGCATGACGCGCCGCCCGTCTGTTTTACAGATGATGAGTGAAAAAACGCACCAGCGCCGTCAGGGCCGACGGAGTGATCTTGTGCCCGATGGCTTTTTCTGACAGCGCGGTCAGATGCTGCGCCAGACCGTTGTCACGCAGCGCCTTCTCCAGCCGCACGCTTTCCGCCCAGGGCACGACCTCATCCGCCTCACCATGCCACAGCAGCAGCGGACGGTCGGCCAGCGCCTCCAGCCGGTTGCAGGGATCATACTCCGCCAGCGGTGCCATGCGGGCGTCGAATGCCGCCTTTCGCGCCGGTGTGTCGGCCACCTGCGGCGGAAACAGCGACTGGCTGAGCTGCATAAAATAGCCTGACCCCATCATACAGGCGACGCTGCAGATCTGCGGATAACGCACCATTGCCCCCAGCGCCGTCATGCCACCCATCGACGCCCCCGCCACCGCAAAACGTTCCTCCGCGATCAGGTGACTGTCACGCAGCGCGGCTTCCAGCTGCGGCAGCTCATCAATGTTCTGTTTCAGGATCTCCCAGAAGCGGTCGAGGCGGGTCTCTGCGTCACCGTAATAACGCGCACCGTGCAGCTCGGCGTCCGGCATCACCGCCCGGAATCCCGCCTGCGCCAGGGCCACGGCGAAGTAGGCATAGACCTCTTTAGAGGAGGTAAACCCGTGATAAAACAGCACAGTGGGCAGGGGCTGATGGCGTTGTCCGGCGGGCGCGGCGTGCAGGCATTCGATACCGGCCAGCGTGTCGGTGGTGAGTTCGATCATGGTCTCTCCTGAAAGGGGAAAAACAGGGAGTTCAAGTGTACGTCCTGCACAGGCGTTTGCGAAATGTCCTGCGCGACGAACGCCGCAGACATCGCGCTAAACTTTTTCCGCGCGTTGCCGTTGATGGTGTACCCCTCTAACTTATTCAAAGGTAATTTATGAAGCGTCTCTCTCTCAGCGGACTGAGTCTTGGCGTTAAGCTGTCAGTTATGACGTCCCTGAGCGTAGCGCTGTTGCTGCTGGTTCTGACACTGACTCAGAGCCACAACGCCTCGCGCCAGCTGGAAAATCTCGCCATCGATGACATGCACAATCAGGTGCAGGGCATCAGTGAAATGGCCACTATGTTCAACGCCACCCTGACCGAAGAGGTCACACACTACACCAGTCTGTTTACCAGCTTCCTGCCCAGGCGTTTCAGCCTGGATGAAACCGCCAGGGTGCAGGTGGGCGACTTTTCGACGCCGGTGCTGCGCGCCGGATTAAAGACGCTGAACCTCGATCAGACCGCCGTCGACGATTTCACCGAACGCACTGCCGCCGTTGCCACCATTTTCGTGCGTGACGGCGATGATTTTATCCGTATCTCAACCTCGCTGAAAAAGCAGGATGGCAGTCGGGCGATTGGCACCCAGCTCGATCGCAGTGGCGCGGCATGGAAAAGCGTTCATCAGGGCAATGTGTATCAGGGTCTGGCGACGCTGTTTGGCCATCGCTACATCACACAATATCAGCCGGTCAAAGATGAGAGTGGCAGAGTCGTCGCGATCCTGTTTGTCGGCGTAGGAATCGATAAGCAGTATGCGCTGATGCGTGAAAAGATCCTGGCGCGTCGGCTGGGCGACAGCGGTCGCTTCTTTGTGCTTAACGGCACCCCCGGCAAGTCACAGGGCGAGTATCTGTTCGCACAGGAAAACGAAGGGAAACAGCCCGCATGGGACAGCGCCATCTTAACGCCGCTGCTGACGCAGTCGCAGGGCATGCAGCAGGTGGAGATCGAGGGTGAGCATAAAATTCTGGCATGGCAGCAGCTGCCGGGCTGGAACTGGGTCATCACCGGCGAAGTCAACCGGGCCAGCCTGCTCGCACCGATCATGCAGAGCCGCAATCTGTTCCTGATGACCGGACTGGTGCTGGTCGTCATCTTTGCGCTGGGGTTTGTCTGGTACAGCCGCCGGGCGATTACCCGTCCGCTGCAGCAGGTCATTCATCTGGCAGAGCAGTATGCCGCTGGTAATCTGCAGGTTCACATGGAGACCCCGCGCCGTGACGAAGTGGGCCAGCTGATCATCGCCATTAACGGCATTGGCGATGGCCTGGAGAAGATCGTCAGTCAGGTGCGTGGTGCCGCCCAGGAGATCAGCCAGGGCACCGACACCATCGCAGCCAGCAGTCATAACATCAGCGAGCAGATCGGCCGTCAGGCCAGCAGCGTGGAGGAGACCTCCGCCAGCATGGAGCAGTTTGGTGCCACGGTTGAGCACACTGCGGACAGCCTCCGGCAGGCGATGTCACTGGTGGCCGAAGCCAGCGAGATCGTCAGCCACGGCAGCCAGACGGTAACGCGCTCGGTCAGCACTATGTCAGCCATCAAGGTTTCCTCGCAAAGCATTGCGGACATTACTCACGTCATTGAGTCGATCGCCTTCCAGACCAATATCCTGGCGCTGAACGCCGCGGTGGAAGCCGCGCGTGCCGGTGAACAGGGGCGCGGTTTTGCGGTGGTCGCCGCCGAGGTGCGCGCGCTGGCGCAGCGTTCTGCGCAGGCCGCTAAAGAGATTGACGGGCTGATTGCCACCTCCATTGGCAACGTGGCGGAGGGTCATCAGCTGTCTGAGCAGACGCGCGAGGCGATGAGCAACATTGTGACGCACATTGAGCAGGTGCAGGCGCTGATGGGCGAAATCAACGTGGCGGCGCAGCAGCAGGCGGCGGGCATCGGTCAGGTCAATCTGGCGATGAACCAGATCAGCCAGGCCACGCACCAGAACAGCGAACTGGTGGCCCAGGCGGAGAACAGCGCACAGAGCCTGAGCGATAAAGGGCATCACCTGACGCAGCTGGTCAGCGTGTTCAGCCTGAAATCCTGACGGCGTTCAGGGCGATGACGTACACTTACTGTTTCGTCCTGAACAGGAGTATTGCTATGCGTTCCGCTTATTTACTGGTGATGAGCCTGCTGCTGGCAGGCTGTTCCGCGCTGGAGACGACGCCTAAAGCGCCGCCCGCGCCGACGTCGCAGGCGCAGGAGATCTCACGGGCACAGAGTGGCGGATTACCGAAGCTGGGCAACATTACCGTTAACGTGCACGGATCGCCGGATGACGCCCAGCGGGCCGTTGCCGCTCAGGCGAATCAGGCTGGCGCCGCTTACTATCAGATTGTGATGCTGAGCGAAACGGTTATGCCGGGCTTATGGTACGCCAGCGCAATCCTCTATGGCGCCTCACCGGCCGCAGGCGCGCGCCAGTAGTCGTTCGGTCACGACCGGATCGAGCGGACGCAGACCGCGGGGATCGAGCCACTGCTGGCACCACGCATCGGCCAGCGGTGGTTCGGCATGTTTCAGCAGCTGCGCGCCCGTCGCCAGCTGCAGCAGCGCGCAGGTCACCTCGCGCGCCTGCTCTTCGGGCACCTGACGGAGTTTCAGCCGCAGCTGACGCCAGCGGGCATCGAAGTGACGATTGCTTCCTTTCACCGCCTCAAACTCCTGATTCAGCATCGTCATCACCTCTGCATGGCGGGCGAGCACACGCAGGACATCCAGGCACATGACGTTGCCCGATCCCTCCCAGATACTGTTGACCGGCATATCGCGATAGAGACGAGGCAGTTCACTCGCTTCGCAGTAGCCGATCCCCCCCAGCACTTCCATCGACTCTGCCACAAACGGCATCCCCGCTTTGCAGATCTGATATTTCGCCGCTGGCGTCATCAGCCGGGCAAAGGTGACCTCATGCGCGTTTGCCGGTTGTGACCAGGCGCGCGCCAGCCGCATCAGCAGCGCGGTCTGTCCCTCCAGCTGCAGCGCCTGCCGGGCCAGCACCTGACGCATCAGGGGTTGTTCCAGCAGCGTCTTGCCCATCACCTGGCGCTGATGGGCATGCCAGAGCGCCACCGAGAAGGCGCGTCGCATCTGCCCATGACTGCCGAGTGCGCAGTCGAAGCGCGTCATCCCCCCCATTTTCAGGATCAGCCGCACACCTTCGCCCTCTTCCCCCAGCAGCCAGCCGGTGGCATCGCGGAACTCCACCTCGCCGCTGGCATTTGAGCGATTACCCAGTTTATCTTTGAGCTGTTCAAGCTGAATGGCGTTGCGGGTTCCGTCAGGCAGCAGACGCGGCAGGAAGAAGCAGCTTAATCCGGCAGGTGTCTGAGCCAGCACCAGATGCGCATCGCTCTGCGGCACGGAGAAGAACCATTTGTGACCGGTCAGCCGGTACGCCTCACCGGGGCCGCGCGCCGCAAGCGGTTCCGCGCGGGTGGTGCTGATGAGCAGATCGCTGCCGCCCTGCTTTTCTGTCATCCCCATCCCGATCAGCAGCCCACGCTTCTGGTCGCCGGGCTGGGCATGGGTGTCGTAACGATCGCTGAGCAGCGGATCGAGCCAGCCCTCAAACAGGGCGGGCAGCCAGCGCTGAAGCAGCGGAATCGCCGCGTGCGTCATGGTCATCGGGCAGAGGGTACCCGCCTCTACCTGGGCGTGCAGAATAAAGCGCGCCGCGCGCGCCACCCCGGCCTGCTCCCGCACCGTCGGCTGCCAGCTGAGGTTATGCAACCGACTGGCACAGACGCCCTGCATCAGCAGGTGCCAGGCAGGATGAAAACGGACCTCATCCAGACGTTCGCCACGGGTGTCGTAGCGCAGCAGTTCGGGCGGTTCCGCATTGGCCAGCCGGCCCAGCTCCAGCGACTCGGCGCTGCCCAGTTGCTGGCCCACCGACGCCAGCCACTCCCGGTCCCAGCCTGCGCCTTCGCGGGAGAGTGCCTCGCCGAGCGGCGTATCAGACAGGAAGAGGTTGCTGTTGCTCAGAGGATGGGGCTGATTAAAAACGGTGTGTGTTGTCCAGGTCATAACCACTCCTCACGGATGTCACTCAGTAATTATGCGAATGACGCGCGGTTATGCCTGGCACAGAAACTAATTTGTGGCGAGGATCACAGGGGACATCAGGCGTTGCGCTGGCGCACCGCTTCAAACAGACAGACACCGGTCGCGACCGACACATTCAGTGAAGAGACGCTGCCCGCCATCGGAATGCTGATCAGCTCATCGCAATGCTCGCGCGTCAGACGGCGCATTCCTTCGCCTTCCGCGCCCATCACCAGCGCCATCGGGCCGGTCATTTTGCTCTGGAAGACCGTATGGTCGGCCTCACCTGCGGTGCCGACCACCCAGATATTGTACTCCTGCAGCAGACGCAGCGTCCGGGCCAGGTTAGTCACGCGGATCAAGGGCACACTTTCGGCCGCACCGCTGGCCACTTTTTTAGCGGTAGCATTCAGCGGCGCAGAGCGATCTTTCGGCACGATGACCGCGTGTACGCCCGCCGCATCGGCGCTGCGCAGGCAGGCACCCAGGTTGTGCGGATCGGTGACGCCATCCAGCACCAGCAGGAACGGTTTTTCCAGGCTCTGCAGCAGGTCCGGCAGGTCGCCCTCCTGATACTGACGGCCAGGCTTCACCCGGGCGATGATGCCCTGATGAACACCGCCTTCGACCTGGCTGTCGAGCCATTTACGGTCCGCCAGCTGAATCACGATCCCCTGAGCTTCCAGCGCGGCGACCACGGGTTGCAGGCGACGATCGTCGCGGCCTTTGAGGATAAAGACTTCCTGGAAACGTTGTGGGTTACGTTCCAGCAGCGCCTGCACGGCGTGGATACCAAAAATAATTTCGCTCATCGATCTGCTCAGTGTTTGGATAGGAATGAATAACCGCCCTCTCTCCGGGAAGAGAGGGCGGATGCGCGTATCAGGTCAGGCTCAGCTCTCAGGCTCAGCCTTTTTCCTGGCGCGCTTTGCCTTGGTGGCGGCGGCGATTTTACGGGTTTTTTCCGAGACGTTTTTACTTTTTTTCCCGCCACTTCCGGCATCGGGCTTGCCCTTGTTACCGCGGAACGCAGCATCCGGCTCAAAATTGGACTTCCGGCTCACGTTACGACGACGTTTTGCGGGCGCCTGATCGTCACGCTTCGCGCGGTCACGCGCGGTTTTGCCTTCGCCACGCACCTGGCGCTGGCTGGAAATCAGGGCAAAGTCGATCTTACGTTCGTCCATATGAACCGCTTCCACTCGAACCTCGACCGCGTCACCCAGACGATAGGTGCGGCCGCCGGATTCGCCGATCAGACGCTGACCCACCGGGTCAAAACGGTAGTAGTCGTTGTCCAGCGTAGACACATGGACCAGACCATCGATAAAGAGATCGCTTAAGCGCACAAAGAAGCCAAAGCCGGTGACGCTGGAGATCACGCCGTTGAAGACGTTGCCGACCTGATCCTGCATAAAGTCACACTTAAGCCAGTCCGCGACGTCGCGCGTCGCTTCGTCGGCGCGGCGTTCGGTCAGGGAGCAGTGCAGACCCAGCTGCAGCATCTGCGGCATGTCGTAGTGATAGCCGCCGGTCGCCGTCGTCATATCACTGGCTACGCTGCGCTCTTTCGGCATGAGGTATTTGATCGCACGCTGAACCAGCCCTTTCCCCTGATCCTGCTCTTTGGCCAGCAGATATTTGATGGCGCGGTGCAGCGTCAGATCCGGGTAACGCCGAATCGGCGACGTGAAGTGAGCATACGACGAGAGCGCCAGACCGAAGTGGCCACGGTTTTCCGGGTCGTACACGGCCTGCTTCATGGAGCGCAGCAGCATGGTTTGCAGCATCTCCGCATCAGGACGGTCGGCCACCTGCTTCAGCAGGGCCGCGTAGTCAACAGGCTGCGGTTTGTTGCCGCCCGGCAGGCTCAGACCCAGCTCGTTGAGCACGGTCCGGAAGCTCTTGATGCTCTCATCCGTCGGGCGATCGTGGTCGCGGAACAGCGCAGGCTCCTGATTTTTCTCCACGAAGCGTGCCGAGGCGATGTTAGCCAGGATCATGCACTCTTCGATCAGCTTGTGTGCGTCATTGCGCGAGGCGCGTTCAACCCGCTCGATACGACGCTCGGCGTTGAAAATAAACTTCGCCTCTTCCGTTTCAAAGGAGATGCCGCCGCGCTCTTCGCGGGCCGCATCCAGCACCTGATAGAGGTTGTGCAGCTCTTCCAGGTCTTTGACCAGCGGCGCATAGTGCTGACGCAGCTCTTTGTCACCCTGCAGGATGTTCCAGACCTTGTTGTAGGTCAGACGCGCATGGGAGTTCATCACCGCTTCGTAGTGTTTGAAGCCGGTGAGTTTACCTTTGCTGGAAATGGTCATTTCACAGACCATACAGAGGCGATCGACCTGCGGGTTGAGCGAACATAAGCCGTTGGAGAGCACTTCCGGCAGCATCGGTACGACCTGCGACGGGAAGTAGACCGAGGTGCCACGCTGATGCGCTTCGTTATCCAGAGGCGTGCCAGGACGAACGTAGTAGCTGACATCGGCGATAGCGACCCAGAGACGCCATCCGCCACCGCGTTTTTTCTCGCAGTAAACGGCATCGTCGAAGTCACGGGCATCTTCACCATCGATGGTGACCAGCGGCAGCTTACGCAGGTCGACGCGACCTTTTTTCGCCTCTTCCGGGACCTCCTCTTTGAGCTGGCTGACCTGCGCTTCCACTTCCGGCGGCCAGGTGTGCGGGATCTCATGGGTGCGCAGCGCCATATCGACGGCCAGGCTGGTACCCATATCGTCGCCCAGGATCTCGGTCACTTTACCGATCGCTTTGCTGCGACGGTTCGGACGCTGAACCAGCTCGACCACCACCACAGAACCCATGCGGGCGTTCATCGTCTCTTCCGGTGGAATAAGAATATCGAAACTCAGGCGGCTGTCGTCGGGCACCACGAAGCCCGCTCCGGCATCGGTAAAGTAGCGGCCAACGATCTGATTGTTGCGCGGCTCCTGCACGCGAACCACGCGCGCTTCGCGACGGCCTTTGCGATCGGCACCCAGCGGTTGCGCCAGGATCACATCCCCGTGCATACAGAATTTCATCTGTTCGGCAGAG
The DNA here is from genome assembly GCF_048452665.1 of Pantoea graminicola. Lineage (NCBI taxonomy): Bacteria > Pseudomonadati > Pseudomonadota > Gammaproteobacteria > Enterobacterales > Erwiniaceae > Pantoea > Pantoea graminicola. Next base: position 57,606 of record NZ_JBLWSJ010000004.1, on the reverse strand, counting down.
AGGTAGAGGTCATCTTTCTGACCTTCAGCCCGCAGGAAACCATAGCCATCACGATGGCCGATCACTTTACCGCGCAGAAGATCAAGCCGTTCTGGCAGCGCATAGCACTGACGGCGGGTGAAGACCAGCTGACCATCGCGCTCCATCGCGCGAAGGCGGCGACGCAGCGCCTCAAGGTGCTCTTCGTCGTGCAGATTCATCTCTTCAGCCAGCTCTTCACGGCTGGCCGGTTTTTCACGTTTCTCTAACAGCGCCAGAATAAATTCACGGCTTGGAATAGGGTTTTCGTATTTTTCAGCTTCTCTATCCTGAAAAGGATCTTTTGACATAACGGTTCCTCCGATGTCATTTAATATTTATTTCCGCTGGCGACAGGGACAGGATGATTTCATAAAGTGGTGTATTCCCTTCAACCAAATCTGCCAGCGTATAGCTATCCAGCTCCTGCAAAAATCGCTGTACTGCATCATGCAGCGCCTGCTTAAGACGGCAGGCTGGCGTAATAGCACAGGAGGCACAATCCACTAATTGTAGTGGCTCCATTTTTCGTACGACATCGCCAATCACAATCTCACGGGGCGACATCCCCAGGCGAATCCCGCCATTTTTACCGCGTGTGGCTGCGACATACCCTTCCCGGCTCAGCTGATTAATGATTTTGACCATGTGGTTACGTGACAAACCGTAGGTGTTCGTCACTTCAGTAATATTGGTCTGCTGGCCTTCGGGCAGGGAGGCCAGATAAATCAGGGCCCGCAGGCCATAATCAGTAAAACTTGTGAGCTGCACAGTAACCTCAGTGAACCTTCAGGCACGACATTGCATAAATCGCCTTAGGGTTGATATCAGGATTAAATCGGATCGCCATTCGATTAACTACGATGATAAACCAGTGTCTGATTTGACGTGCGTTTTTTTCAGCCAGCACAGGATTTGACAAGCGAAGGGAGATTAAGTGGCATCAGAGAGTGGAAAAACAAGGGCCGGACAGTGTCCGGCCTGAATGATTACGCGTCAAACGGATCGCGCAGAATCATTGTTTCACTGCGATCGGGACCGGTTGAGATGATATCAATCGGCACACCGGTCACCTCTTCCACACGCTTGATGTAATCGCGTGCAGCCTGAGGCAGGCCTTCCAGCGTCTTCACGCCAAATGTTTTCTCGCTCCAGCCTGGCAGAGTTTCGTAGACCGGCTCAATGCCTTCCCAGTTCTCTGCGGCCAGGGGTGTAGTAGTCACTTCGCGGCCATCAGGCATACGATAGGCCACGCAGATTTTCACCTCTTTCAGACCATCCAGCACGTCCAGCTTGGTCATGCAGAAACCTGACAGAGAGTTAATCTGAACAGCGCGGCGAACGGCGACCGCATCCAGCCAGCCGGTACGACGACGACGTCCGGTGGTTGCGCCAAACTCATGGCCCTGCGCACACAGGAACTCGCCGGTTTCATCAAACAGTTCGGTCGGGAATGGACCTGCACCGACGCGGGTTGAGTAAGCTTTTACGATACCCAGCACGTAATCCACATAACGCGGACCGATACCTGAACCGGTTGCCACGCCGCCTGCGGTCGTGTTGGATGACGTTACATACGGATAGGTGCCGTGATCAATATCCAGCAGCGTACCCTGTGCGCCTTCAAACATGATCAGGTCGCCACGCTTACGCGCCGTGTCCAGCAGCTCAGAGACGTCAACCACCATGCCAGTCAGGATGTCGGCGACTTCCATCACATCGCTGAGCACTTTATCGAAGTCAACGGCCGGCTCTTTGTAGTACTCGACCAGCTGGAAGTTGTAGAAATCGACGACTTCTTTCAGCTTGGCAGCAAAGGTTTCTTTGTTAAAGAGGTCGCTGACGCGCAGTGCGCGGCGCGCAACTTTATCTTCATAAGCCGGTCCGATGCCACGACCGGTGGTACCGATCGCTTTCGCACCACGCGCACGTTCACGCGCCATATCCATCGCAACGTGATATTGCAGGATCAGCGGACAGGCTTCAGAAATCAGCAGACGTTCACGTACCGGAATCCCGCGCGCTTCCAGGCCTTTCATCTCTTTCATTAAGGCTTCAGGAGAGAGCACTACGCCGTTACCAATGATGCTGGTCACGTTATCGCGCAGAATGCCAGAAGGGATCAGGTGGAGGACGGTTTTTTCACCGTTGATGACAAGCGTGTGGCCCGCATTGTGGCCGCCTTGATAACGCACAACGTAATTCGCGCGTTCAGTCAGAAGGTCTACAATCTTACCTTTACCTTCGTCACCCCATTGGGTGCCCAGTACGACGACGTTCTTACCCATTTCTCAAAATCACCGATTGCTTAAAAAAGGATTCTACCATCTGATCCCGTGGTTTTCAGCACTTTTAGCATACGATTGCGCGCTTTTTTGTCTGAGTTTTGCTCACTACAATATGTTGGGGATGCGCGCGGCAAAAGGCACAATTTAGCCGGTCTTAACCCTATGCTTACAGATTGCCGTGCAGACTGAGCATACAGTAGATGACCATCCCTGCGACCACCAGTCCGCCACCAAAGCGATGCAGCAGACGGTCGGGCAGCCGTGAGAGCGTCAGGATCCAGCGTCGCCACGCGCGCGGCATAAACATAGGCCCTAACCCTTCCAGCACCAATACCAGTGCCAGCGCCATCCAGATGCTTGTTTTCATGCTGATACCCAAAAAAAGGCCGACAACATTGTCGGCCCACAGGTTATATCAGTTCTTAACGTGTCGCGTTAGAGGGTGCCTTCATATATCGGAAGAAGTCGCTATCCGGGCTTAACACCATCACGTCCTGATTTTCGCTGAAGCTGTTTTCGTAAGCACGCAGGCTACGGATAAAGGCGTAGAAGTCAGGATCCTTGCTGAACGCATCCGCAAACAACCGGGCCGTTTCCGCATCGCCATCACCGCGGGTGATCAGCGCTTCACGCTGGGCTTCAGCCAGTGTACGGGTTACCTGGTAGTCCGCCTGGGCGCGCAGCTTTTCGGCCTCTTCCTGACCCTGCGAACGCTGGCTACGCGCGACCGCTTCACGTTCGGCACGCATACGGTTGAAGATCGCATCTGAGACTTCGGTCGGCAGATTGATCTGCTTGATACGCACATCCACCACCTGAATACCCAGCGCGGCCATGCTGTTCGGGTTTGGCGCTGGCTCGCTGCTGTTGGTTTCACGCTCGACGCGGGCCGCTGCGCTGGCAATCGCGTCATCCGCTGCTGGCGTGGCGATTTCATCATCGCTGCCCGCCGAACCGGTGTTCAGCGCATCGCGGACATCCGTCGTCAGGCGACCACGGGAGTCAGTGACGATATCTTTCACATCCAGACGGCCCATTTCAGAACGCAGGCGGTCACTGAACTTGCGTTTCAGCAGCACTTCCGCCTGAGAGACATCACCGCCACCCGTTGCCAGGTAGTAGCGACTGAAATCGCTGATACGCCACTTGATGTAGGAGTCCACGATCAGATCTTTCTTCTCTTTGGTGACGAAGCGATCGGCCTGGTTGTCCATGGTCTGAATACGTGCATCCAGCGTTTTAACCGTTTCCAGGAACGGGATCTTGAAGTGCAGGCCCGGCGCAAAGACCTGCGGCTTGTTTTCGCCATCACGCAGGACTTTACCAAAGCGCAGGACGATGCCCCGCTGCCCTTCCTGTACCACAAACAGCGACGCATAGAGCGCCACCAGCACGACAATGATCAAAAATACTATTGGCTTACGCATCGATTACTCTCTCCCTTCGCGCTGGCTGTCGCTGCGCTGAGCATTGGCCCGACGCTGATCCATGATGTTGTCCGGACTGTATGACGACGTGTCATTGCGGCTTGCGCTGCGGTCGGAGATGGCAGGCAGAGAAGCACCGTTCGCGCCCTTCTGACCGTTCTGGCCTGAAGAAGCCTGACCGCCACGCATCAGCTGATCCAGCGGCAGCATCATCAGGTTGTTACCCCGATCGTTAACCAGGACTTTGCGGGTATGGCTCAGCACACGCTCCATGGTTTCGATATACAGGCGCTCTTTGGTGATTTCCGGTGCGGCTTTATACTCCGGCAGGATCTTGGCAAAACGCGCCACTTCACCCTGCGCTTCCAGAACGGTCCGCTCTTTGTACGCACGCGCCTCTTCCAGAATACGTTGCGCCTGTCCATTAGCACGCGGCTGCACTTCATTCGCGTAGGCTTCGGCTTCGCGGACATACTGCTCACGGTTTTCGCGTGCAGCAATGGCGTCATCAAACGCGGACTTCACCTCTTCCGGCGGACGGGCAGCCTGGAAGTTGACGTCCAGCACCGCAATACCCATGTTATAAGGGCGGATTGTCTCGTCGATTTCACGCTGCGTATCGCTACGGACGACGGTACGGCCTTCTGTCAGGATGCGATCCATAGTAGAACGCCCGATCACGCCACGCAGGGCACTGTCGGTGGCCTGGCGCAGGCTGTCATCCGCGCTGGTCACCGCATAGAGATAGCGTTCAGGATCGGTCACGCGATACTGCACGTTCATCTCGACGCGAACCACGTTCTCGTCCGAGGTCAGCATCACGCCAGACGCCGCCAGCTCACGTACCGATTCGACGTTAACCGCACGCACCTGATCGATAAAGGTCGGCTTCCAGTTGAGGCCCGGCTCGACCAGATGGCTGAATTTACCGAAGCGCGTAACGACGCCACGCTCCGCTTCTTTAATAGTGTAGAAACCGCTGGCAGCCCAGATGACCACCGCAGCAACCGCCACGATGCCCACGATTTTGCCGCCGCTGCCAGAGCCGCGCTGACCATTGTCGCTCTGTTTGCCACCGCCCAGTCCACCAAGCTTCTTGCTCAGCTTACGGAAGATATCATCCAGATCAGGAGGCCCGGATTCCCGTCCTCCCTTATTCCCCCCAGAGTTGCCGCCTTGATTATTGCTGCTTCCCCACGGGTCGCGGTCCTGTCCGTTATTTCCGGGCTGATTCCACGCCATGTTTCTACTCCATTTATTGTAATTACGGTTTTTACCCTTCATTTTTCGGATTGCAGCAGTGTTGGCTGCCTTTGCTCACCCCGGCCACTTACCTGCGTAAGCGTCCGGCGATACACTCAGTTGCCGCCTTGCTGAAATCCGAGCTACCCGGGTAAATCCTGCGTATTCGGTCATGCAACGAAAATGCGACAATCTTCCATTTTTAAGGTAAATGCGTTTGGGCAATATCAAACAATGTAACTGGTCAGCGACGGTTCCTGTTTACATAAACGCATCCATTCAATAATGGGCATACGTATCTGCAATCCTACACTGCCGTCTTCTTCATTCCACTCTTTCTCAATCGCCTGCAGCTGATAGAAACGGCTGCGAAGTCGCCCCGCTTCCGGCGGCAGACGTAATGCGTGCTGGGCAATTTCACCCGACAGACGCTCAGACAGCGCCTGCCACAGCAACGGAATGCCTTCACCCGTCTGGGCAGACAGCCAGACGCGGACGGGCAGATTCTCTTCGTTGCGATCGATACGCGGTTCGAACCCGTCGAGCATATCGATTTTATTCATGACCAGTAACGTCGGGATTTCGTCCGCTTCAATCTCTTCCAGAACGGTATCGACGGCCGCGATATTCTCCGTGACGCGCAGGTCTGCGCCATCAATCACATGCAGTAACAGCGTCGCCTGACGGGTCTCCTGCAGCGTGGCCTTAAAAGCGGCAACCAGGTCGTGAGGAAGATGGCGGATAAAGCCGACGGTATCCGCCAGGACCACATCTCCGACATCGGCGACATTCAGACGGCGCAGCGTCGGGTCCAGCGTCGCAAACAGCTGATCTGCGGCAAAGACATTGGCCGATGTCATAGCATTAAACAGCGTCGACTTACCGGCGTTGGTATAGCCCACCAGCGACACGGTCGGGATGTCCGCTTTGGCTCGCGACTGACGTCCCTGCTCGCGCTGTTTTTCCACCCGCTCAAGACGGGACAGAATCTGGCTGATACGACCGCGCAACAGGCGGCGGTCGGTTTCTAACTGTGTTTCACCCGGACCGCGTAAGCCGATCCCGCCTTTCTGACGTTCAAGGTGAGTCCAGCCGCGCACCAGACGTGTGGCAAGATGGCGTAGCTGCGCCAGCTCAACCTGCAATTTACCTTCGTGGGTACGTGCGCGTTGGGCAAAGATATCCAGAATTAAACCGGTGCGATCAATAACCCGGCATTCGCACAGACGCTCAAGGTTTCTCTCCTGAGCGGGCGTAAGGGCATGATCGAATAATACGACCGATGCTCCAGTTGTTTTTACCGCATCGGCAATTTCAACGGCTTTTCCTTCACCGACAAAATACTTGGGGTGTGGCGCTTTACGACTGCCAGTGACCACTTGCAGCGCCTCAACGCCAGCAGAAGAGACCAGGGTTTCGAACTCCTGCAAATCTTCTACTTCTTTGTCTTGGGAGAACCAGATGTGTACCAGTACGGCCTGCTCACCGGCATCATAACGGTCAAACAAGCTATAACCTCGCTTAATAAAAGACCAGGACGGAAAACCGCTGTTCTCCGCACCTGGCTGTACGGCGACGCGTTATTCTGCGTGGTCACCGTCTTGTTGTGGCTGTGACTGTGGCTGTGCAGGTGTGTTGCTGCCACCGTGATGATAATTGTTGCTGCCGCCACCGGTATTATTGCTATGGTGAGAAACCGGGCGCGAAGGCACAACGGTAGAAATGGCGTGCTTATAAACCATCTGACTTACCGTGTTTTTCAGCAAGATGACGAACTGATCAAATGACTCAATCTGACCCTGCAACTTAATACCGTTAACCAGATAAATCGAAACCGGAACACGTTCACGACGCAGTGCGTTCAAAAACGGGTCTTGTAATGATTGCCCCTTAGCCATTCTATCTTTTCCTTATATGCTTGTTGTTTGTTGCTCGTAGAACCTATGGTTCTGAAAAAACTGCGTAAAAATTTGCGCACGATAACCCATCAATTGTACACAATCACCCATGCTTCGCACTAAGAACCTGTAACACTGTATCACGCGCCAGCCGGGGCTCGTCACTGTCAAGCCAGTGAACATTTTCCCAGCCACGTAACCATGTCATCTGTCGCTTAGCAAGCTGCCGGGTTGCGCAAATTCCCCGATAAACCATCTCGTCATAATCGATTTCGCCTGACAGATAAGACCACATCTGACGATAACCGACACACCGGATGGAAGGCATGTCCGTATGCAAATCACCTCGTGCAAACAGGGCCCGAGACTCCGCTTCAAATCCTGACGCCAACATCTGCTCAAAACGCAACGCGATGCGCTGGTGCAGCAGTTCGCGACTCGCGGGGGCGATGGCAAACTGGTACACGTCGTAGGGTAACGCTTCACCGGATGTTTTAGTCAGTTCCGTTAAAGTTTTACCCGAAATAAAAAAAACTTCCAGTGCTCGCGAAAGTCTCTGCGGATCATTCGGATGAATACGACTGCCGGCAACCGGGTCAATTTCACACAGCTGGCGGTGCAAAGCTTCCCAGCCTTTTTCACGCGCCGTTTGCTCTATCTGCTGACGCACCTCCGGATCGGCCGGGGGCAGCGGCGACAATCCTTCAAGTAACGCCTTGAAGTAGAGCATGGTTCCACCAACAAGCAGCGGTATTCGTCCGGCTGCAACGATCTCCGCCATTTCTGCTAACGCATCGCGCCGGAACTCCGCAGCCGAATAGGCCTCTGCGGGATCGCGAATGTCGAGCAGGCGATGGGGCGCCACGGCTAACTCCTCAGCCGACGGTTTCGCCGTGCCAATATCCATCTGACGATAGATTAAGGCGGAATCGACGCTGATTAGTTCCACTGGTAGCTGCTTACGCAGCTCGATGGCTAATGCCGTCTTGCCAGATGCCGTGGGTCCCATCAAAAAAATAGCCTTTGGCCGGCCAGCCTGGTTTAATTCACTCATGCTTCAACGCGTTCACCGCGCTCTCAATCTCTAGGGGCTGTAATAAGCCTGAAGGCGGCGATTTCAGTAACTGTGGGCAGAGCCGTTCAAGCTCAGCCAGCAGGTTAATCGCCTGTGAGTGATTCCAGCTGGAGGACTCTGTATCCTGCTGTCGCGCCAGCCACCGGGCCAGCTGCGTCGCAGAGTTCTCCTGCTGCCGGGCGAGATAGCCTAACAGCTCAGGAATCAAGATTTGTAAATTTTGTGTTCGTAACGGTAAAGGCACTGCGCGCAGGGTGACGTGGTCGCCATCGGCCTGAAGTTCGATGCCCATCTGATTGAGCAGGCTGCTATTTTTGCGGGCCGCCTCGCGTTCATCTTTGGCCATTTTCAGCCGCACGGGAATCAGCAGCGGCTGCGGTTTCAGCCCCTCTTCGCCCGGTTCCAGCTGCGCCTGTTTCAGCCAGCGCGCCGCCACCGGCAGCGCCATCAGCGAGAGCGTCTGATCCTGTTCCAGCAGCGCATAGTGGTGCTGCAGCACGGTCAGTACCCGGCCAAAACTCTGCGCATGGGCCGCCAGCGGCGAAGCCTTTTCGGTCCGGCGCGGTTCAGGCTCACGCGCGCCCGGCGGCGGCGCGCTGTCGACGGGCGTTTTCAGCAGCTGCTGGTACACCGCCCCTTCACGCTGCCGGTATAGGTTCTCTTTATTCTGCCAGGCCGGTGCCGCAGCGGGCGGCGTGTCCCGGGCGGGGGCAGACGGTTTGCGCTCCCCGGGTGACGACGCAGGCTGGGCGAAATGGTTGCCGCCAGCCGCCTGACGGTTTTCGGGCTGCCAGCGCGGAGCGGTTTCTTCAGCCTTCAGCGCAGGCAGCGCGGGTGTCGCAATCGCCTGCAGCACGCTGACTACGCCCTGATAGATAAAATCATGCACCAGGCGCGACTGGTGGAACCGGACTTCATGCTTGGCCGGATGGACGTTGACATCCACCTGGTGGGGATCGATCTCCAGATAGAGCACGTAGGCGGGCTGCTGATCATCCTGAAGCTGGGTCTGGAAGGCCTGGCGGATAGCATGGTTAATCAGCTTATCGCGCATCATCCGGCCGTTAACATAGCAGTATTGCAGCTCGGTCACCTGGCGCGACCCGGCCGGATCGGCTACCCAGCCGCGCAGCGCAAGTTCGTCGTGTTGCCAGTCGATGCGCAGCGCGTGCTGCATAAAGGTGGTGCCGCAAATTGCGGCCAGCCGCCGTTCGCGCTGACTCTCTTCGTTGACGGCGCGATACTGGCGCATCATTTTGCCGTTGTGACTCAGTGACAGGGCGACATCAAAACGTGCCAGCGCAATGCGACGGATCACTTCGTCGATATGCCCGAACTCGGTTTTCTCGGTGCGCATGAATCTGCGGCGTGCCGGCGTGTTGTAAAACAGATCCAGCACCTCCAGCGTGGTGCCACAGGGATGTGCCGCCGGTTTGACCGTCACTGCCATATCGCGCCCTTCGGCATAAGCCTGCCAGGCTTCACTCTGATCGGCAGTGCGGGAGGTGAGCGTCAGACGGGAGACCGAGCTGATACTGGCCAGAGCCTCACCCCGGAAGCCCAGGCTCATGATCGCCTCCAGGTCGTCCAGCGAGGCGATTTTACTGGTGGCGTGTCGGGCCAGCGCCATCGCCAGCTCGCTTTTCACGATGCCGCAGCCGTTGTCACGAATGCGGATCAGCTTCGCGCCGCCCTTCTCAATATCGATATCGATGCGCGTTGCGCCCGCATCCAGACTGTTCTCCACCAGCTCTTTAACAACCGAGGCAGGACGTTCAACCACTTCACCCGCTGCAATCTGGTTTGCCAGCTGAGGCGGTAAAATTTGTATCGGCATCGTGGATATCCTCTTAGCTGACAGCCCGGCGCAGCGGCCGGGCACACAATCAGGATGCAGGAATTTTCAGGTTCTGCCCCAGCATGACGTTGGTCGACTTCAGATTATTGGTCTGCATTATGGCTTTCGGGCTGACGCCGTAGTGCGCCGCAATCCCGGTCAGGGAATCGCCGACGACGACCTTATGGCGAACCATACCGCGCGGCGCGGCGCGGGTGGTCCGGCTGGCGGCCGCACTGGCCGGGACTTTCAGCCGCTGGCCGACCCACACCACATCACGCTTCAGGGTGTTCATCTCACGCAGCGTGGCCATGCTGACACCATATTTCGCGGCGATGCCGGAGAGCGTCTCCCCGCGCGTAACGGTATGGCGCTGAGTCACGCCGGTATACTGCGTCACCCCGGTCGCCGGATTACTGGCGACGCTCACCGCTGGCGACGAGCCCAGCGGCAGGTTTTCCTCCTTTGGGATGGATTGCAGCGGGTGCGCCAGGAAATAAGTGCGCAGACCTTTATAGATCGACTGCGCAATCTTATCCTGGTGTGCGCTACTGCCTAGCAGTCGCTCCTCCGAGGAATTACTGATGAAGCCGGTTTCCACCAGCAGAGAAGGAATGTCCGGCGAGCGAAGGACCCCAAGGCTGGCGTGCTCAGGCAGACGCTTGTGCAGCGAGGTAACGCCGCGCAGCTGCTGCAGGACTTTCTGCGCGATGTCATAGCCAACGCGCTGCGAGTGACCGAACTGCAGGTCAAGTACCGCCTGACTGAGATAAGGATCGGCCTGGCTGTTCGCCAGCAGGTCTCCTGCACCGCCCAGCAGCTCAGACTGCTTCTCTTTCTGCTCCAGCCAGTTAGCCATCTCGTTGTTGGCGCGACGGTTTGATAACACCCAGACTGACGCGCCGGTCGCCGCATGGCTTGGGGCCGCATCCGCATGGATCGACACCAGCACGTTGGCGTTGGCTTTACGCGCCACATCGGAACGGCCCATAACTGAGATAAAATAGTCGCCATCGCGTGTCAGCACGCCTTTGAACATCGGATCGTTATTCAGCAGCACCCGCAGTTTTCGGGCGATCGCAATCGTTACGTTCTTCTCTTTTAACCCGCGCTGGCCGATAGCACCCGGATCCTGGCCGCCATGGCCGGCATCTATCGCCACAATCACGGTGTCATTCTGGCTGACGCGACTGCCGGGGCGCACGGTGCTGGCCGTGCTGGTCACCGAGGTCACCGGATTGGCATTAAACGGATTGGCCGCGGCGGCACTCGGGGTCGGCACGCGCGTCGGGGCGATGACCGGTGCGGGCTCGCTGCGCGTCACCACCGGCGCTTTACCGGTAATGGTAAAGACCACGCTGTAGTTGTTGCCGTCGCGCTGAGTGACCGCCCGGGTTTTCCCCGCCTGGGTCAGTTCAAACACCAGCCGCACGCTCTGCTTGTCCTTTGGGGTACTGCTGCGAATGCGCCTGACGATGTTCTCACCGCTGAAGTTCAGCGGTAACCCCTGCACCACACCGCTCTGACGGACGTCGAGCACCACGCGATCGGGGTTGTGCAGCGGGAAATAGCCATAGACCGGCTGTCCGGAAAAATTCAGGGTGATGGTTGCCTGGCTGTCACCGTTGGCCACTTTGATATCTGACAGCGTGGCGGCAAACAGGGGAGCAGAAACCAGCAGCAGCAGTGACGCCAGCGCGATTTTCATCCATGACATCATGCCTGTTCCCTGCCCTGGCTGAACCGTTCAACCCACTGCTGGCCTGACGCGGATTGTGCCGTCAGCGCCGCTTCACGCGCCTCGCCCACATAGCGCAGCGTTAAGGTAAGGTCGGGCGACGGCAGGAATCCGGCCCCCTGCTGCGGCCACTCGACCAGACAGATCGCCTCACCGCTGAAATAGTCGCGGATCCCCATAAATTCCAGCTCTTCCGGATCGGCGAGGCGATAGAGGTCGAAATGGTAGAGGGTCCGGTCGGTCAGCGTGTAAGGCTCAACCAGAGTGTAGGTGGGACTTTTGACGTTGCCCTGATGGCCCAGCGCCTGCAGAAAGCCGCGGCTGAAGGTGGTTTTACCCGCCCCCAGATCGCCATAGAGATAAATGACTGCCGCGCTGCCACAGGCGCGCGCCAGCTGAGCGCCCAGACTGAGCGTAGCCGCCTCATCGGGCAAAGAGATAACACAGGTCTTCATGCTTCTTTATTCATCTCAGGATTAACAAACTGCCACAGGAGATCCAGTAAATCGGTTGCCAGCATACCGCGCGTTCCGCGTTGCGCCGCGACCGCATCGGCGGCGGCTCCGTGGGCCACACAGCCCGCGCAGGCCGCGTCAAACAGCGTCAGTTTCTGGCCTGCCAGCGAGGCGATGATCCCACTCAGGAGATCGCCCATTCCGCCCGATGCCATACCGGCATTGCCGACATCGGCAAAGGCCATTTCGCCCTGCTCGCTGGCAATCAGTGTACCGGCACCTTTCAGAACCACCACGCCACCGTAACGCTGCGCCAGTGTCTGCGCTGCATGTAAGCGGTCACTCTCAATTTCACTGGTCTCAATATTCAGCAAACGCGCCGCTTCGCCAGGATGCGGCGTAATAATGCGATTCTGACGTTTCTCCGCACTGATTGCCAGCAGGTTAAGTGCATCCGCGTCCCAAAGCATCGGCTTTTCACTGGCCGCGACCTGCTTCAGCGCCCGCTTTCCCCACTCACGCTGGCCCAGACCGGGGCCGATAGCGATGACATCGGCCCACGCCAGCGCCTCCGTCAGCCGCTCGTCGGTCAGTTCATCGACCATGACTTCGGGGCGGGCGGTAAGAATCGGGATGATATTATCTTTGTGAGTAAGCACTCGCACTAATCCGCTGCCGCTGCGCAGCGCCGCCTCTGCCGTCATGCGCACCGCCCCGGCCGTACCGGCATCGCCTCCCACCACCAGCAGACGACCGTGACTGCCTTTGTGCGAGGTCGGCTTACGCGGTTTCAGCCAGCGGGAGAGTACGCTGGCGTCGTAACGGGCGATGGGGGCCGTCTCGCCCGCCAGAAACGCGGCCAGCCCCAGATCGGCAGCGAAGAGTTTGCCGACGTAGTCACGCGCCTTGCCGGTTATCTGTCCCGGCTTCAGCGCGACCAGGCTCAGCGTATGGCAGGCGTCTATGACCGCGCCGGGCGCCGTGCCGTTGCGGGCCGATAAGCCGGACGGGATATCGATGGCAAGAACCGGCGCAGCGTGGGCATTAACGCGTGCGATCAGCGAGGCGTAAGGTTCGTCCGGCGCACGCTGGCAGCCGGTGCCCAGCAGCGCATCGACGATCACATCGACCTGCTCTGGCCAGACCGCATCGGCCGCATGGATTGCACCGCCCGCATCCAGCCAGGCATCGCGGGCCCGCTGCGCCTCTTCCGGTAACGCCCTGTCACTTTGGCACGCCAGCAGCGTCACCGTTTTGCCTGCCGCCTGCCCCAGCCGCGCCACCACATAGCCATCCCCGCCGTTATTGCCGTGACCACACAGAATCAGCCAGTGGCTGGCCTGCGGCCAGTGCGCAGTCAGATGCGTAAAGGCCGCCTGCCCGGCGCGCAGCATCAGCTCATACAGGGTGATGCCGAGTGCGTCGGCCCCCTGTTGCTCAAGCTGCGCCACTGCCTGCGCAGGCCAGACAGAATATGGTAAACTGCGGCTGTTTTTCTTCGAATCCTGGTCACTCATGTCATACCCTCTCGATCTTCATCAACTCGCACAGCAGATTAAACAGTGGGGAGCCGAACTCGGTTTCCAGCAGGTTGGCATCACCGACACCGATCTCAGTGCCGAAGAGCCGCGTCTGCAGGCGTGGCTGGACAAGCAGTATCATGGCGAGATGGCGTGGATGGCGCGACACGGCATGATGCGGGCGCGTCCGCATGAACTGCTGCCCGGCACGCTGCGTGTGATCAGCGTTCGCATGAACTACCTTCCGGCCAAAGCCGCCTTTGCCAGCACGCTGAAAAATCCCCGTCTGGGCTATGTCAGCCGTTATGCGTTAGGCCGCGATTACCACAAAGTATTGCGCAATCGACTGAAAAAGCTCGGGGAAATGATCCAGGCGCATTGTGGCGAGCTTAATTTTCGCCCCTTTGTCGACTCCGCCCCGCTGCTGGAACGCCCGCTGGCGGCGAAAGCCGGGCTTGGCTGGACCGGTAAACATTCGCTGATTCTGAATCGCGAAGCGGGCTCGTGGTTTTTCCTCGGCGAACTGCTGATCGACATTCCGCTGCCGGTGGATACGCCGCAGCCGGAGCAGTGTGGCCGCTGTGTCGCCTGCATGACAATCTGCCCCACCGGCGCCATCACAGAACCTTACGTTGTGGATGCCCGCCGCTGTATTTCTTATCTCACCATTGAGCTGGAAGGCGCAATCCCGGAAGCGTTTCGTCCACTGATGGGCAACCGGATCTATGGCTGCGATGACTGCCAGCTCATCTGTCCGTGGAATCGCTATGGTCAGCTCAGTGACGAAAGCGACTTTTCGCCACGCGCCGCATTGCATGCGCCGGCGCTGATCGATCTGTTTCAGTGGGATGAAGCGAAGTTTCTGCGCATCACCGAAGGCTCGGCGATTCGGCGCATCGGACATTTACGCTGGCTGCGCAATATCGCCGTCGCGCTGGGTAACGCGCCCTGGTCGGCCGACATCATGCCGGTGCTGGAACGGCGTCTCGGCGAGAGTGAATTGCTGGATGAACATATTCAGTGGGCGATCGCGCAGCAGCAGCAGAAACGCGAACAGCTCGTTGTCGACGTGCAGCCTGCCCAGCAGAAACGGCTGGTGCGTGCCGTTGAGAAAGGTTTACCGCGTGATGCGTGAATGACCAGCCCGGCGCAGATTATCGTTTTCCACATGCTGTGAATAAAAATAAAAAGTTGTTGTCATTCAACTGCAATGACGCTGTTTTTGCTGCCAGATAACAAATTGAAATATTATCAAAAGCAAAAATATCAAAAGGTTATAAAAAAGTTGTGTTTATTTGATAATGAGACTAGCGCTTCGCTTAAAACAGAAAGCTGTGGATAACTCTGTTCAGAAATGATTTGCAGATCGCGCTAACGGGCGCTGAGAATGGGGTGTCGCGCTGTGGATAACCCTGAGGAAACCATTAAGGCGTTACGACGCAAAACAGCCGCAATTTTTGACTGAAACAGTGTGATGTTAAATCTGGAGCGGGAAACGAGACTCGAACTCGCGACCCCGACCTTGGCAAGGTCGTGCTCTACCAACTGAGCTATTCCCGCATAAGAAGGGCACTGCTATATAAAACTGGAGCGGGAAACGAGACTCGAACTCGCGACCCCGACCTTGGCAAGGTCGTGCTCTACCAACTGAGCTATTCCCGCAAAGAGGGTACTGCTTACATCTTAAATCTGGAGCGGGAAACGAGACTCGAACTCGCGACCCCGACCTTGGCAAGGTCGTGCTCTACCAACTGAGCTATTCCCGCGCCTTGTACCGTTACAAAATTCTTCACCGGTACGGGGTGCGCATTATACGAGAAATCGTTGCTGCTGCAAGCCTCTGAAAGCAAAAATTTTCGCTTTCTGCGCGTTTGCCGATTTAATCGTCAACCTGGCGATTTCATGCGCACCCCCCGGCGATTAAAGCTGCAAAAAGTGTTCGCGGTAGTAAGCCAGCTCCGCCACGGACTCGCGGATGTCATCCAGCGCCTGATGTGTGCCGCCTTTTTTGAAGCCCGGCAGGATCTCGGGCTTCCAGCGGCGGGCCAGCTCTTTCAGCGTACTGACATCCAGATAGCGATAGTGGAAATAAGCCTCCAGCTCGGGCATATATTTAAACAGGAAGCGGCGATCCTGCCCGATACTATTGCCACAGATCGGCGAGCTATTCGCGGGCACCCACTGCTTCAGAAATTCGATGGTCGCCAGCTCCGCGGCGCGATCGTCAATTTTGCTCTCTTTGACCCGCGCCACCAGACCACTGTTGGTGTGGGTGCGGACATTCCACTCATCCATCAGCGCCAGCTGTTCATCCGACTGATGAACGGCCATAACCGGCCCTTCCGCGAGAATGTTAAGATTGGCGTCGGTCACCAGGGTCGCAATCTCAATAATGCGATCGTGCGTCGGATCGAGTCCGGTCATCTCAAGATCAATCCAGATCAGATTCTGTTCATTTCCAGTAGCCATGCTGTTTCCTGCGGTTGCTATAGTCGTCATTCACAATGAATAAGGTGTATCATAGACGTTTTGCCCAGCCGGGCGAAATCTGGCTAACGCTGTGAGGGTGAGTGAGTAAAAATAAACTGTCGAAGGGCCAACAACGCCGCGTAAGCGCAAACCACGATCGCCGTCTCAACCAGCGCAGAGAGCGTCCGGAAGCGGATGACAACCTGTTTGGTGAAGCTGCAGATGGGGTCGTTGTCAGCCGTTTTGGCATGCATGCTGACGTTGAGGATAGCGCAGGCGTCACCCACCGCTGCAATATCCGCCGTACTATCCGTTCGCTGGTCACAGGCGATCGGGTGTTGTGGCGTCCGGCAACCAGCGGCGGCAAAGGTATTGTCGAAGCGGTGCACGAGCGCACCAGCGTCTTAACCCGCCCCGACTTTTACGACGGCGTAAAGCCGATGGCGGCAAACATCGATCAGATTATTATCGTCTCCGCCATCCTGCCAGAGCTGTCGCTGAACATCATCGATCGTTACCTGGTAGCCAGCGAAACGCTGGAGATCGAACCGCTGCTGGTCCTGAACAAAACCGATCTGCTGGATGAGGCTGCGCGTCTCCGTGTTGACCAGCAGATGGATATCTATCGCCAGATTGGCTATCGCGTGGTCATGGTTTCCAGCCGGGCGAAAAATGGTCTGGACGCTCTGGAAGCGGCGCTCACCGACCGCGTCAGTATCTTTGCCGGACAGTCGGGCGTCGGCAAATCGAGCCTGCTGAATGCCCTGCTCGGCTTCGACAAAGATGAGCAGGCCGCTATCCTGACCAACGACGTGTCCGACGGTTCAGGCCTGGGCCAGCACACCACCACCGCTTCCCGGCTTTACCACTTCCCGCACGGCGGCGACGTGATCGATTCACCGGGCGTGCGTGAGTTCGGTTTATGGCATCTGGAGCCGGAACAGGTGACCCGTGGGTTTGTCGAGTTCCGCGCCTTCCTGGGCGCATGTAAATTCCGAGACTGTAAGCACGGCAGCGATCCGGGCTGCGCCATTCGCGAAGCGGTTGAAGAGGGAAAAATTAACCGCTCCCGTTTCGATAACTACCACCGTATCCTGGAGAGCATGGCACAGGTAAAAACGCGTAAAAATTTCCCTGACGGTGAGAGTTAACCGGTATAACCGCCTCTGCGCCCACCAGCCGCTGCATTTTGCGAAGTGCATTCCAGTCGTGCACACGGAACGTGCAGCGTGCCGGAAATCGGATATAGTCGCGATCTGAACGGGGCACTGCTACAATCCGCCCCCTTTTTTACAACGTCATAAA
This sequence comes from Pantoea graminicola, assembly GCF_048452665.1. Classification (NCBI taxonomy): domain Bacteria; kingdom Pseudomonadati; phylum Pseudomonadota; class Gammaproteobacteria; order Enterobacterales; family Erwiniaceae; genus Pantoea; species Pantoea graminicola. The sequence goes on along the minus strand of NZ_JBLWSJ010000004.1, from coordinate 40,334 downwards.
TAGCCAGGAGGCTAAGGTGTTTGATCGTTTAAAACTCGGCTTGAATCATATTCTCCCGAAGAAATGGCTGACTGAACTTGCCGGTTGGGGCGCCAGTCGCCGCGGTGGTTGGTTAACCAAACTGGTCATCGACATCTTTGTCTGGTTTTACAAGGTAGACATGGCAGAGGCACGTAAGCCTGACACGGCCAGCTATCGCACCTTTAATGACTTTTTCGTGCGTCCGCTGAAAGATGACGCGCGTCCGGTCGATGCCGATGCCAGCCTGATCGCCCTGCCCGCAGATGGCGCGATCAGCCAGCTCGGTCACATTGACGGCGACCAGATTTTCCAGGCTAAAGGTCATCACTACTCCCTGGAAGCGTTGCTGGCGGGCGATGAGCGCATGGCAGCCCGCTTTGTGGAGGGCGAATTCGTCACCACCTATCTGGCACCACGCGACTATCACCGCGTCCATATGCCGTGCAACGGTATCCTGCGCGAGATGATCTATGTGCCTGGCGACCTCTATTCGGTCAACCCACTGACCGCGCGTAATATCCCGAACCTGTTTGCCCGCAATGAGCGCGTGATCTGCTACTTTGAAACCGATATCGGCCCGATGGTGCAAATCCTGGTCGGTGCCACCATCGTCGGCAGCATCGAAACCGTCTGGGCGGGCACTATCACGCCGCCGCGTGAAGGGGTGATTAAACGCTGGCACTATCCGGCAGCCGAAGATGAAGGCGCGGTGGTCCTGCTGAAAGGTCAGGAGATGGGCCGCTTTAAACTCGGCTCGACTGTAATCAACCTGTTCGCACCAGGCCGCGTCAAACTGGCGGAAAGCCTGGAAGCGGAAAGCAAAACCCGTCTCGGCCAGCCGCTGGCAATTGCGCTGCCGGTCGCCACGGACATGTCTGACGTCATTACTGACTAAATTGAGAGTCCTCTGTGCGCCCGATTCTCCTCCTGCTGCTGAGCCTCTGGCTCAGCAGCCCGGCCTCTGCGGCCAGCCTTCCTGACGCCAGCCAGCTTAAACAGCAGCTGGAAGAGATCAAATCGGCCAAAAGCTCCCCGACGCAGGCGGAGCAGATCCAGACGATCGAAGCTGCCCTGAATTTCCTCTCTGAACGCGATGAATCACTGGAGCGCGCCGCGCAATATCAGCAGGTCATTGACGATTTCCCGCGTCTGGCGCGTGAACTGCGTCAGCAGATTGCCGCATTGAGCGACAGCGGGAAAACCGTGCGCAGCAATATGAGCAGCGCCGAGCTGGATCAGGAGATCCTGCAGGTCAGCAGTCAGCTGCTGGAGGAGGGTCGTCAGGCGCGACAGGAGCAGGATCGGGCGCGGGAGATCAGTGACTCCTTATCTCAGCTGCCCCAGCAGCAGACCGACGCCCGCCGGGCGATGACAGAGAGCGAACGCCGCTTACAGGGCGTCAGCAGCAGTTCGCCTCAGGGTCAGCTGCAACTGGCGGCCCGCCAGGCTGAAAACGCCGCCAACAAAGCGCGCGTCGATGAACTCGAACTGGCGCAGCTTTCAGCCAACAACCGTCAGGAGCTGGCGCGGATGCGCGCAGAGGTCCATCAGCGTAAAGCGACGCAGCTGGATAACTATCTGCAGGCGCTGCGCAATCAGCTCAACGACCAGCGGCAGCGTGAGGCGGAAGTTGCGCTGGCGCGCACCGAACAGCTGGCCGAAAACAGTGGCGATCTGCCGCCGGCGATCAGCGATCAGTTCCGGGTCAACCGCGAACTCTCTGGTGCGCTGAATCAGCAGGCGCAGCGCATGGATCTGGTGGCGTCGCAGCAGCGCCTTGCCACCAACCAGATTATTCAGGTCCGTCAGGCGCTCTCTACCCTGCGCGAACAGTCGCAGTGGCTGGGCGCCTCGAACCTGCTGGGGGAAGCGCTGCGCGCGCAGGTTGCGCGTCTGCCGGAGATGCCGAAATCGCAGCAGATTGACAATGAGATGGCGCAGCTTCGCGTGCAGCGTCTTTACTACGAAGATCTGCTGGAGCGCCAGGAGTCCCTGCGTAAAGGACACCAGGCCGATGGTCAGGCCTACACGGCCGATCAGAAACGTATTCTTGATGCCCAGCTCCGCACCCAGCGTGAGCTGCTTAACTCTCTGATCTCCGGCTGCGACACGCTGATCCTGGAGATCACCAAACTGAAAGTCGGCAACACTCAGTTGCAGGACGCGCTGACCGAGGTCAAGGATGCAACCCACCGCTACCTGTTCTGGACCGCCGATGTCAGCCCGATCAGCCTGAGCTACCCGCTGGATCTGGCGAAAGATCTCTCCCGCCTGCTGTCGCTGGACACCCTGGGTCAGCTCGGCAAAGCGATGGCGATGATGTTTACCAGCCGCCATTCGGTGCTGCCGATTATTGGCGCGCTGCTGCTGGTCGGTTTCAGTATCAGCTCACGCCGTCACTTCAATGCATTTCTCGAACGCTCCGCCAGTAAAGTCGGTAAGGTCACGCAGGATCGCTTCCGCCTGACCATCCGTACGGTGTTCTGGTCGATTCTGGTGGCGCTGCCGCTGCCGGTGCTGTGGGGGGCGCTGGGCTATGGCCTGCAGAACGCCTGGCCCTACCCTATTGCCGTGGCGATTGGTGATGGCATTACCGCCACACTACCCCTGCTGTGGGTCTTTATGATCAGCGCCGCCTTTGCCCGGCCCAACGGCCTGTTTATCGTGCATTTCCGCTGGCCGCAGAACCGGGTGGCGCGCGCCATGCGCTACTATTCGCTGAGCATCGGCCTGATTGTGCCGCTGATCATGTTGCTGATCGCCTTAGGGAATCTGGAAGATCGCCAGTTCTCTGCATCGCTGGGCCGTCTCTGCTTTATCCTGATCTGTGGGGCAATCAGTATTGTCACCGTGAGCCTGAAGCGTTCCGGTATTCCGCTCTACCTCGATAAAGAGGGGAACGGCGAGAACATGGTCAACCGGATGCTATGGAACCTGATGATCGCCATGCCGCTGATGGCCGCCCTCGCCTCCGCCGTGGGATATCTGGCGACCGCGCAGGCGCTGCTGGCGCGTCTGGAAACCTCCGTCGCCATCTGGTTCCTGTTGCTGGTCATCTACTACATCATCCGGCGCTGGATGCTGATTCAGCGTCGCCGGCTCGGCTTTGACCGCGCCCGTCAGCGCCGCGCCGATATGCTGGCCAATCGGGCGCGCAGCGAAGAAGAGAAAGAGCAAGGCACTCAGAACACCGATGCGATTGAAATCGAAGAGCCGGTGATCGACCTGGATGCGATCAGCGCCCAGTCACTGCGGCTGGTGCGTTCTATCCTGACGCTGATTGCCCTGGTTTCCGTGATTGTGCTCTGGTCGGAAATCCACTCCGCCTTTGGCTTCCTGGAGAATATTCAATTGTGGGATGTCAGTACGTCCGTGCAGGGTGTGGAGTCGATCCAGCCAATCACCCTGGGAGCGGTGCTGATTGCCATTCTGGTGTTTATCATCACTACCCAGCTGGTGCGCAATATGCCCGCGCTGCTTGAACTGGCGCTGCTGCAGCACCTGAATCTGACACCCGGCACAGGCTACGCCATCACGACCCTGACCAAGTATCTGCTGCTGCTGGTTGGCGGGCTGATTGGGTTCTCGATGATCGGGATTGAGTGGTCGAAGCTGCAGTGGCTGGTTGCGGCACTCGGTGTGGGACTGGGATTTGGTCTGCAGGAGATTTTTGCCAACTTTATCTCTGGTCTGATTATTCTGTTTGAAAAACCGATCCGTATCGGCGACACCGTAACGATCCGTGACCTGACCGGCAGTATCACCCGGATCAATACCCGCGCGACCACCATTACCGACTGGGACCGCAAAGAGATTATCGTGCCGAACAAAGCCTTTATCACGGAGCAGTTTATCAACTGGTCGCTGTCCGATTCGGTCACGCGCGTGGTACTGACTATCCCGGCCCCGGCTAAAGTCAGCAGTGAAGAGGTCACCACCATTCTTATACAGGCGGCCGAACGCTGCAGCTATGTGCTGGACACCCCACAGCCGGAAGCCTTCCTTGTGGATCTGCAGCAGGGTATTCAGCTGTTTGAACTGCGCGTACATGCCGCAGAGATGGGACACCGGATGCCGCTGCGTCATGAACTGCATCAACTGATTCTGCGTGGGTTCGATCAGCACGGTATTGAGATGCCGTTCCCGCCCTTCCAGATGCGTATGGAAACGCTGGGTAAGAAGCTGCCTGCCAGCAACGGCACACCGGCTGCCCGCGCCTATAAATCTGGCGGTCTGTAACGCAAAACGCCCGGCTGAGCCGGGCGTTTTCACGCTGTGGAGTGCGTTACTGCTTAACGAACGCTTCACCCTGAGCAATATCTTTCTTCAGCGTCTCCAGCATGCCCGACAGCGCCTGCTGCTCATACGCGCTCAGCGTGCCAATCGGCCTGCGTTCCGCAATACCGTTTTTACCCAGCAGTAGCGGCTGTGAGAAGAAGCGTGCATATTCGCCTTCGCCTTCCACATAGGCACACTCCACCACATTCGGCTCGCCATTCAGCGCGCGTACCAGAGACAGACCGAAACGGGCAGCAGCCTGACCCATCGACAGCGTCGCCGATCCGCCACCCGCTTTGGCTTCCACCACTTCTGTTCCGGCGTTCTGGATCCGCTTAGTCAGATCGGCAACCTCCTGATCGCTGAAGCTGACGCCATTAACCTGAGACAGCAGCGGCAGGATCGTCACGCCGGAGTGCCCGCCGATAACCGGGACTTCAACCTGGTCAGGTTGCCTGCCCTTCAGCGCCGCCACAAAAGTATTGGCACGGATGATATCCAGCGTTGTGACACCGAACAGACGATTTTTGTCGTAGACGCCGTGCTTTTTCAGCACTTCTGCCGCGATAGCCACGGTGGTATTAACCGGATTGGTAATGACACCAATCAGCGCCTTCGGTGCGGTCGTGGCCACCTGTTCAATCAGGTTGCGAACGATGCCGGCATTCACATTAAACAGATCTGCGCGATCCATACCGGGCTTCCGGGCGACACCGGCGGAGATCAATACCACGTCTGCGCCCTGTAAAGCCGGTGTTGCATCTTCGCCGCTGAATCCCTGAATGGAGACGGCAGTAGGGATATGACTGAGATCAACGGCAACGCCAGGCGTAACCGGCGCGATGTCATACAGTGAGAGTTCTGAACCTGCAGGAAGCTGGGTTTTGAGCAGAAGTGCGAGCGCCTGGCCTATGCCGCCAGCGGCACCGAGAACGGCAACTTTCATTCTTAACTCCTTATTAAGGTGGGGCAGAGATGGGCCGAAATTCTATCTGTGTCAGACCTTAATCAACTGCTCAGGCGATGATAATTATCCGCTGTTAATTCTACGTGCTTTCGCACTTAATCTCCGGATTCAAAAGTTACTTATCATTACGCCTGAATGACCGACAACCTTGCCGTCGTCAGACAGAGAACGGCTGCGTGCGTTTTCTGTTACTACACCACCAATAATATAACAACTTTGCAACCTTCGCTTTCTGCGGCTGTGACGGGGGTTTTGGTCTGAGCGGATTTATTTGCTATTATCGCCGCCCGCCAGCCGCCCGAACCCCGCTCACCAATCGAACGATTGCATAAAAATGCATTTAAATGCATAATCACCACTCTGCCGCGGGCGGATGCGCGGTTATTCACTCTATATATTGGTAACCTATGCGAAACCCATCTAAACAAGACGATCTGATCAAGGCTTTCAAAGCCTTATTAAAAGAAGAAAAATTCAGTTCCCAGGGCGAGATTGTTCAGGCGCTGCAGGATGAGGGCTTTGAGAATATCAATCAGTCCAAAGTCTCACGCATGCTGACGAAGTTTGGCGCGGTGCGTACCCGCAATGCCAAGATGGAGATGGTTTACTGTCTGCCGGCAGAACTTGGCGTACCGACCACCACCAGCCCGCTGAAAAATCTGGTACTGGATATCGACTACAATGACGCCCTGGTGGTAATCCATACCAGTCCTGGTGCCGCGCAGTTGATTGCCCGCTTGCTGGATTCGCTGGGTAAATCGGAAGGGATTCTGGGAACGATTGCCGGTGATGACACGATTTTTATTACCCGTGCGCGCGACTTTACGGTGAAGCAGTTGCACAGCGCCATTCTCAACCTGTTTGAGCAGGAACTCTGATAGCAGACTGACGGCTTCCGGTACAGACCTGGCCGTCAGCTTCCCGCGCCTTACCACGGCTTTCCGGTTTGCCCGCCTGGCCCTGCACCACAGACCGCTTTAATTACGGCGCCTGTGGGCAGAAATCATCTTCTGCTTCGCCTTCTGCGCTATTTTACGCTGCCTTACAACATTAATCCGGCACCATTGCCCGGATCCAGATCAAACCCCAGCCTGAAACACCCCTGCATTTCGCACTAAAAGTTAAAGTGATCTATATCACTGTTTTTGCACTTAAAAGCGGCGAAAAGGCTATTTTTTAAACGTTTTTTATAACGTTGAGTTATTAAAAGTAGCCATAAGGATAAAGTATCACAAAAAAACATTATTAGCGGGATATTAATTTCTCTCGTTATTAGTTCTATACTTCTTTTCGTGACGCAAATCACACAAACCAGAAAGATAAAAATAGACGACGAGGAAATATCTATGAACGTTAAAACTACCATCGCCACTCTGAGTATCCTTTCCGCTCTTTCATTTGGCGCTGTAGCAGCAGAATCTATCGATGCTGCCCAGGCGCAGAATCTGCAGCCTGCAGGCACCATCAGCGTCAGCGGCGTTGCCGGTTCACCAATGGATATCCGTCAGCAGCTCAGTGACAAAGCCGATCAGCAGGGCGCAAAAGCCTATCGCGTCATTGAGGCTTATAACAACGGCAACTACCACGCTACCGCCGCGCTTTATAACTAAGACGTAGCCCGATTAAGCCCGCCTCTCTTGTCAGACACGCACACTGCCGTGCCGGAGAGCGGAAGCAGAAACAGATATTGCAGGAGAGTTGATTATGAAAATGAAATTAGCTATCGCCGCCCTTGGCCTTTCCCTGATCTCAATGGGTGCAGGCGCTGCCAGCCTGGTGACTAATCAGGAAGCGCAGGGTTTGCAGTCGATGAACCAGACCATCAGCATCAGTGGCCGTAATGGCGACCAGACGCACGTCCGTCAGGTGCTGTCAGAGAAAGCGGATGCCCAGGGTGCCGGTCACTATCGGATCATTGAAAACAACCAGGATAACACCTGGCATATCACCGCTGAACTTTACAAATAACCGACCATGATGACGCCTGAACGGCGTTGAAAATATCGACGACCCGCCTTTACGATGAACCGCAGGTTGTTGAATATATTGAGGAGACGAACATGAATATCAAAACAACCATCGCTACAGTCAGCCTGCTTTCCGTTATGGCGTTCGGCGCATCTGCCGCGCAGCTGGTAACCGGCGACCAGACTCAGAATCTGCAGCCTGCGGGAACCGTGACCATCAGTGGCACAGCGGGTGCGCCAATGGATTACCGTGCTGAGCTTTCTCAGAAAGCCGATGCGCAGGGTGCCAGCGCCTACAAAGTGATTGAGGCGCGTACCGGTGACAACTACCACATCACCGCACAGCTTTATAAGTAATTCCTCGTCAGAATAATGACGAACCCTTTGGCCCCGCTCTCCGGGGCCTTTTTTTATCTGACGTTAAAGTGAAGCTGCCCTTCCAGCTCCTCTTCCGCTTCATCGAACAACAGAATCAGCGCACCATAACGCCGTCGCTGCCCCCTGCCCAGATTGATAAATTCAATCTCCAGCGGCATGGGTAACAGGTCGCCCGTCACCACATCCCATAATCCATCCAGATCGCAGATGCGGCGCTCTTCCAGCGCAAATCGCTCGCTGAACTGGCGGAAGAAATGGACCTGATCGACAATTTCATTAAAATCAAAACGCTCGATTTTCATGCTGACCGCTCCCATGCTCCGTCTGCGGGCGACCTCTGCCGCCCGTTTCTGTCCGTTAGCCCAAACCGCCCAGATGGAGCGTTTTGACTTCCAGATACTCCTCCATCCCCAGTACCGAACCTTCACGGCCCAGCCCCGACTCTTTCACGCCGCCGAAGGGGGCCAGCTCGGTTGAAACGGCACATTCGTTAATGCCGATCATGCCGCTCTCCAGCGCCGCTGAGACGCGGAACACCCGTTGCAGATTCTGGGTATAGAAGTAGGCGGCCAGACCGAACGGCGTGGCATTGGCGCGGCGGATGACATCCTCTTCATCATCAAAACGGAAACAGGCTGCCACCGGGCCGAACGTCTCCTCCTGCGCGAGCTGCATCTCTTCGTGGGCTTCGGCGATCACCGTGGGCTGCCAGAAGTTGCCGCCCAGAGCATGGCGTTCGCCCCCCGCCAGTAATTTGCCGCCTCTGGCGACGGCGTCTTTGACGTGCTGCTCCACCTTTTCCACCGCCGGGGCGTCGATCAGGGGGCCGACGATCACGCCCTCTTCCATGCCGTTACCGACTTTCAGCTTGTTGACCTCGGCCGCCAGCTGCTGCGTGAAACGATCATAGATCGCATTGTGAATGTAAAAGCGGTTCACGCTGACGCACACCTGGCCCGCGTTACGGAATTTGTTAGCGATCGCGCCCTGTACGGCGGCATCAATGTCAGCATCCTCAAACACGATGTAGGGAGCATTACCGCCCAGTTCCATCGACACTTTTTTCATGGTTTCGGCGGCATTGCGCATCAGCAGCTTGCCCACCTGCGTCGAGCCGGTAAATGAGATTTTGCGCACTACGTGGCTGGCCATAATCGCGTCACTGATGGCGTGAGTGTCACCGGCCACCGCATTCAGCACGCCATCCGGTACGCCCGCCTGCTTCGCCAGCGCCAGCAGCGCAAAGGCGGAGAGCGGCGTGTTATTGGCAGGTTTGATGATGCCGGTGCAGCCTGCGGCCAGGGCCGGCCCCAGCTTGCGGGTCAGCATCGCCATCGGGAAGTTCCACGGCGTAATGGCCGCCACCACGCCAATCGGTTCGCGGGTGGCCAGGATACGCGAGCCTGGTTTCGCGGGCGGAATGATCTCACCGTTGGCCCGTTTTGCCTGTTCGGCGAACCACTGAATAAAGCTGGCGGCATACTCGACTTCACCTTCCGCCTCTTTCACAGGCTTGCCCTGTTCCAGGGTCATTAGCTCGCCCAGCCAGCGTTTGTTCTCAATAATCAGCTGGTACCAGCGTGTGAGGATCTCAGAGCGTGCTTTTGCGGTGAGCGCCCGCCAGGCGGGAAAGGCGCGCTCTGCGGCGGCGATAGCCTGTTCCGTTTCCGTTTTACCCGCTTTTGCCACCTGCGCAATCACCTCGCCGGTCGCCGGATTGGTGACGTCGAAGGTGGAGGCTGCCTGATGCCACTGGCCATCCGCTAAATAGCCGGTCCGGAACAGTTCGCTCTCTTGCAGTGATTTCATTGATTCGCTCCTGTCAGTTTTACGCTTCCGTCCAGAGAGTATAGTTGGCAAAAGCAGCAGGTTTTATGACGGGCGGAGATTGGACGGGCCGCTGCCGGTCGCAGCGGCCAGATTCAGATTTGGATGAGGGTGTTCTGATATTTGTCGAGCATGAGCGCCAGCCGTTTTACCGGCTCCGTAACGCTTTCAGGTGCCTCGTAATGGGCCAGCTTTTCCTGATAGACCGCCAGCTCTTTCAGCAGCCGTTCAAAGTAGTAACGCCGCTTGTCATCGCTGCTGGCGGCGATCACCCGATCTGCGGTGTAGCGCAGTTGCCGGTGATACGCTGAGAGATCGGCATTGACCGGCACTTCCGCGTCCCGCAACCGCTGATGGCCGATGATCAGCGTTAAGGCGATACGGTATTTATTGATATCGCCGGGGAACAGGTTCAGCAGCAGGAAGAGTTGCTGATAGAGCGCCGGCAGATGGTTTTCGCGCCGACGCGCCTGATTGGTGGTCATCGCCGATACGGCCGCATACATAAAGCGGTTCAGCAGTTTACGGCCGGTGCGCGCTTTCGATTTATCGCGGATCAGCAGGATCACCATCATCGCCACAAAGCAGCCGATAACCTGGCCAAGCACGTTGTCGAGAAAGACGTTGATGTGGAACTGCATCGGGTTATCGAGCACCAGCACGTTGAGCGTACCAATCAGTGCGCCGAGTGTACCGAGCTGACGCCGCTGGATAAAGATGCCGCCAATAAAACCCAGCAGCCCGATGGCGATGCAGAGTAGCAGCGCGCTCTGCTGCGTGGCGGGCAGGACATACATAAAATAGAACGCCCCCAGCGGAACCGCGACCGTCATGCCGTAGAGGAAGTCTTTCGCCATCATCAGCGGGTTTGGCATACGCATTGCCAGCGCGGTGATCACCGCCAGCATGACCATGCAGCCGCTGCCGGAGGTCCATCCCGTGTAGAGCCAGAACAGCGAACCCAGCGCGGTCGCCACAAAGGTCCGGATACCGTTGATCATCGCATGATGTGTCTCCGCAGAACGCGCCTGAATCACGACTTCGCGCTGCAGAATCGTCTCTTCCAGGGAGGTAATCCGGCTGTTGCTTTTAATGCCGTTGATCAGCAGCAGATATTCGGTGGCGGCACCGACCCAGCTGCTCAGCGTGACCGGCGTCGTTTTGTCGCTGGCGCCCATCACCCGTCGCATCACTTTCATCCGCTTGTGCACCTCTTCTACCGTGGTGGCGGGCTTCTCAACCATCAGGCGATACTGAGGCGGGATGTAGTCAGGGCGGGAGTTCTGGATCAGAAAGGTTTCGGCGGCCTGGGTAATCAGCGTCAGCGACAGCGTATTCAGCATCTGCAAACGGCGATGGCTGTTCTTCCAGCGGGAGGATTCCATCATCAGCTGGCTGCGCATGGTGTTCAGCGCCGTGGTACGCCGGACCAGCGCGCTCCAGGCTTTGTCCACCTCCTCTTTATCACCGTGGGCGACGCAGAGCTGCAGCAGGTGATAGTGCGCCACCAGCAGCGAATCGACCTCTGCATCGATCACTTTTTTGATTGAACGGGGCGAGAAGATCATATCGGCCAGGATGGCGCACAGGATGCCGAGCACAATCTCGCTGCAACGCTCGACCGCATATTGGGGCACCAGCGTCAGCCCGCCACTGGCGTTCGCCGTCACCACGATAATCAGCGCGGTGTAGCCTGCCAGTCCCAGCGCGTAGGAGTTTTCGACCTTGATCAGCGAGGAGAGCCAGACGCAGAGCCCTGCCCAGATGCAGCACAGCAGCAGCATCACGACCGGCGCCCGAACGGTGGCGATCATGATGGTCAGCGCGGCGATACAGCCGATAAAGGTCCCGATAATACGCAAAACACCGCGATAGCGCAGCGCCCCTGAATAGGGGTCCCCCCCCGCAGCAAAGGCGGTGCCGCCCGCCACAATCCCGGCGGTCATCACCGCCCAGCGCGGCGTTTCGAGGTTAAGGTGGAAGCCCACCATCAGCGCTAAAACCAGCGCGAAGGTGAGTTTTACCGGGAACCGCAGGAACTCGATCATATCGCCCTCTTAACCAAACTCACGCAGGCGATTCAGCAGACGGACCAGCGGCGAAACCTGTTCAGGCTGGCGATCCCCCTGCCCGGTGATGACCACCGTCGCCGTGGTGCCCGCCGGGAAGCGATTGCCAGGCTGCTGATCCAGCCGGATACGTACCGGCACACGCTGCGCCAGTCGGACCCACTCCAGGTTGGAGTCCACCGTCGCCATCCCTTTGCTGTCGACCGAGCTGCTGCTGTTGGTCACGCCGGCAGCCACGCTGTCAACCGTGCCGCGCAGTACTATGTTACTGCCGAGCGGCGTGATTTCGGCCCGGAAGCCCTTCTCCACGCCGTGCAGTTTGGTCTCTTCCAGGTAAGCGAGCACATAGAAGGAGTGCTGCTGAACCAGCGCCACCGCCACGGAGCCGCGGGTGATGAACTCGCCCTGATAGACGTTCAGGTTAGTGACCCAGCCATCGGATGGCGCTTTGATGTTGGTGCGCTCCAGATCGATCTCCGCCAGATCGCGTGTCGCCATCGACTTCGCCAGCTGATGTTCGCTGGTTTGCAGATCGTTGTTGGATTGTTCAATCGCTTCGCGCGACATCGCCGAGGTGCCAAGCTGATTACGACGTCCGGCTTCACGGCGTTTTTCGCTGACCAGTGCCTGGTAATATTCAACGTCCGCCTGAGCCTGCGCGAGCGCTTTCTGATAGCGCGGCCGATCCACCACAAACAGCGTATCGCCCTTCTTCACCAGCTGGTTATCATGAACCGGTACATCGGTGATCAGGCCGGTGACATCGGGCGAGATCGCCACCACGTCAGCCGCGAAACGTGCATCACGCGTCCAGGGGGATTCGGTATAGAAGACCCAGGCACGAAAGATGATAACCACTGCGATGATGACCAGCAGGAGCGTAATCGCGTAACGCGCGATTTTTCTTATGAGTGCTTTCACTTAAACCTCAGACTAATAAACGGGAGACAAGGTAAAACACACAGCAGTAAAGCGCTGTATTAAAAAGTGCCGGATGCCAGACAAGATCGTAGATGCCGCTCGGCGTCAGCACGCGTTTCACTAACCAGAACAGCATGAGTGAAATAATCAGTTCGATGAAAACGGGCGGGAAAGAGAGCCCAAACATGACAAATACCGGAAGCACACTCATCAGAAATCCTTAGTTCGACCTTGCCGGGACACGCCTTTGCCTTCTGCAGATGCCACAGCAAAACCCTCTGCCAGCGCTATCGGAACCGCAGCTGGCTTAATAATAGCGTATCATCGAGGGGTATCAGGCAATGAAGAATCACCGGGAAATACCCCGGCGCGCTTATAATAACGTGCATTACTAACCATTTTCTACAGAATGTGATCTAAATCACTTTTAAGCCAGAGTAAACAATGGAACGACTGAAAGGTATGTCCGTTTTCGCCCGGGTGGTCGAACTGGGTTCGTTCACTGCTGCGGCGCGTCAGCTTCATCTGAGCGTCTCCTCAATCAGTCAGATCGTCGCCAGACTGGAAGATGCACTACAGGTCAAGCTGCTGAATCGCAGCACCCGCAGTATCGGGCTGACCGAGGCGGGCAAAATCTACTATCAGGGCTGCCGCCGGATGCTGGCGGAAGCGACGCAGGTGCATGAACAGCTCTATGCGTTTAACAATACGCCCATTGGCGTACTGCGGATTGGCAGCTCCTCGACCATGGCGCAAAACGTGTTAGCCGGGATGACCAGCGAAATGCTGCGGGAGTATCCGGGGCTGAGCGTGAACCTGGTCACCGGCGTACCGGCGCCGGACCTGATCGCCGACGGGCTGGACCTGGTGATCCGCGTCGGCGCGCTGAAAGATTCCAGCCTCTTTTCCCGGCGTCTTGGCGCGATGCCGATGGTGGTGTGCGCCGCAAAAAGCTATCTGGCACAGCATGGCACGCCGGAGAAGCCGGGTGATATCGATAACTTCTCCTGGCTGGAATATAGCGTGCGGCCCGACAACAATTTCGAGCTGATTGCGCCGGAAGGATTAGTGACGCGCCTGGCACCGCAGGGCCGCTTTGTCACCAACGATTCGCTGACGCTGCTGCGCTGGCTGAAGTCGGGCAATGGCATCGCCTATGTTCCGATGATGTGGGTGATCGATGAGATTACCGCGGGCGAGATCGATATTCTGTTTCCGCAGTATCAGTCTGACCCGCGTCCGGTCTATGCGCTTTACACCGAGAAGGATAAGTTACCGCTGAAGGTGCAGGTCTGTATCGATTATCTGACCGGCTATTTTGAACAGGTGGCTGAGCAGTATCAGCTGCATCGTAAAAGCTGACAGAAGGGCGTTGAAAACCTCTGCCCGCGCAGGCGTTGAAACCAGTCCAGCGAAGCGCCGGAAAGCGGCAGAGGATCTTTTACTGAGATGCACGTTTCTTCCCTGCGCTTTCAGCCGGTCCATTGCCTGCCGGAAGCGTGCGGGTAACCGTTCCGCAACCCGCCGGGCGGCAGGTTGCGGAGGTCACATCAGGCAGTGCCGCCGATGGTCAGTTTATCGAGCTTCAGGGTCGGCTGACCGACGCCGACCGGCAGGCTCTGTCCCTCTTTGCCGCAGACGCCGACGCCTTTGTCCAGCGCCAGGTCATTACCCACCATCGAGATCTGCTGCATCGCTTCGATACCGGAACCAATCAGCGTGGCACCCTTAACCGGCTTAGTAATTTTGCCCTTCTCGATCAGATAGGCCTCTGAGGTAGAAAAGACAAATTTGCCGGAGGTGATGTCAACCTGACCGCCGCCAAAGTTTGGCGCATAGATGCCATAATCCACGCTTTCGATAATATCCTGCGGTGAGGATTTACCCGCCAGCATGTAGGTGTTGGTCATGCGCGGCATCGGCAGGTGCGCATAGGATTCACGACGGCCGTTGCCGGTCGGGCTGACGCCCATCAGTCGCGCATTCAGCTTGTCCTGCATGTAGCCTTTCAGCACGCCGTTCTCGATCAGCATGTTGTACTGACCCGGCACGCCCTCATCATCAATCGCCAGCGATCCACGCAGCCCTTCAAGGGTGCCATCATCGACCACCGTACAGAGTTCAGACGCAACCTGCTGACCGATTTTACCGCTGAAGACGGAGGTGCCGCGACGGTTGAAATCGCCTTCCAGACCGTGACCGACCGCTTCATGCAGCAGGACGCCAGGCCAGCCCGCACCCAGCACCACTGGCAGGGCACCGGCTGGCGCGGCGACCGCAGAGAGATTCACCAGCGCCATGCGCACCGCTTCCCGCGCCCAGGCGTCAGCGCGGACTTCACCATTCTCATCCGCCAGGAAAAACGCATAGCCGGTACGCGCACCGCCGCCGCTGGCACCGCGCTCGCGCTTGCCCTGATCTTCCACCTGAACGCTGACAGAGAGTCGCACCAGCGGTCGCACATCGGCGGCCAGCGTGCCGTCGGTGGCTGCCACCAGCACCTGTTCGTAGACGCCGGTCAGGCTGGCATTGACCTCCTGCACGCGCGGATCTTCGGCGCGGGCCACTTTATCGACGCGATGCAGCAGGGCAATTTTCTCTTCACGCGTCAGGCTGCTCAGCGGATCGACCGCCGGATAGAGTGAGCGGTTCATCACGGCAGAGAGCGTGTGGGCTTTGCCATTGCCCTGCTCGCGCACGATGCTGCGCGCCGCTTCAGACGAGAGACGCAGCGCATTCAGCGTAATCTGGTCCGCATAGGCGAAGCCGGTTTTCTCTCCGCTGACCGCGCGCACGCCCACACCCTGATCGATATGGTATGAGCCATCTTTGATGATTTTATCTTCCAGCACCCAGGATTCGTGGAAGCTGGACTGAAAATAGAGATCGGCATAATCCAGACGACGTTCTGAAAGCTGCCCTAACAGGGAAAATAGGTCCTGCTGATTAATGCCGTTAGCAGTCAGTAACTGCTCACTTACCAGGTTCAGAGTCATCGTTTCTCACTCATTATGTGCTCAGATAATCATAGCCTGCGGTAATTCCGGTACGGCGTCAAATTCACTTGTTGTCAGTTTCACGCGGTTTGCGCAGTACCTCATTGATTTCCGGTTTATCCAGCGGGCCGCCGATGTGATAACGCAGCAGTGAGATCTTATTCCACAGCGGTCCCAGCGCTTTACTGGCCGCAAAAACTGCCGCGCCAATCACCGGGTTGATGGCAAAGGCGATTGCCACGCCGACCGACGCCGATATCTCCGGCGCGACCACCGCTTCCATATCGATCTGGCGCTTCACCAGGTCGAGTTTACCCTGCATCGCGATGTCGGCTTCCAGTCCGTCTACCAGCAGGTTGTCGGTGCGCATCACGCCGTTTTCAATCCAGGCCGTGCCGTTAATGGAGTCGAAGTAGAAGGCGTTGGTGAAGGTGTCGCTGAAGTCGAAGCGCAGCTTACGCAGCAGCGCATCGAAGCTCACCAGACGCAGGATTTTCCCCGCCGTGCCGGTGTTCACATCCGCGATCTGCCCTTTGCCGAAGTGGGTTTTCAGGGTGCCGCTCAGGGTTTCTGCAGCGGGCTGCCACGGCGCCGATTTCCAGTGCAGGTCGTAGGCGATATCGAAAGGTGCATCGCGCAGCGGGGTATTCACGCCAAACCAGTTGGTGGCGTTGTTGATATTCGCCCCTTTCAGCGTGCCTTTCAGCGAGGTGCGCGGGTCGCTCGGGCGGTTGACCCACTCGCCGTCGATTTTCAGCTGTGAACTGCCGGTATCCACCTTTCCGTTAGTAAGTGCTAACGTATCCCCGCGAGGCTGGAGCAGTGCGGATACCTGACCATATTTCTGGCCGAGCACCCAGCACTCTTTGCAGAAGAGCTGCAGCGCGGGCCACTGGCTGAAGTTAATCTTCGTGGCCTGCTGAGAAGCGCCTTTGCCGCCTTCGCTGGCCCCGTTCTCCCACTGCGGATTGTAATAGAGATAATCCAGGCTGACCTGCCACGGCGCAGCAGGCGCCATAGTCAGTCTGCCGCGCAGCTCTTTCGCATTCACGCTGACCTGACTTTTGCCGCCCGCACTCTGTGCCAGGGTCGCATCGACATCATGCCATTGCTGCCCGCCCAGCGTGACCGCCGGGCTGCGCAGGGTGACATTGCCGGGCAGCGTGACGGGGCCGGTCTGGAAATCACCGCTGTCCGCTTGCCGTCCGCCTGCGGAATCCCCGGCGGCCAGCATCGCCACCCAGGCTTCGCCATCCAGCGCAGGCAGATTCAGCACCATACCCGCGCGATCGGGCAGTGCCGGCGTTTTGCGTGCATCGTTCAGCCAGATACCGCGATCCACACGCAGCGTCGGCTCCAGCAGCCAGCGGCTGTTGAAACGCTGGTTGCCGTTAACGCTGCCGCTGAGATCGAAATGGTGCAGGTCACCACTGGCCTGAATGGTAACAGGCATCGCCTCGCCAGCCTGTTTTGCAAGCGGCGCAGGTAAGCGACTACTTACTTCTTTTGCATTGCCGTTCAACGCGACGTCATAACGTGCGCCGCCCTGATGCGGTAACGTAATGCCGACCTCGCCCTGCCACGGCAGATGTCCACCAAGCTGCCTGCTGACGGCGGCTGGGATCTCACGGATTTTAGCGGGCTGCCAGTCGCCCTGAAGGCTGACGTTGACGCCGAAGTCATCCGGGTTCTCCCGGGTGCTGAAACGCACGCCCATCGGCTGACCAAACCACTCTGCACGCAGATCGTCGCTGACCAGATTGCCGTTGTCGTAGCGAAAGCGGCCTGAGAGACGGTTAATAGTGGTTTTTAGCGGTTTGATAAACAGCGCGTTATCTTGCAGGTCGACGTTGCCTCTGGCATGCACCTGCTCGCCATCCAGCGGGATATCCAGGTTCAGATGCCCCCCGACCTGTCCGCTGATTTGCAGCTGCTCCAGCGCGGCACCCAGAGAGGGCTTCAGCGGCGTCTGCTGGAAATAATCCGCGACCTGAGGGCCCTGCCCGCTGATATCGCCATCGATAATCAGCTTCTCTTTCAGGTAGTCAGGAATGACTGCGCTGACGTTGCGCGCCTCCACCTCGCCCAGTCTGGCCACCGGCGCGTTCATCCAGAGGCCATCATTCAGGAAGTTGAGATCGATATCGAGATTACTGATCGCAGGCCATTTTGGCTGAAACGCGTAGGTCGCCTGACGCAGCGGCACCCAGACCTGAAACATGCCGTCATTGTGCTTAAACGGGAACAGAGCCGGATTACCGGCAAACAGCAGCGTGGCATTATCGACTTTGCCGCCCTTCACGGCCCCGCTCAGATAGTGTGTCAGGCCGTTGCCCATTAGCGGAACCGGGAAATAGCGCCAGGCATCACCTGCATCCGTCACCCGGATACCGGCCAGAATATCCAGACGTGGCTCGCTTCCGCTGTTCTGCTGGTAACTGAAGTCTCCACGCGCATGAAGTGAACGCGCCTGGAGATCCAGATCCTCACCCGCCAGCGTCAGTCCATGTTCATCACGCAGCCAGCGCAGCGCGCCGGTCACCTTTTTAATCTCCAGCGGGGCCTGGAACATGTCGCCATAGGGAACGGTCGCCGCGCCCATATCGACGCTGACCTGTCCATGGGTCAGGCTGCCGCGCGCCTCGCCACTGAGGTGACTGATACCCGGCAGCAGCTTCCAGTGCTGCCAGCTGAAATCTTGCCACTTCACCTGCATACGGATGTTTTCAGGCTGCTGCAGCGGTATATCCAGCGCCAGGCCATCGACGGTGCCCTGCGGCTGCAGCGCCTGCCAGTTCTCAAACAGCGCCGGAGAGAGCGGCGCGAACAGCGGAACGATCGGCGCAATGTGTTTCAGCACCAGCTGCGTGGCGCGCACGCGGACTTCAGCCT
Source organism: Pantoea graminicola (assembly GCF_048452665.1). Classification (NCBI taxonomy): domain Bacteria; kingdom Pseudomonadati; phylum Pseudomonadota; class Gammaproteobacteria; order Enterobacterales; family Erwiniaceae; genus Pantoea; species Pantoea graminicola. The sequence continues at coordinate 22,018 of NZ_JBLWSJ010000004.1, read as the reverse complement.
GACTTTCGGTACCTGGCAGCTGTTTGTCTTCGGGACGCCATAACAGCGAGAAGTGGCCTGCGGGCCAGGGCTGGTTGTCGGTGCTGAGGCGGGTCTGCGGTACGTTGACTACCCAGCCATTCCGGAAGCGCGACAGGTGCGCGGTCAGCCCGTCGACCGTGATCTGGTGCCGTCCGGTTTCGCCCTGCCAGCTGGCGCCGCCCTGGCGCAACAGCAGATCGCCCGCATAGATGTCGCCATCACGCAGGCTGACCCAGGCGGCCAGGCTGAAACGGGCACTGTCCAGACGAGTGTTATCACGCATCCAGCGGCCCAGCCACGGTCGCATATCCACATCGTCGGCCTGCATCCAGATCCGGCCATCGTTCAGCAGCCCGTTGCTGTCATTGAGGTCGAGCCGCACCTGAACCACGCCATGCTGGCCGGTAAAGCTCGACAGGCTGACTTCACCCTCGGCACGGTGGCGGTTATTTTCGTTGAGCCAGGTCAGGCGGGGGATCGTCAGCTCAGCGTGCTGGCCGGAAGGGGTGCGAAAACGGATGGTGCTGTCGCGCAGATCGAAGTGGTCAAACTGACGCAGGAAAAGTTCATTGATCTGCGCCGGACGGAAACTGTTTTTCTCTTTGTCGTTATCCAGCAGTGGACGATTGCTGTCGAGGTGTAATTGCCAGAAAGTGAGATCGCGGAACTGCCAGCGCCAGTGCAGCAGGGATTGCCAGACGTCCAGCGCGAGATGGATGCGTTTGATGGTGAGCCGGCCGTTGTCATGCAGATCCACGCTGAGATCGCGAACCTGCAGCGTCGGGCCGAAGTTCTCCCATTTTCCCTGAAGCTGGCTGGCCTCGACCGGCACACCGCTGCGCGCAGAGATGAATTGCAGAAGGTTGCTGCGATAGCTGTCGAGATGCGGCATCACCAGACGCAATCCACTGACCAGCAGCGCAACAATCACGATGATTGCCGCGACCAGCAGTAACAAAATCCTCGGCAACTGCCTCACTCACGCCTCTCCTTGTGTTCCGTAAACAGTGGATAATGGGTCCGCATACCCGACCGTCTTCAGATAAAAGCGCCTGTACGCATTTTATCCCCAACAAGGGCGCTGAATCAGCCCGGTGACCGGGCTGGCATTACATCATAACAACGTCGAACTGCTCCTGCGTGTAGAGCGCCTCGACATGCACTTTAACCTGCTTGCCGACAAAGATTTCCACTTCGGCCAGCGCATGCGACTCATCAGTTTTCAACGCCTCGCCGACCGTCGGGGAGACATAGACCAGAAAACGGTCAGAATCGTAGGCGTGGTGTACCCTGACAATCTCACGCATGATTTCGTAGCAGACGGTTTCAACCGTTTTCAGCGTGCCGCGCCCTTTGCAGACCGGGCAATCCTGACACAGCACATGCTCGATGCTTTCACGGGTTCGCTTACGGGTCATCTCCACCAGTCCCAGCGCAGAGAAGCCGTTGATGCCGGTCTTCACCCGATCTTTGCTGAGCGCGCTCTCCAGCGAATGCAGGACCCGCCGGCGATGGTCTTCGTTGCTCATATCGATGAAGTCGATAATGATAATGCCGCCCAGATTACGCAGTCGCAGCTGGCGCGCAATCGCCTGAGTGGCTTCAACGTTGGTGTTGAATATGGTCTCATCCAGATTGCGATGACCGACAAAGGCACCGGTGTTGATATCAATGGTCGTCATCGCTTCGGTCTGATCGATAATCAGGTATCCGCCTGACTTTAGCTCAACCTTGCGATCCAGCGAGCGCTGAATCTCATTTTCGACATCAAACAGGTCGAAAATAGGTTGTTTACCGTTGTAGAGCTCCAGTTTACCGGCCATTTCCGGGATAAATTCACTGGTGAACTCCACCAGCATGTCGCAGGTCAGGCGGGAGTCGACCCGGATGCGGTCCAGCGCAGCACCGGCGAAGTCGCGCAGAATACGCTGGGCCAGCGCCAGCTCGCCGTAGAGCAGACAGCGGGTCTGGTTACGCTTTTTACGCTCGCTGACTTTGGTCCAGAGACGTTTGAGGAACGCGGCATCCTGCGCCAGCTCCTCTTCACCGATCCCTTCTGCCGCCGTGCGGATAATAAAGCCGCCCAGATGATCGCAATAATCCGCCACCACCGCCTTGAGCCGGTCGCGCTCTTTTTCGCTCTCAATGCGCTGAGACACCCCAACGTGCGATGCGCCGGGCATAAAGACCAGGTAACGCGACGGCAGCGTGATGTCGGTGGTCAGACGCGCACCTTTGGTGCCGAGCGGATCCTTCACCACCTGCACCACCAGATCCTGGCCCTGACGCACCAGCTCGGCGATGTCACGAACGATAAAGTTTTTCTTTTCATCACCCGCGACGCATTCCGTGTGCGGCATGATATCCGAGGCGTGCAGGAACGCTGCTTTTTCCAGACCGATATCAACAAAGGCCGCCTGCATACCCGGCAGAACACGGCTTACCCGTCCTTTATAGATATTGCCAACGATGCCGCGCCGCGCTTCACGCTCAATGTGTATTTCCTGAAGGATGCCACCGTCGATATAGGCCACCCGCGTTTCAGAAGGCGTGACGTTAATCAGTAATTCAGCCGTCATGTTGACCCCTTACGGCACGCAGTGACTGGAAATGGCTGATCAGCTCCGCTGTTTCAACCAGGGGTAATCCCACCACTGCATGGTAACTTCCATTAATTTTGCGGACAAAGTTTCCTCCCCTGCCCTGAATACCGTACGCGCCCGCTTTATCCATCGGTTCCCCGGTCGCGATATAGTCGTCGATGTCGCTGCCGGTTAAGGTGCGGAAGGTCACATCCGTCGTCACGACGCAATCCAGCGCCTGCTGACTGTCAGCCAGCGCCACCGCGGTCATCACCTGATGCGTCTGCCCGGAGAGTTTGCGCAGCATTGCGTGTGCATCGGCGGCATCGCGCGGTTTTTCCAGCACTTCGCCATTCAGCACCACGATGGTATCCGCGCCCAGCACAGGCAGATCCTGCGCGGCCAGCCGGACGCCCGCCTGCGCTTTGTCATTAGCGAGACGGCGGACATAGATTGCTGCCGCTTCGTTGGGCTGACGCTGCTCCTCAACGTCAGTCACGATGCGTTCGAATGTCAGGCCAAGCTGAGTCAGCAGCTCACGGCGACGCGGTGAACCGGAAGCAAGATAGAGGGTTACCATAAATTTCCTTATTGAACAGCAAACTGACGACGAATTTTTCTCATTAACAAGAATAGCCAGGGCCAGAGAATACCGTCGACAACACTGCTCCAGAAAATTTCAGGTCGGAATGAAACGTTGATTACCAGGAATTCAGCCCAGAAGACGATCACATCCATCGCCAGCGACAGGACCATTACCATCAGCGCCTGCTGCCATAACGCTAAATTACGGAACAGCTGAAACTTAAAGGCAATCAGGTAGGCGATGATACTGAGCGCCAGCGCCCGCACACCGAGCGTGGAGCCCGCGATCAGATCCATGATGGCACCCAGCACGAAACCGGTGCCGACATTGACCCGATGTGGCAGGGCCAGCACCCAGTAGATCAGGATTAGCAGCAGCCATGAAGGCCGGAACATATAAATCTCATCCGGCCACGGCATGATCTGCAGGACGAGCGCCACCAGGAAAGAGAGCCAGATGACCCAACGTCCCTGGCTGCGATATCGACTCAAGGCTGGCCCCCGCGTGAACGCGAGGTGCCGCTCTGCCCGCTACTGCTGCTGCTGGTGGAAGGTGCAGGCGGTCCCATCTGCGTGGAAGGCGCAGGCGGGCCCATTTCACCTGCAGGCGGTAAAACCTGCGGCATCATCTGCATCAGACGCTCATTCGCCACGCGATGAACTTCATCCTGCGGCAGCGGCATATCGCCATTGCGATCCGCTCCCCATAACAGCAGCAGATAACGCAGACGCTGCAGCCCGGCGGTCGGATGGGCCTGAATCACCGTGTAGGCGCGCTGAGTATCCACTTTCACCGAGGAGACCACCCCGACCGGATAGCCCTCAGGGAAGCGACCACCGATGCCGGACGTGACCAGCACATCCCCGACCCGGATATCCGTATTCCCCGGCAGATGCTCAAGCTGGAGATCTTCGGTACAGCCGTTACCCGCCGCAATCACACGAATGTCATTGCGCAGAACCTGAATCGGCAGAGCATGAGAGGCATCGCAGATCAGCAGCACGCGACTGGTGAGCTGCCCGACCGCAATAACCTGACCGACCACGCCTTTATCACTGATCACCGGCTGTCCTTCATAGACGCCGTTAACGCTGCCTTTGTCGATCACCACCTGGTCCGTATAAGGATCGGTGCCGGTCGAAATGACCTGCGTCACCATCTTTTGCTCATCCTGGCGCAGCGGTGAACCCAGCAGTTCACGCAGACGTGCGTTTTCCTGCTTATATTGCCCCAGCATTAGCAGGTTACTGTTTTTCAGGAAGAGCTCACGACGTAAGGCTTTGTTTTCCTGCTCCAGCTGCTGACGGGACGCCAGCGACTCTGACACGCCATCCAGCAGCTGACGTGGCCCATTGGCCAGGAAGTAAAACGGGCTGACCGACGTATCCAGATAGTTGCGTATTTGGGTGAAAGAGCCCACACGACTGTCGGCGATGATGATGGCAATGGCCACAATAACCGCCAGAAAAAGACGCAACTGCAGGGAAGGCCCCCTGCTAAAAATCGGCTTCATATAATCTGCGTGATCCTCGACAACAGGAGAGGAAGCAGCGGCAGAATGCCGTGCTTCCCTGGGCTGAACGCAATGTACCGGTACAGACTTCGCCGGTTCACATGCCGCTCCCTTGCATGATCATCGCGTTCTCAGCCGGTTGAGGCAATTATTCTTCGCTGAACAAATCGCCGCCATGCATGTCGATCATTTCCAGCGCCTTGCCGCCACCGCGTGCCACGCAGGTCAGCGGATCTTCAGCTACCACGACCGGAATGCCCGTCTCTTCCATCAGCAGACGATCCAGGTTGCGCAGTAACGCGCCACCACCGGTCAGCACCATGCCGCGCTCTGAGATGTCAGAGGCCAGCTCAGGCGGACACTGCTCAAGGGCAACCATCACCGCACTCACGATGCCGGTTAACGGCTCCTGCAGCGCTTCCAGAATTTCGTTGGAGTTCAGCGTGAAACCACGCGGCACACCCTCGGCCAGGTTACGGCCGCGCACTTCGATTTCACGGACTTCGTCGCCCGGATAGGCAGAACCGATCTCATGCTTAATGCGTTCTGCGGTCGCTTCACCAATCAGTGAACCGTAGTTACGACGCACATAATTAATAATAGCTTCATCGAAACGATCGCCGCCAATACGGACCGAGGAGGAGTAAACCACGCCGTTCAGGGAGATCACGGCGACTTCAGTGGTACCGCCACCAATATCGACGACCATTGAACCGGTCGCTTCTGACACGGGCAGACCTGCACCGATCGCGGCAGCCATCGGCTCTTCAATCAGGAAGACTTCGCGAGCGCCTGCGCCCTGGGCGGATTCACGGATGGCGCGACGTTCAACCTGGGTTGCTCCGACGGGGACACAGACCAGCACACGTGGGCTGGGACGCATAAAGCTGTTGCTGTGAACCTGTTTGATGAAGTGCTGCAGCATCTTTTCGGTCACGAAGAAGTCAGCGATAACGCCATCTTTCATCGGACGGATAGCGGCAATATTGCCGGGCGTACGGCCAAGCATCTGTTTGGCGTCATGACCCACGGCCGCGACACTTTTCGGTGAACCGGCACGGTCCTGTCGGATAGCGACAACGGAAGGCTCGTTCAGCACGATGCCCTGTCCTTTTACATAAATCAGGGTATTCGCAGTACCCAGGTCAATGGACAGGTCGTTGGAAAACATGCCACGAAATTTTTTAAACATACTAAGGGATAATCCTGCAAGCTGGGGGCGGAAAATAAAATCCGCTTACTTTACCAACCACACGAAGCGGCCACAAGGCGCAAAAACGTTCTGCTTCGGTGAAAAAAGAGGCCTGATTGCGTTTAAGTCATCCGAACCGGCGATCTGTCATGGCAGAATGGCGACCAGAGGCCATCAGTACTGCCTTTCGCGATATCGGCCCCTTTCCTGCCCGACATAAAATCTAACATTTCCGGCAGAAAAGTCCGGGATTCAGACGCGGCTAAACATTAAAAAAAACCGCACATTGCCGTCTGCACGACGGCAATTGATTAAATACGGTAACGTTGTGAATACTTTTTCACGTTACTGTTAACCGGAAGCGAAGGGGCAAAAAGATCGCCCTGACCGCCAGCCACACCCAGCGCCGCCAGCGTCTGCCACTCCGCTTTCGTCCGGACGCCGGCAGCAAACACCCGCACACCCGTACTCTTACAGACTTCCAGCAGACTCTGCACGAACAGCTGATTTTCGGTCCGCCGCTCGATGTTGCGCACCAGACCGGCATCGAGCTTGATCACTTCCAGCGGCAGCTGCCGTATATAGGCGCTGCTGACCACGGTTAAACCGGCCTGATTCACCGCAATCCGGCAGCCAAAAGCCTTCAGCGCACGGAATACCGGCGCTAACCGGTTGATGTGTTGACAAACATCTGCCTCGGCAAGTTCAAATAAAAATCGTTTTCTTTGCGATTTCGGGCACTGCAGCAGCATGTTCTGCAGCCAGAGCACGAAGGGGCGCTGCAGAAGTGAGTTAATCGTCACCGGGATCACCAGCGTCTCTTCGGGCCAGAGTTCAGAGAGCGCCGCGATGCGAGTCATCAGCTGGCGATCCCAGCTCTCCGCCATGCCGAGCTGCTGTACCAGTGGCATATACTCCGCGGCCAGCACCTCTTTATCGCCGTCGAAGATGCGGGTCAGCATGACCCGATGCTGCACCTTGCCTTCGAGGTTGACGGCGGGCTTATGGTAGAGCCGTGGCCCGCCCCGACTCAGCGTATTCTCCAGCAGCGTCCGCCAGCGTACGCTTCCCCGCCCGGCATCCTGCGGATTACCGGCGCCGTTGGTCCAGTTGTTGCCGCCCAGCAGCGTCGCGCGACGCGTCGCCATCTCAACATTTTCCATCACCTGTGGCACCGTCTGACCGCTGCACCAGGCGCTGATACCGATATGAATCAGGTCATCCCGGTTCACCAGCCGCATCGGCGGCAGAGAGTCCACCGCATTGATCAGCTGATCGGCGATCGCGTTGGCCTCTTTAAGACTGCGATGCGGCAGCAGTACGGCGAAATCGCTGCGGAAGTAGCGCGCCAGGAGTGCGCCGGGATAGCGCAGCACAAAAGTGGAAAGCATATTGACGAAGTTAAAGAGGTACTCCTCTGGCAGCCCCGGCTCCAGAGCGTCTCTCAGCGTGTCCAGATCAGGCAGACGGATCATCATCACCACGCCGTGGGTGCCGACATTTTCCTGATCCTCCAGCAGCGTCGCCAGCTGGTTATCGAAGAAGAGCCGGTTATTCAGGCCGGTGCGGCCATCCTGGGCGGCAAAGGTGCGGATCAGCGTGTCGATACGCAGACGCTGTTCGCCCGCCTCCTGCAGATCGGCCAGCAGCACATCCAGTGCGCGGCTGGCGCGGGGTGGCCACTCATCCATGACGCGCTCCGGCATCACGCCCCGCTCTCCGCTGATAATCGCCTCGGCCCGCGCTTCAAGATGCTCCATGCCGCGCCACTGACGCGTGAGCCAGCGATGCATCATCAGCAGCGTCAGGCTCATTACCAGTATGATGGCAAACAGCAGACTCAGCGTGGAGGTGCCGGTGATCGAGCCCAGCCAGGTTCTGGCGGGATCGAGGGTGACGACCCGCAGTGCCAGTCCGGTCTGATGCATCAACGGCACATCAACCTGGATAAACCGGTTAGGCTCATCTTCCAGCATCGGGTTTTCATGTCGTGAGAGGGTGAGAAACGTCTGCCTGCCGTTGTGAAGCAGGATCTGCTCGGCATTCATGACCGGCATCATGCGCACCAGCCAGCGTTGTATCTCTGACGGCGTCTGGGTGAACATCGCCTGATCCACTTCCGTGGCCAGCGCCTGCGCCCGATGTTCAACCCGTTCATGACTGAACCAGATCACGCTGAATACGCAGCCCGCCAGCATCAGTGACATGGCCAGCAGGCTTAAAAACGTAATAATCGCCGATAATTTTGTGGTTAGTCGCATCCCTGTGCCTGTCTTACTGGGGTGATAACCGGATCACCCAACCTTGTACCGTCAGCCTGACGAAAACGCGAGCAAAAATAGCATAATTTGCCGCTGTCGACAGCGCCGGGTCGCATGAAGCCGAAGTATATCGTCGTGATAGCGAAGCTGACGTTGATCCCGACACTTTTCAGTGCATTCTCATCGCTAAGCGCAGCCAGGAAATTTCACATTTTCACGGCGAAACTGGCTGATATCAGCGATAGTCATCATGCTGGTTGATGACATCCTGTCTGGAGAAGGCCCATGAAACGCACACCCTATCTGACCGAAGGCGACGTAACGCCGGAAAGCATTTTTAATATGAAGCGCCGTCAGGTGCTGAAAACGCTGGGACTCAGCGCGGCGGCGATGGGGATGCCGGGCATGGCAAATGCCGACATTCTCAGCTGGTTTAAAGGCAACGATCGCCCGGCCGCCCCCGCAGGCCGGCCGCTGGAGTTCACCAGACCCGCGCAATATCAGGCCGACCTCACCTTAACGCCCGCAGATAAAGTCTCCGGCTATAACAACTTCTATGAGTTCGGGCTGGACAAGGCCGACCCCGCCGCCAATGCCGGAACCCTGAAAACGGAGCCATGGAAACTGACCATTGACGGGGAAGTCGCGAAGCCGATGACGCTGGATATGGATGACATCTTTAAAAAGTTCGCCATGGAGCAGCGGATCTATCGCATGCGCTGCGTCGAAGCCTGGTCGATGGTGGTGCCCTGGATAGGCTTTGAACTGAATAAGCTGCTCTCTCTGGCGGAACCCACCAGCAAGGCGCGCTTTGTTGCTTTCCAGACCCTTTACGATCCTGAGCAGATGCCGGGCCAGAAAGATCGTTTTATCGGTGGCGGCCTCAACTATCCCTATGTCGAGGGTCTGCGTCTGGATGAGGCGATGCATCCGCTGACGATACTGACGACCGGGGTCTATGGTAAAGCGCTGCCTCCGCAGAATGGTGCGCCGATTCGGCTGACCGTGCCGTGGAAGTATGGTTTCAAGGGCATCAAGTCGATCGTCAAAATTACGCTGACCGCGACACAGCCGCCGACCACCTGGAACCAGATCGCCGCCGATGAGTATGGTTTTTATGCCAATGTGAACCCGCATGTTAACCATCCGCGCTGGTCGCAGGCGACCGAGCGTTTCATTGGTCCGGGCGGCACGCTGAAGGTTGAACGTCAACCCACCCTGCTGTTCAACGGCTATGCCGATCAGGTGGCTTCGCTCTACCGTGGCATGGATTTACGGGAGAATTACTAAGTGGTGCGCCTGACACTGAAACAGATCGTGTGGCTCAAGGTGATCCTGCATCTGGCGGCCTTTCTGCCGCTGGTCTATCTGATCCTTGCCGCGATGCAGGGTGGACTGAGCGCGGATCCGGCCAAAGATATTCAGCACTTTACCGGCCGGATGGCGCTGAAGCTGCTGCTGGGTACGCTGCTGGTTTCACCGCTGGCCCGTTACGGTAAACAGCCGCTGTTAATCCGCACCCGTCGTCTGCTGGGCGTCTGGACATTTGTCTGGGCCTCTCTCCACCTGCTGAGTTACTACCTGCTGGAACTGGGCATCGATAACCTGCGTCTGCTGGGCAGCGAGCTGATCTCCCGGCCTTATCTGACGCTGGGCATTATCAGCTGGCTGATCTTGCTGGCCCTGGCGTTGACCTCGTTTCAGCGCGCGCAGCGCAAACTCGGCAAACGCTGGCAGACCCTGCATAATCTGGTCTATCTGGTCGCTATCCTGGCGCCGATCCACTATATCTGGTCGGTAAAAATCCTCTCCCCCCAGCCACTTATCTATGCGCTGCTGGCGGCGATACTGTTAGCCTGGCGTTACAAAAAATTCCTCAAAGGGTGGCCCCGTTAGCGCTTGGCCCGTTGTTTTCCGCTGCTGTTTTCTGATAAAAGATGTGGCCTCCAGGCCACATCCGATCATCTTCGCAGATAAGACCAGTATTTTGCTGCGAAATGACACGAAACGGATATAATGCCCGGCTTTATTGCTCGTCGGGTCTTCTTTTTCATCCTGAAAGGTGACAAATGAAGATTCGCAAGGTATTTTACGCGATGCCTCAATGATTGCGGGAGATGGCAGCACGATGGCGCATAAATTACATATTCTGCTTTTGAACGGACCCAACCTTAACCTGCTGGGAACCCGCGAACCTGAGAAGTATGGTCACACCACGCTGCGTCAGATTGTTGACGATCTGACACGCCAGGCAGACCAGCTGAATGTGGAGTTGAGCCACCTGCAAAGCAATGCTGAATTTCAGCTGATTGATCGCATTCATGAGGCCAAAGGCAATGTGGATTACATCATCATTAATCCTGCCGCGTTTACCCATACCAGTGTCGCACTGCGTGATGCCTTGTTAGCGGTAGAAATACCCTTTATCGAGGTTCATCTCTCCAATGTGCATGCCCGCGAGCCCTTCCGTCATCACTCCTATCTTTCTGATGTTTCTGCTGGCGTGATCTGTGGGCTTGGCGCTGACGGCTACACATGGGCTTTACAAACGGCAGTCAAACGCCTGTCTCAAACTAATTAATCAAACTGAGTACGGAACCCCACTCATGGATATTCGTAAAATTAAAAAACTGATCGAACTGGTTGAAGAGTCTGGCATTTCTGAGCTGGAAATCTCTGAAGGTGAAGAATCCGTTCGCATCAGCCGTGCACCTGCAAATAGCGGTTACCCGATGATGCAGCAGGCTTACGCTGCCCCTGTTCAGCAGCCTGCGCTGGCGACGGCGGTTGCGCCTGTTGCGGCGGTTGCCGACGCGGCACCGGCTGAAATCAGCGGTCACATCGTGCGTTCACCGATGGTCGGTACCTTCTACCGCACGCCGAGCCCGGATGCGAAAGCCTTTGTGGAAGTCGGTCAGAAAGTGAATGCGGGCGATACCCTGTGCATCGTCGAAGCCATGAAAATGATGAACCAGATCGAAGCAGACAAATCAGGCGTGGTGAAAGCGATCCTGGTTGAGAGCGGTCAGCCGGTCGAATTTGACGAGCCACTGGTTATCATCGAGTAACGGGGCAGATCATGCTGGATAAAATTGTTATTGCTAACCGCGGTGAGATTGCGCTGCGCATTCTGCGTGCCTGTAAAGAACTGGGCATCAAGACTGTTGCGGTACACTCAAGCGCGGATCGTGACCTGAAGCATGTGCTGCTGGCAGACGAAACCGTCTGCATCGGCCCTGCGCAGTCAGTTAAAAGTTATCTCAACATCCCGGCGCTGATCTCTGCTGCAGAGATCACGGGCGCAGTCGCGATTCACCCGGGCTACGGCTTCCTGTCTGAGAATGCCGATTTTGCCGAGCAGGTTGAGCGCTCTGGTTTTATCTTCATCGGTCCGAAAGCCGAAACGATTCGTCTGATGGGCGACAAAGTTTCTGCGATCAACGCGATGAAGAAAGCTGGCGTCCCGACCGTACCGGGCTCTGACGGTTCGCTGACGGATGACATGGAAAAGAACCGTGCCTTTGCTAAGCGCATCGGCTATCCGGTCATCATCAAAGCGTCTGGCGGCGGCGGCGGTCGTGGTATGCGCGTCGTGCGCAGCGACAAAGATCTGGAACAGTCCATCAACATGACGAAAGCGGAAGCCAAAGCGGCTTTCAACAACGACATGGTGTACATGGAGAAGTATCTGGAGAATCCGCGTCATATCGAGATTCAGGTTCTGGCCGATGGTCAGGGCAACGCGATCTATCTGGGCGAGCGCGACTGCTCCATGCAGCGTCGTCACCAGAAAGTGGTCGAAGAAGCACCAGGTCCGGGCATCACGCCGGAGCTGCGCAGCTTCATCGGCAATCGCTGTGCAAAAGCCTGTATTGAGATCGGCTATCGTGGCGCAGGCACCTTCGAGTTCCTGTATGAAAACGGTGAGTTCTACTTCATTGAAATGAACACCCGTATTCAGGTGGAACATCCGGTGACAGAGATGATCACCGGTGTGGATCTGATCAAAGAGCAGCTGCGTATTGCTGCCGGTCAGCCCCTGTCGATCAAACAGGATGAAGTGGTGATTCGCGGACATGCGGTTGAGTGCCGTATCAACGCCGAAGATCCGGTGACCTTCCTGCCAAGCCCGGGTAAAATCACCCGCTTCCACGCGCCAGGCGGTTTTGGCGTGCGCTGGGAGTCGCACATTTACTCAGGCTACACCGTGCCGCCTTATTACGACTCCATGATCGGCAAGCTGATCACCTACGGCGAAACGCGTGACGTGGCCATCGCCCGCATGAAGAATGCGCTGGCGGAACTGATCATCGACGGTATCAAGACCAACGTTGATCTGCAGATGAAAATCATGTCCGATGAGAATTTCCAGCACGGTGGAACCAATATCCACTATCTGGAGAAAAAACTCGGCTTGCACGAGAAGTAATCGCAACGCTGAGTCAGTCAGAGGCCGGTTAATCCGGCCTTTTTCTTTTGCCGTTGGCGTTAAGGTTGAATCATGGATGCTCGTTTTATCCAGGCACATAAAGAGGCACGCTGGTCTCTCTATCTCACCCTGCTCTGGCTGGCTGCCTGGGGGCTTTCCGCCTGGCTGGGTGGCAGCGAAAGCGGTGTGACCGGACTGCCGCGCTGGTTCGAACTCTCCTGCCTGTTTGCTCCCCTGTTGTTCATTTTTCTGTGCTGGCTGATGGTGCGGATGATTTTCCGCGATATGCCGCTGGAGGATAAAAATGAACGGTGAAATTATCCTGCCGTTACTGATCTATCTGGTGCTGATTGCTGCACTGTCGATTTTTGCCGTGCGCAAAAGGCGTCAGGGCAGTTTTCTGACGGAATATTTCCTTGGCAGCCGCTCGATGGGCGGATTTGTGCTGGCGATGACCCTCACCACCACCTATATCAGCGCCAGCTCGTTTATCGGCGGTCCCGGTGCGGCCTATAAATATGGGCTGGGATGGGTTCTGCTGGCGATGGTACAGGTGCCCGCCGTCTGGCTTTCGCTGGGCGTGCTGGGGAAAAAGTTTGCCATCCTGGCGCGGAAATATAATGCAGTCACGCTGAATGATATGCTCTATGCCCGCTATCAGAGCCCGCTGCTGATCTGGCTGGCGAGCCTGAGCCTGCTAATCGCCTTTATCGGCGCCATGACGGTGCAGTTTATTGGCGGTGCCCGTCTGCTTGAAACCGCCGCGGGCATCCCCTATGACAAAGGATTGCTGATCTTTGGCGGCACCATCGCGCTCTATACGGCGTTTGGCGGCTTCCGCGCCAGCGTTCTCAATGACGCCATGCAGGGGATCGTGATGCTGATTGGCACCTGCCTGCTGCTGTTCGCGGTGATCCATCAGGCTGGCGGCCTCAGCATGGCCGTTGAGAAACTGCATGCGATCGATCCTGCGCTGCTGTCGCCGCAGGGGCCTGGCGAGATTATTACGCCAACGTTCCTGAGTTCGTTTATCGTTCTGGTCTGCTTTGGAGTAATTGGCCTGCCCCATACGGCGGTGCGCTGCATCTCATACAAAGACAGCAAGGCCGTGCATCGGGCTATTATTCTGGGCACCATCGTGGTGGTGATCCTGATGCTGGGTATGCATCTGGCCGGTGCGCTGGGCCGGGCCGTCCTGCCGAACCTGACCGTGCCGGATAGCGTAATACCGACCCTGATGATTACCGTTCTGCCGCCGCTGGCGGCCGGTCTGTTTCTGGCTGCACCGATGGCCGCCATTATGTCGACCATCAATGCCCAGCTGTTGCAGGCGTCGGCTACGCTGATAAAAGATCTCTATCTGCGTGTCGCCCCGCAACATCTGGAGAATGAGACGCGGCTGAGACGGCTGTCTGGCACCATTACCTTTGCACTGGGTATCCTGCTGCTGATTGCGGCATGGAACCCGCCCGATATGATTATCTGGCTGAATCTGCTGGCCTTTGGCGGCCTTGAGGCGGTGTTCCTCTGGCCACTGGTTCTGGGCCTCTACTGGGAGCGCGCCAATGCCGCTGGTGCCATTACCGGCATGGTGGTGGGCGGAGGCTGCTACGCCTTTCTGGCGAGCCTCAACCTGCAGATTCTGGGTTTTCACCCCATCGTGCCTTCACTGATTCTGAGCCTGCTGGCCTTTTTAGTGGGCAACCTGTTTGGACGCGCGCCGCATAGGGTCGACGCGTCGCAACATTGACGGAAAGAGAGACGTTATGCCGTGGATTCAAATCAAAATAAACAGCTCAGGTGAACATGCGGAAACGCTGAGCGACGCACTGATGGAGATCGGTGCCGTCTCCGTGACTTTTCAGGATACCAACGACACGCCGGTTTATGAACCGCTGCCGGGTGAGACACGCCTGTGGGGCGATACCGATGTTATCGGCCTGTTTGATGCAGAGACGGACATGGCTTTTGTCACCGCCGAACTGGCCCAGCATCCGCTGCTGGGTGCAGGTTTTCGCCACCGGATCGAGCAGATCGAAGACAAAGACTGGGAGCGAGAATGGATGGAAAACTTCCACCCGATGCGTTTTGGCGAGCGTCTCTGGATCTGTCCAAGCTGGCGCGACGTGCCGGATCCCGATGCCGTCAACGTGATGCTGGATCCCGGGCTCGCATTCGGCACCGGCACGCATCCCACGACGTCGCTCTGCCTCACCTGGCTTGACGGGCTGGATCTGGCCGGCAAGACCGTGATCGATTTCGGCTGTGGTTCGGGGATCCTGGCGATCGCCGCCCTGAAGCTGGGTGCCGCTCAGGCGATCGGCATTGATATCGATCCGCAGGCGATTCAGGCCAGCCGGGATAATGCCGAGCGTAATGGCGTTGCCGACCGTCTGTCGCTCTATCTGCCCTACCAGCAGCCCGACAATCTGCAGGCGGATGTGGTCGTCGCCAATATCCTGGCAGGCCCGCTGCGTGAGCTGGCCCCGCTGATTAGCGTGTTGCCGAAGTCTGGCGGCCATCTGGGCCTGTCCGGTGTGTTAGAGAGCCAGGCGGAGGGTGTCTGTGAAGCCTACGCGGGCGAATTCGCTCTCGACCCGGTGGCGGTCAAAGAGGAGTGGTGCCGGATTACCGGAATTAAATCCTGATTTTTGCCCCCCTCTGCCTCACGGATAGCGCAGTTTCAGGCGCAAAGCGTCGTAACAGCATATTCAACCAGCCCGCAGCGTAAGTTGCGGGCTTTTCTGACCTGGACTGGATGCTTGTATCGTTAATCACGGCATGTGACGTTTATTATCTGGTGAATTGGCGTACTTTTCTGGAAAAACTTTTGTTCACAATTTCAGCATAAATTATTAAGTGTCTGATATTTAAGTTTAATTATTAATAGTTCCTGTCATCACCCCGTTTTCATTGATCTTTCTTGCTGATTGTTCAAAGTTTGGCCTTTCATCTTCCTGCAAAAATGCGTAATATACGCCGCCTTGCAGACACAGTATGGCCATTCTGACTTCATGCGTATTGGAAACCTCCAGCTGAGAAATCGACTGATTGCAGCGCCTATGGCCGGTATTACCGACAGGCCGTTCAGGACGTTGTGTCATGAAATGGGTGCAGGCATGGCAGTTTCTGAGATGTTGTCATCAAACCCCGAAGTCTGGGCAAGCGACAAATCTCGCTTACGTATGGTGCACAGTGATGAGCCAGGCATTCGCGCCGTGCAGATTGCCGGTTGCGATCCCAGCGAAATGGCGCAAGCTGCACGCATTAATGTTGAAGCTGGTGCACAGGTTATCGACATTAATATGGGGTGCCCTGCCAAGAAGGTTAACCGCAAAATGGCGGGTTCAGCCTTGCTGCAATATCCCGCCGTGGTGGAGTCGATTCTCTCCGCAGTGGTTAATGCAGTGAACGTGCCGGTCACGCTGAAAATTCGTACTGGCTGGGATCCTGAAAACAGGAACTGTGTCGCGATTGCCCAATTGGCTGAACGCTGCGGTATCCAGGCTCTGACGATACATGGCCGCACTCGTGCCTGCCTGTTCAACGGAGAAGCTGAATATGACAGCATTCGGACAGTTAAGCAGAGTGTTTCCATTCCGATTATCGCGAATGGAGACATAACTGACCCGCATAAAGCCAGAGCGGTGCTCGACTATACAGGGGCCGATGCTCTGATGATAGGACGCGCTGCTCAGGGAAGACCGTGGATCTTCCGGGAAATCCAGCATTATCTGGACACTGGGGAGCTGCTTGCCCCGCTGCCGCTGGCAGAGGTCAAGCGCTTGCTTGTTTCGCATATACGTGAGCTGCACGACTTTTACGGTTCAGGCAAGGGATACCGTATAGCGCGCAAGCACGTCTCCTGGTACCTGCAGGAGCATGCCCCTAATGACCAGTTTCGGCGCACATTCAACGCCATTGAGGATGCCAGCGAACAGCTGGAGGCGTTGGAGGCATACTTCGAAAATCTTGCGTAACGAAATAAAGAGCTGAAAGAACTATGTTCGAACAACGCGTAAATTCTGACGTACTGACCGTTTCTACCGTTAACTCACAGGATCAGGTAACTCAAAAACCTTTGCGTGATTCGGTTAAACAGGCACTGAAGAACTATTTTGCTCAACTGAATGGTCAGGATGTGAGCGACCTGTATGAGCTGGTTTTGGCTGAAGTCGAGCAGCCTCTGTTGGACATGGTGATGCAGTATACCCGTGGCAACCAGACCCGTGCTGCCCTGATGATGGGTATCAACCGCGGTACGCTGCGTAAGAAACTGAAAAAATACGGCATGAACTGATTTTTAGTTCAGTCTGTTAATCACGCCAGCCTTCGGGCTGGCGTTTTTATTTGTGCGTTATCCCACAAAGTCGCGGCACAGGACGTGAAACAGTTGCCCGCAATATGGTAACTATAGTTGCAGTTGCTGGCGTGATATTTTGCCCCCTCGCTTTCCCTGTTCTCTCTGCTGTTTTACTTCTGGTCTGGCTCTCCCTCCCTGTCACCTCTGATTGTGTGATTTTCTGCGCATTAAAAAGCAACAGATGCTTTCCATACATTTCGCCCTGAGTGAACGCTCACACTGCTCTCATTTAGTGAAACTATTTGCACTAAATGTGATCGGGTCGACTCGCATTGCTTCCTTTTGGTGCGCGATATTAGCGGAACTTTCAGGGTGCTTCCGATTATTAGCCGTTCTTTCAATCCTATTCAGGCCTCTGCAAACCTGGCATCAGCTTTGCAGAGTCGTGGATGGCTGACTGCCACAGACAGGAAAAAAACGCACAGTAAAGTGCGCAAACATAACAACATAATCCCGCCACACAGGATGCTTTATGAAAAAGATGATGCTCTCTACGCTGATCGCCGCTGCTGCGCTGGCTGGCCTTGCTCAGCAGGCACACGCAGGCACCACACTGGATGCGATCAAGAAAAAAGGGTTTGTTCAATGTGGGATCAGTGACGGCTTGCCGGGCTTTTCCTATGCCGACGCCAGTGGCAAGTTCACGGGTATCGATGTGGATGTCTGTCGTGCTGCGGCTGCCGCAGTATTTGGCGATGCCACCAAAGTCAAATATACCCCGCTGACCGCCAAAGAGCGTTTCACCGCCCTGCAGTCCGGCGAAGTCGATGTGCTGTCACGTAACACCACCTGGACCTCATCGCGTGATGGCGGTATGGGCTTCCTGTTTGCGGGCGTGAACTATTACGACGGCATCGGCTTCCTGACTCACCAGAAAGCCGGTCTGAAAAGTGCGAAAGAGCTGGATGGCGCCACCGTCTGTATCCAGGCGGGCACCGACACCGAGCTGAACGTGGCGGACTTCTTCAAAGCCAACAAGATGCAATATACCCCGGTGACCTTTGATCGTTCTGATGAGTCGGCCAAGGCGCTGGATAGCGGTCGCTGCGACACGCTGGCCTCTGACCAGTCTCAGCTTTATGCATTGCGTATCAAGCTGGGCAAGCCTGACGACTTCATCGTGCTGCCAGAAGTGATTTCTAAAGAGCCGCTGGGGCCGCTGGTACGCCGCGGCGATGATGACTGGTTCACCATCGTGAAATGGTCGCTCTACGCCATGCTGAACGCGGAAGAGATGGGTATCTCTTCGAAGAACGTCGACCAGATGGCCGCGAAGCCAACGACGCCGGATATGGCGCATCTGCTCGGATCAGAAGGTGATTTTGGTAAAGATCTGAAGCTGGATAACAAGTGGGCCTACAACATCATCAAGCAGGTGGGCAACTATCAGGAAAGCTTTGACCGTAACGTCGGTAAAGATAGCGCACTGAAGATTGCTCGCGGTCAGAATGCGTTGTGGAACCAGGGCGGCATTCAGTACGCACCGCCGGTACGTTAACAGACCTCGCCAATCGGGCACCGTATTCTGCGGTGCCCTACCCCAGCTTTCGTTACTGAGGTTTCAACATGTCACAACGCCCAACCGTGAAAAGGGATTTTTCATTTGGTAATCCCACGGTTCGCGCCTGGATTTATCAGCTCATCGCCGTCGTCGCGGTGCTTGGTGTGGTGGGTTATCTGGTGCACAACACCATTATCAACCTCGCCAGTCGCGGCATTACATCGGGATTCGGATTTCTTGAGCGCACGGCCGGTTTCGGCATCGTGCAGCACCTGATTGAGTACACGGAGGGAGATACCTACGCGCGCGTGTTTATGGTCGGATTAACCAACACGCTGCTGGTCTCTGCACTCTGTATTGTTTTCGCCTCGATTATCGGATTCGCGGTCGGTCTGGCCCGCCTGTCTGACAACTGGCTGCTGCGGAAGCTTTCAAATATCTATATCGAAACCTTCCGTAATATCCCGCCTCTGCTGCAGATCTTCTTCTGGTACTTTGCGGTACTGCGCAACCTGCCCGGCCCGCGCCAGGCGCTGAACGCCTTCGATCTGGCTTATGTCAGCAATCGCGGGCTCTACGTGCCGTGGCCGACCTACGCCCCCGGCAGCTGGCCGTTTGTTATCGCGCTGCTTCTGGCACTGGCTGTGAGCTATGGCCTGTTCCGCTTTAACCGAACGCACCAGCTGAAAACCGGTCAGTTACGTCGCACATGGCCCGCTGCGGTGGGGATGCTGATCCTTTTCCCGCTGCTGGCCTACATGGGTTTTGGTCCGGCAACGCACTGGGATGTGCCGCAACTGCGCGGGTTCAACTTCCGGGGTGGCTCGGTGATGATTCCGGAGCTGGCGGCGCTGACGCTGGCACTCTCGATCTATACCTCGTCGTTTATCGCGGAAGTTATCCGCTCCGGCATTCAGTCGGTACCGCATGGTCAGCATGAAGCCGCACGTTCGCTGGGCCTGCCGAATCCGGTGACGCTGCGCCAGGTGATTATCCCGCAGGCCATGCGGGTGATTATTCCGCCGCTGACCAGCCAGTATCTGAACATCGTGAAGAACTCCTCACTGGCCGCCGCCATCGGTTATCCCGATATGGTGTCGCTGTTTGCCGGCTCGGTCCTGAATCAGACCGGTCAGGCTATCGAAACAATCGCGATCACGATGGGCGTTTACCTGATTATCAGCCTGCTGATATCGCTGCTTATGAACGTCTACAACCGCAAGATTGCGCTGGTTGAGCGTTAAGAGAACGGGATCCCTATGTCTGTGACTACACATGAAACGCCCCCCGTCCCGACGACGCTGTTCAGTCGCGCCTGGCTCTGGGCTCGTAAAAATCTGTTTTCAAGCTGGTTTAATACCTTACTGACGCTGCTATGCCTCTGGATAATCTGGCATGTCATTCCGCCCGCGCTGAACTGGCTGGTTTTTCAGGCCAACTGGATCGGCTCCACGCGCGCCGATTGCACCAAAGAGGGCGCCTGCTGGGTCTTTATCCATGCGCGATTTGGTCAGTTCATGTATGGGCTCTACCCGCATGAGCTGCGCTGGCGCATTAACCTGGCACTGGTGATTGGCCTGTTGTCGATTGTGCCGATGTTCGTGAAAAGCCTGCCTTATCGCGGACGTTATATCGCCGCCTGGGCGGTCATCTATCCGCTGACGGTCTGGTTCCTGCTCTATGGCGGTTATCTGGGGCTGGAGCGGGTTGAAACCCGTCAATGGGGTGGGTTAACGCTGACGCTGATTATCGCCTCGGTCGGGATTGCCGGTGCACTGCCGCTGGGCATCCTGCTGGCGCTGGGTCGTCGTTCGCGGATGCCAGTGGTGCGCACGCTGTCGATTATCTTCATCGAGTTCTGGCGTGGCGTTCCGCTGATCACCGTGCTGTTTATGTCATCCGTAATGCTGCCGCTGTTTATGTCGGAAGGCACAACGATCGACAAGCTGGTGCGTGCGCTGGTCGGGGTGATCCTTTTCCAGTCCGCCTATGTGGCCGAGGTAGTTCGCGGCGGCCTGCAGGCGCTGCCTAAAGGGCAGTATGAAGCCGCCGAATCGCTGGCGCTCGGCTACTGGAAGACACAGATGCTGGTGATCCTGCCACAGGCTCTGAAGCTCACGATCCCCGGCCTGGTGAACACCATCATCGCCCTGTTTAAAGATACCAGTCTGGTCATCATCATTGGCCTCTTCGATCTCTTCAGCAGCGTCCAGCAGGCGACGGTCGATCCGGCCTGGCTGGGCATGTCGACCGAGGGCTATGTATTTGCTGCGCTGGTCTATTGGATCTTCTGTTTTAGCATGTCGCGCTATAGCCAGTATCTGGAAAAGCGCTTTCACACCGGGCGTACACCGCACTGAGGTTTTACATGACTGACTCTATGACACACTCTTCCGACCCGCTGATGATCTCGCTTGAGAACGTAAATAAATGGTACGGGCAGTTCCACGTACTGAAAGACATCAATCTGCAGGTAAAACCCCGCGAACGCATCGTGCTGTGCGGCCCATCCGGCTCCGGAAAATCGACCACAATTCGCTGCATCAACCATCTGGAGGAGCATCAGCAGGGGCGCATTGTGGTGGATGGAATTCACCTCAACGATGACGTGCGTAATATTGAGCGCGTGCGCACCGAAGTCGGTATGGTCTTCCAGCACTTCAACCTTTTCCCCCACCTGACCGTGTTGCAGAACTGCACGCTGGCGCCGTCGTGGGTGAGGAAGATCCCTAAGAAGGAAGCGGACGAACTGGCCATGCACTATCTGCAGCGCGTGCGTATCGCTGAACATGCGCATAAGTTTCCCGGACAGCTCTCGGGCGGTCAGCAGCAGCGTGTGGCGATTGCCCGCTCGCTCTGTATGAAGCCGAAAATTATGCTGTTCGATGAGCCAACGTCGGCGCTGGATCCTGAAATGGTGAAAGAGGTGCTGGATACGATGATTGGCCTGGCTGAAGATGGGATGACGATGCTCTGTGTAACGCACGAGATGGGTTTTGCCCGAACGGTCGCAGACCGGGTGATCTTTATGGATCGCGGTGAGATCGTCGAAGTCGCGCCACCGCAGGAGTTCTTTGCCAATCCAAAATCGGAGCGCACCCGGGCGTTTCTGTCGCAGGTTATCCACTGATAAGACGCTCAGACAACCTGTTAACCCGGCCTGGTGCCGGGTTTTTTATGGCCTGAATAACTCAGGCAGCTTCGCTTTTTGACTGTTGGCAGATGCACTGACGGCAGAGTGAGGGGATAACAGACGCCAGAAAGTGAAAGCGTTATTGCCACACAACGAAAAAAGCCCTTCGCATGTGCGAAGGGCTCTCTCTTATTTGATGCCTGGCAGTTCCCTACTCTCGCATGGGGAGACCCCACACTACCATCGGCGCTACGGCGTTTCACTTCTGAGTTCGGCATGGGGTCAGGTGGGACCACCGCGCTACAGCCGCCAGGCAAATTCTTTTATTTACCGAACTCGTGTCTTAACTGGTGCTGATACCCAGAGTCGAACTGGGGACCTCACCCTTACCAAGGGTGCGCTCTACCAACTGAGCCATATCAGCACACTAAATTTGA